>DDXZ01000055.1 GCA_002347295.1 Dehalococcoidia bacterium UBA2247 | reverse complement strand
CCTAATACCCTGGATCCTCGATCGGGTTGAGGATGACAGTATCGTCATTGCGAGGAAGCCGCCAGGCATGGCCAAAGCAATCCGGCGGCGGGGTGGAGAAAGTAAACTCCGTTGTCATTCCCGCCTCCGAGCGGGAATCCAGGGACAGAGAAATAGTGAATGGTTTTTAGGGAAATAGGCAGCAAGGGAGATAAGCGGACAACAAGAAGCATTACATCAAAAGCGATGTTATCACATTAACACTGGATTCCCAGGTCAAGCCTGAGAATAACAAAATGATACACTTATTAAAATCTTTGCTTTATTTTATAAAAATAACCTATTGCTAAACCCGCTATAAGTCCTCCTAGATGGGCCTGCCAGGCAATTCCCGGCCAGAAAGATATGATAAAGAATCCTCCGATGACAGCGACCCATAATGGTATAGGAGCAGGGATAGGAAAAACATACACGGAAATTTTAGGTCTTAAGATAGCAAGTGCACCACCCAGGGCAAAGATTGCTCCTGATGCACCAATAGCAATACTATTAGGTGATGCGATAAGAGCATAGAATATCCCCCCTACTATCCCACCAATAAAATACACTGCCAGATACCTTTTATCCCCAATTATGGAAGACAGCATCGAACTAAAAAAATACAGGGTCCACATATTTGCCACCAGATGCCACAGGCTACGATGAATAAACATACTGGTTATAATTATCCATGGTCTACTGGCTATATCCTGAGGCACCAGACCAAAATTATAGGGAATTAGCGGTTGTACCAGTGTAATGATATATACGAATATATTGATTCCTATTATCATCCAGATCGTATTTTTGTTACGCCCACTGTTTCCTCTATACATTTCCCGATATATCCATTCTGATTTTATTTTGTTAGTATTAGCAAGATATTATTTCACATCATATTAGAAACCGAAATTAGTAGCAAGAAGTAAAGTAAAATCTTAATTGATTGCCCTTACAGGCTATGCTATCATATCTCTCTGGAGTTACTAATCTAGTGAAATTTGAACTCAATATCCGAATCAACAGACAAATTAAATTTTTTCTAAGCATTGATTGGATACATAAAATTGTGGAGAAAGCGTTATCCGTTAGTGGATTAAAATCACCATTAGAATTAAGCTTAATCATTACAAGTGATGAATCAATTCGCAGACTTAATAAGAAATATCGAGGCTTAAATGAAACTACCGATGTACTATCTTTCGCCCTAACGGAAAAAGATATATCTGAAACCATACCATTTATTATGCCTCCTGACGGAGTAACTCATCTCGGTGAAATTGTTATCTCTTATCCCCGGGCTAAAATTCAGGCAGAACAGGAAAGTTGTACAATAGAAAAAGAACTTGCATTGCTAATAACGCACGGCGTCTTGCATCTGGCAGGATTCGACCATGATGAACCTCAGAAAGAGTGCGAAATGAAATTACTGGAATCAAAAGTATTACAGGGATTAAAATAATGAGCTCTCTGGTATTCTATCGAAAATGGCGTCCGCAGACACTATCTGAAGTAGTGGGACAGGAGCATGTTACACAAACCCTTCGTAATGCCATTCATCACGGTCAGATAGCTCACGCCTATTTATTCTGTGGGTCGCGTGGTACCGGAAAAACTAGTACAGGACGTATTCTGGCTAAAGCAGTTAATTGCCTCAATAACAAAAACGGTGAACCCTGTAATGAGTGTACCATGTGCCAGGCAATAACTGATGGAAAAGCACTGGATGTAATTGAGATAGACGCTGCCAGTAATAATAGCGTTGACGACATCAGAAGCATCCGGGAGAAAATAAATTTTGTTCCTAATATCGCACGATATAAGGTCTACTTAATTGATGAAGTCCATATGCTTTCTGATTCGGCATCAAACGCGCTACTTAAAACACTGGAAGAACCACCTGCACACGCCATATTTATATTAGCGACAACAGAAACACATAAGATATTACCTACTATTTTATCCCGATGTCAGCGTTTCGACTTTCGACGTATTTCTCAGGAAGCATCTATTGCCCGTCTTGAATATATCTGCCAGAATGAAGGTATTACCATTGATTCCCGGTCATTAAAAATTATTGCAAAAAGCTCTGGAGGCAGTCTTCGTGATGCAGAAAATCTTCTGGAGCAATTACTATCATATTACGGCTCCAGTATAAGCATAAATCAAGTTCAAAGTATGCTGGGATTGACTGACGATTCACGTGTAAAACAACTGGCAAAAACCATTATCGATAAAAATATTCCCGATGGTCTGGCAGTTATTAATAGCATGATTAATGACGGGGTTGACCTGAAACAGCTTACCCGCGAACTAGTTCAGTACTTAAGAGATATACTGATGCTAAGATCCGGTGTTAACGATTTAATAAACCTCAACGAGGAAGATACGGCAGAGATTATCAAATTATCTCAACATGCTTCATTACAAGAAATTATCAAAGCAATAAAACTTTTCGGTCAGGTTGACCTATCTTCAGAAACATATTACTCTCTTCCACTGGAGCTGGCATTGATAGAGTGTTCTTTACCTGACAGTTCTGTCTCTAATGCAGTATCTGCGATTAATAATGAGTCGGCATCAATTCCAACAATCAAGCAAAAAACTGAATCTACTGCACTATCCCAAACTGAAATAATCACACCACCCCAAACAATAGAAAAAGAGAGTGTGCCTGTCGTTTCTGAAAGTATGGAAAGCAATACGCCGCTGGAACAATTAATCAATGGCTGGAAGAAGATGATTGATGGTACATCGCATGATATGCGTCGTACCGCTGCTTATGCTTTAATGAAGAATTCCTGTGTCCCAACAGCGATTAATGATAATACTATAACATTAACTTTTGAAAGTAACGCACTCAAAGATAAGATGGAGTTATTAAACAATCGTAAAATTGCTGAAAAAATACTCAGCGATTTTCTCGGTCATCCTTTTAATATCCAGTGTGTTATTGAAGATAATCAGAACAGACCTTCCCAAAAGCAGGGGTACCTGGTGAAAGCAGCTCTGGAAATGGGAGCTAAAATTATAGATTCGGAGAATAAATAATGAATATGAATAACCGCGCTTTTATGCGTCAGGCACGAGATCTACAAGCTAAAATGATGAAAGCTCAAGAAGAGTTAAATAATGCTACAGTAGAGGCAACTGCCGGTGGTGGTGCGGTCACCATCGTTATGAACGGTCAACAAAAAATCATATCCATCAAAATTTCTCCGGAAGCAATTGATCCGTCTGATATCAGCCTTCTTGAGGATTTGATATTGACTACAATGAATGATGCTATACAAAAATCCCAGGAGCTGGCACAGAAGAGTTTTGGTGCACTAACAGGCGGACTAAATATACCCGGACTTATGTAAATCTCTGTTTTAGAAAATTAAGAGGATTTATTTGAATAACCATCCTGTTCAAGTCGCGGAACCTATTCGGAAACTTATTGAAGAATTCAATAAATTACCTGGTATTGGCCCCAAAAGCGCCCAGCGCCTCACTTACTATCTTGTTCGTATGCCTGAAGAACACGCCCGGGAGCTTTGTGATTCTATTATAGCGATAAAAGAAAAGCTCGTTTTCTGTTCCATATGTCAGAATATTTCTGAAACTGATCCCTGCGCTATTTGCCAGAGCAGCGAGCGGGATCACACTTTAATATGTGTGGTAGAAAATCCCCTGGATATCATGGCAATGGAACGTATTCGTGGCTATAATGGTCTGTACCACGTACTGCATGGTGTAATTTCTCCAATGGATGGTATCGGACCTGACGATCTTAAAATTGAAAGACTACTGTCACGTTTAAAGACAGAAGATACTCAGGAAGTAATTCTGGCAACTAATCTTAACCTTGAAGGAGAGGCAACAGCAATGTACCTTCAGAAATTAATTACTCCCCTCGGAATCAGAGTTACCCGCCTTGCCCGCGGGCTTCCTTTTGGCAGTGAGCTGGAATATGCTGATGAAGTAACCCTGACCCGTGCTCTCGAAGGAAGACGGGAAATATAACCTGTTTTATATTCTCCTCGTTAATGGATTTACCATAATTACCAGATTTCTATTCTGGCTCCAGGATGTTCTTTCTCCAATAATTTATAAATAGCCTTACGGTCATTTTCATTCTGAATAGTATCTACCTTTGATACTGTTAGATTGTTCCGGTCATTTGTCTCTCCTCTTTCAACGAGAAAACCAGGAACTTGAATGTAATCCCAGCTTCCTATCCCGCAACATGAAGTCTCTATAACCATCAGACCTGCAAAATACAGGATTTCCCGCCCATCATAACTTAATGTATGTTCTTCGCGAGGAAGATAACTTCCCGATGGTGCCCTTATCTCTTCATTCAGTTTGGGATGTGTATATTCAATAATCATAATTCATTCTCCCAATATTTATCATTATAATAAATAATAACATTTTTACCGTTTTAGTTCTCTTCTAAATCCGGCATATTACTTTTGAGAGTACTTATTCTGATAAAATGTTAAAATATAATTCTGTTTATTTAATAATATAAATATTAAACATATGACGATACAAAGACTATATAAGACAGAGGCAATAATTCTCAAAGGGTTTAAGCTGAGTGAAGCTGATAAAGTTTTAACGCTTTATACTCCTGATATGGGCAAAATAAAAGCAGTAGCTAGGGGTATCAGTCGTCCGAAGAGCAAACTCAGAGGCCATGTCGAGATGCTTACTTACAGTTCTCTGATGTTAGCCCACGGTAAAAATCTGGACATTATTACGCAGGGACAAACGATTAATAGCTTCCTCTCGCTCAGAGATAACCTCTGGCAGATTTCTTGTGCCCTCTATACAGCAGAGCTTGTAGATCGTTTTACACCGGAACACATGGAAAACCGACCTTTGTTTGAACTACTACGTGACACATTACACACATTATGTCTTATTAATAATGCGGAACTTGTCCTGCGTTATTTTGAGCTGCACTTACTGGAATATTCGGGATACCGTCCTCAACTGAATAATTGTATCCTGTGTGATACTCCTCTTAAGCCAACCACTAATTTTTTCAGTATTACCGGAGGTGGTGTGCTTTGCCCTGATTGTCAGTACAAGGAATCATTGGTTCAACCAATTTCATTGAATACACTTAAGGTATTACGCTTCCTTCAAAATAATAATATATCAGCAGCAACTCGTTTGATAACAACTCCCCGCTTACTGCTTGAGTTAGAACAATTGATACGGAGCTATATCCGTTATCTTATTGAAAGAGAGACCAGTTCCAGTAAATGGTTGGATCAGGTAAAAAAATTGACTCAAATGGAGCAAAAAGAAAAATAATACTCTCTTCTCTCTTTACTTTACCAACATACGACAATAGCCTATAATTGCACTATTATTAAAAGGGGCGCTTTTCAAATGACTTCTGAAATAGATAATATTACACAGCAACGCACCGAAAAAATGCAGCACTTTCGTGATCGGGGGATAGACCCTTACCCACATCGTTATCATCGCACACATACCATAAGTCAAGCGATAGCTGTTCTTGCACAGCAAGAAAGTAATACAGAGATGAAATCTGACAGCATGTCTGTGGCCGGTCGTATTATGTCTAACCGTAATATGGGTAAATCCACTTTCATGGATATCAAAGATGATTCAGGGAAAATGCAGCTTTACTTTAAACGTGACACGCTTGGCGAAGAAACATATGGATGTTTAAAGGATCTTGATATTGGTGACATTATCGGGGTAAACGGAGAGGTTTTTCGTACTCATAGCGGTGAACCTACGTTAAGGGTATCCGGATACACCCTCCTTTCTAAATCATTACGTCCTTTGCCAGAAAAATGGCATGGTCTGGTTGACGTTGAAAAACGTTACCGCCAGCGTTATCTTGATTTGATATCAAATGATGAAATCAAGAATATTTTCAGGACACGGAGCAAAATAATCTCTGTTTTGAGATGTTTCATGGATAATAAGGGCTTCCTGGAAGTAGAGACGCCTGTGCTGCAACCGTCGGCCGGTGGTGCTATGGCAAAGCCATTTATCACTCATCATAATTCTCTTAATCGTGACTTCTATCTGCGTATCGCTACCGAACTTTACCTGAAGAGAATTATTATCGGCGGTTTTGATAAAGTCTATGAAATTGGACGTATCTTCCGTAATGAAGGTATTGATTTCAAACACAACCCGGAATTCACTATGATGGAAGTTTACGAGGCCTATTCTGACTACGAAAAAATGATGGATCTGGTCGAACAAATGGTTCTCTATATTTGTCAGGAGACAACAGGAGGCACCACTGTTAACTATGGGGATGATATAATTGACTTCACTCCTCCCTGGGCCAGGCTCTATCTACGTGAAGAAATCCTGAAATATTCCGGCATCGATTTTAACGAGTATCCCGATGCTGCTTCACTTCGTAAGCAAATGAGTACTTTCGGTATACCAGTGGACACAAGTAAAGGCAGAGGAAAACTTATTGATGAGCTGACTTCAAAATTCGTAGAACCTCACCTTATCAAACCTACCTTTTTACTGGATTACCCTATAGAATTATCTCCTCTGGCGAAACGTAAGCCGGGAAATGACCAGCTTGTTGAGCGATTTGAAGCATTTGCCGGTGGTATGGAAATTGCTAATTCTTTTACCGAATTAAACGATCCTCTTGACCAGAGGGCACGTTTCTTACAACAGCAAAAAGCACGTGAAATGGGTGACGAAGAAGCGGAATTACCTGACGAAGATTTTCTCATTGCAATGGAGCACGGAATGCCCCCCACAGGAGGACTCGGCGTTGGTATTGACCGGCTGGTCATGCTCATTACCAATCAACATTCTCTAAGAGAAATAATTTTGTTTCCTCAATTGAAAACTCAGGAATGAGGTATACTAATGCTTGATATTAAGCTTATTCGTGAAAATCCTGATGTTGTCCGCGAGTCGTTACGTAAACGTAACGATAGTACATCTATACTCGACGAACTCATTTCTCTGGATAACCGTTATCGGCAGATATTGACGCAGACGGAAGAATTACGCGCTGAGCTTAAGGAAACCAGTAACACATTAGGAAAAATAAAGGAGAAACCTCCTGCTCTTATCGCTGAAATGCGAGAACTGAGTAACAGAATACAAGCACAACAAAGTGAGGTGACCTCTCTTGACACAAAAGTTAAAGAATGTCTTTTACAAATACCTAATATACCGCAGGCCAGTGTGCCGGAAGGGAAAAGCGATAAGGATAATACTGTCGTGTCACAATCCGGCACAATACGACAATTTGACTTTAAACCACTGCCTCATTGGGATTTAGGTGAGGCTCTCGGCATTTTTGATTTTCAGAGAGGAGTAAAGTTATCCGGTACCCGCTTTTACATCTTGAAAGGAGCCGGGGCGAGGTTAGAACGTGCCTTGATTGCTTTCATGCTTGACATTCATGTCCGTGAACATGGATATACTGAAATGTATTGTCCTTATATGGTTAAGCGAGAATGTATGGTCAGTTCCGGTAATTTACCTAAATTTGCTGATAACCTGTACCATGACGATGAAGATGATTTATGGTTTATCCCTACGGCAGAAGTTCCCTTAACTAATCTTTACCGTGGTGAGATACTCGAGCCAAAAACACTTCCTTTACATTACGTTGCTTATACTGCTTGTTTCAGACGCGAAAAAATGTCTGCCGGCAAAGATACGAAAGGTATCAAGAGGGGACATCAATTCGACAAAGTAGAGATGTATAAATTTGTGGAACCGGATACTTCTAACGATGAACTGGAAAAGATGCTGCACGATGCTACCGATATCTGTGTTAAACTGGATATACCGTACCGTGTTATCCAGATATGTACCGGAGACTTAGGATTTAATTCAACAAAAACCTATGATATCGAAATGTGGGCTCCCGGCTGCGAGGAATGGCTGGAGGTCAGTTCTTGCTCGAATTGCGGTGACTTTCAGGCACGTCGTGCCAACATCAGATACCGTACTGAATCCGGTGCGCGGCCACAGTTTATGCACACGCTTAATGGTTCCGGACTTGCTTTGCCGCGTGTCCTCATTTCCGTATTAGAGAATTACCAGCAAGCGGATGGTTCTATCACTGTTCCGGAAGTCCTGCGTTCCTTCATGGGCGTGGATATAATAAAAAAAGAATAGATTGTCACTGGTAAGATTCGCTCAACTAACTGTCATTGCGAGATTCGCCAGAGGCGAATCGTGGCAATCTGGGGAGGGACAAACCGATACCGTCGTATATCATTTCTTATTCCTCCCGCATAAATAATCATGATTGATAATAATTGCTGGTGAATTATCTTGAAAATAGTGAATATTGTTGCAAAATGGCTTTTTATTTTAGTAGTTCCTCTGTTTCTGCTTGCTATTGTTATTCAAGTCGGCTCGCATGAAGCAATCAGGTTATACGAATATAAATTCGATAAATATGATTCTTCCTGGGATATCACCGGTAGCACCGGTCTTAAAAAAACAACTGTTCTGGTAGCAGCCCGAGAATTAATGGACTATTTTCATTCCGATGAAGATATCGTACAAATCAGCGTTGTTAAAAACGGTAGCGAAATGGATCTGTTCAATGAGAAGGAAAAAATTCATCTCAGAGATGTAAAAGAACTGATGGTCACAGGCTTTAATCTCTTCTGGATATCACTAACATATATTTTACTATATGTTATCTATATCCTTCGCTTCAATAAGCAAGAAAAACCTGTGTTAATCCGGTCGTTATTCACCGGGAGCATGCTAACATTGGAACTTATTATTGTTTTCGGAATAATTGCCGCAGTAAATCCTGAGCAAGCTTTCCTACAGTTTCACCTTATTAGCTTCGATAATTCCTTCTGGTTACTCGACCCGACGGAAGACTATCTCATCATGATGTTTCCGGAGGACTATTTCTATGACATTGCAATATATGGTATTGGCGCAATAATAATTGAAGCGCTGATTTTAATCAGCGCTTCAAAACTCATCTTAAAAAGATATGCTGCCAGGTTAACTTAATGGCAACCGGAGCAGGACCCTCCACTGCAACTACTGCAGGAACTACCCGTTCCCGCAATAGATTTAGTAATACCATCTCCCCCTCGAGAGAAAGTGGTACATGTAGAAAGTATTCGCTGTGCCTTACCGCCGCAAACAGGGCAGGCAGCTTCCGCCTCCATATTCTTCAGTGAACGTATCATCTCAAACTTATTTTTACACTTAGTACAATTATATTCGTATATCGGCATAACATCCTCCCTGTATCAGGAATAGTCTAACACTTGTCTGTATGCAGGTCAAACAGAGTCAATAATTTATGTCAACAATAATTCTCCGTAATTTATAATCCTTTACTTGCAATAAAAGTAGCTAAATCTCCGATACGACAGCTATAACCCCATTCATTATCATACCACCCCAGAACCTTAACCATATTACCGATCACCATCGTACTGAGAGCATCCAGGATACAACTTGACGGATTACCTTTGAAATCTATACTAACCAGTGGCTTATCGCAGTACTCCAGGATTCCCTTCAATGAGCCTGATGCCGCAGCTTTAAACGCAGCATTAACTTCTTCTGCCGTAGCTTCCTTCTTTATATCAGCAACAAAATCAGTAATTGATACTGTAGGAGTGGGCACACGTAAAGCCAATCCATCCAGTTTACCCTTGAGATCCGGTATCACCTGCCCTACGACTCTGGCAGCACCGGTTGTAGTAGGAATAATATTTAATGCGGCAGCTCTGGCACGGCGTAAATCTTTATGGGCTTTATCCAGAATTACCTGGTCATTGGTGTATGAATGTACCGTGGTCATAAGCCCTTTCTCAATACCCCAGTTCTGGTGCAGAATCTTTATCATCGGAGCAATACAATTAGTCGTGCAGGAAGCATTAGAGATAATATTATGTTTCTGCGCGTCGTATTGCTCCTGGTTTACCCCCAACACCAGTGTAATATCTTCGTTCTTAGCCGGTGCACTGATGATTACTTTCTTGGCACCTCCTTGTAAGTGTGCTGCAGCGACTTTGGCATCAGTAAAAAGTCCGGTGGATTCTACGACAATCTCTACCCCGAACTGTTTCCAGGGAATCTTTGCAGGATCTTTTTCACTAACAAATTTAACTGATTTACCATCAACAATAATAGAATCCTTACCGGCTTCAACAATTCCGGGGTATATCCCAAAGTTACTATCATATTTAAAGAGGTGGGCGAATGTTTCTGCATTCCCCAGATCATTAAAAACAACTACTTCCAGGTCTTTTTTATGGTTATTGTTTATCGCCTTTAATATCTGACGACCCATACGACCAAAACCATTAATTCCTATTTTTGTTACCATTAAAATCCTCCTCGAATTATTTATTCATTATGATATTTATAATGTAATTTTTCACTCTTATACTATACTCTTTTAAGCAAACCAAAGTAAACGATTTTACTCTCCGCACTTCTCATAAATAGTGTCCCAAAATGCCAATTGTGTTAAACTATACCGATGAAAATATATATATCGGAGGTTCTGGATACCATTGGCGAAAATATATCTTGTAAGACATGGCGAAACCGCGTGGAATAAAGAAGGACTTTTTCAAGGGCAGACCAATATTGACCTGAATGAGACTGGAATTAAACAGGCAGAAAAACTACACGACCATCTCAATGGCGATAAGTGGGATGCCGTATATTGCAGCGATTTGAAACGGGCAATGACTACTGCCCAAATCATTACTTCAAGACATAACGTTGAACTAACACCCTGCACCGAGCTCCGGGAAATGAATTTCGGACAACTGGAAGGTAAAAATATTACCGAATGCTTTGCCAATCCGGTAATAGCAAAATGGTGGGAAAACCGCGACCCTGATTATGCCCCTCCGGGAGGAGAGAGCATCCGACAGCTTGCAGAACGTTCGTGTCAATTCATGCAGCGCATAAATCTCTATTCTGAAGAAAATATTATGATAGTAGCCCATGGGGGCACTATCCGTTCACTAATCTGTATTTTAATGGGTCTCGATACCAGATACTGGTGGCAATTTCACATTGACCATACTGCCCTCAGTATTATTTATGCCACTTCACAAAGAGGTGTCATCCTTTCATTACTGAACAACACTTCCCACCTGAATGGGAAATCTGGTTGATGTTATTATAAAAAACATTATGTAATCCTGTGATGATATAACAGTGGTTCTTCCTTCTCCTGATTACTATTTATTCTGTTTACCACAATTACTCTTATTAAGGTAACCTGCCCCCCCTAAAATAATTTCCTAAAAGAAGATAATTAACTACGGTAAGACTTAACCTTATGTTAAACCGAATAACGCTTTAATGAACTGGTCGTCTTTGATCAGACCGTAATATCCTTTATCAACGGAAAACTCATTATATTCAGTCACGCTATCAGGTTCTTCACCCGGCCGGTAAATTATGAACGGGACTGGATCATGGGTGTGCGTTCTTACGCTGCACGGTGTCGCATGATCAGATAGGATGGCAATCGCAACAGGCTCACTGAATTTTTCTGTTTCTTCCATGATATATTTGATTGCTCTTTTGTCCAGATATTCCAGTGATTTTATCTTAAGTTCGACATTTCCCTCGTGGCTTGCCTCATCTGTAGCTTCGATATGAAGATAAACAAAGTCATGAGTTTTCAGAGCAGCAACGGCAGCTTTTGCTTTCCCTTCATAGTTAGTGGTATAAAGCCCCGTGGCGTCTTCAACATGAATGATATCCATTCCCGCATAAACTCCGATACCCCAGAGAAGATCCACAGCCGATATAACGGCTCCGGTCTTTCCGAAAAGCTCTTTGAAAGTTTTCATTTCAGGTTTATATCCTGCTGACCAGAGCCAGATGGAATTCGCAGGGTCTTTTCCTTCCGCTCTCCTTTTTTTATTAACCGGATGTTCGGGAAGAATTTTCTGTGACATTAAAATAAGGTCAGTAAGGATATTGCATGTTTTGTTCGCTTCAGGAATCAGAGATCGCGGCATTACGTCCCGGAAAGGTATTCCCGGAACGTCATGCGGCGGGGTAAGTTTTACTTCCTTTCTGCCGTTCTTCAGAACTAAAAGATGCCTGTAACTTACACCCTTATAGAATTTAATATTTTCACTACCTAATTTTTTATTAAGCAAATTGACCAGCTCATGTGCTTCTTCGGAAGAAATATGTCCTGCGGAATGATTTTTTATTTTTTCGTCCTCTATACAGATCAGATTGCATCTCATGGCAAGATCGTCTGAATTTAATTTTACGCCCATGCTTGCCGCTTCAAGGACGCCTCTTCCCTGATAAAGTTTTCTGACGTCGTAACCGAGTATGGCCATATTAGCAACTTCGCTGCCGGCAGGAAGTTCCGGCGGGACTGTCTGATATTTGCCGCATCTGCCCATTTTGGCGAGTTTGTTCATATTGGGAATGTCGGCAGCCATCAAAGGAGTTTTCCTGCCGAGTTTATCGATGGGATAGTCGCTCATTCCATCGCCGAGTATAATGATGTATTTCATATCGAACCTGCCGTTCTATTGATAATTTTTAATTAAATATTCTTTAAATAAGCTATACTCAACACCGATCTTATCGTACTGTTCTTCTTTATGCTCGATACCTTCAAGACTCGGCGGTAATTCGGGATCAAATCCCAGTAATTTAATTATTTGTTCGGGAAATTTAGCGGGATGTGCTGTTTCCAGGGAAACATAAAGCTGTTCTTTATCATCTCCGTGTGATTTTAAATACTCTTGGAGACCGGCCCATGCGACCGATCCGTGTGGTTCCAGAACAAGTTTATGTGACGTATAAGCTTCTTTAATAGTTTCTTTAGTATGTTCATCATTTATGCTTACCGCCCAAATCTCTTCTTTCATCAGTTTCATATCCGCTTTTTTCAGGATAGTGCCTTTTTCATCCATCACTCCGCCGTAGAGAGCCACAAGTCTGGCCATATTACTGGGGTGGCCGACATTCATCGCGCTTGACAGGCAGTTTTTAGAAGGAACGATGATATGGTAATCTTCCGTTTGTAAAAATTTCGGGAACTCATCATTCTCGTTGGTGGAGATAATAAATTTTTTCACCGGCAGACCCATCTTCATGGCGATCACTCCGCCCATCATATCCCCAAAATTTCCCGAGGGGACGGAAAATATAATTTTTTCCCCATTGGCTTTTTTCAATCTGGCATAGGAATAGAAGTAATATACCGTCTGAGGTATAAGCCTTCCGATATTTATAGAATTGGCGGAGGATAAATTTAAATAATCTAAGTCTGTATCGGCGAAGGCCTGTTTTACCAGCGCCTGGCAGTCATCGAATTTACCGTCCAGAGATAAAATCCGGACATTTTTACCCAGGGTAGTCATCTGTTTTCTCTGCCTATCCGTAACTTCATTCTCGGGGAAGAGCACCAGAACTTTAATATTATTCAATCCATAAAAAGCGTTGGCGATCGCGCTCCCGGTATCGCCGGAAGTAGCCGTAAGTATCAGAAGTTTACCATTATTTATCGAAAGGTAATAATTCATCAGCCGGCCCATTATTCTAGCGGCAAAATCCTTGAATGAAGCCGTCGGGCCCTGATCCAGTCTCATAATATATTTTTTGTCATATACTTTTTCCAGCGGCACATCAAAATCGTAGGCATCTTTGCAAATAGATTTCAGATCATCAGCCGGAATATCGTTCTCCAGAAATTTGTGAATAACTTCATAGGCTATTTCCCAATATTCTCTATGCCAAAATGAATCAATTTCCTCTGCTGTAAACTGAGGTATATGATCGGGCATAAAAAGGCCTCTGTCCGGGGCGATACCTTTTAAAAGAGCTTCTTTGAATAAAACAGGGGCAGCTTTTAGATTTGTGGAGTAATAAGTTATCTGTTTAGACATTTTACCACCCTTTACTTTAATGAGATTTTATTTTTAGCGTGATGTTCTTAAGCATAGCATCTACCATTTTTAAACACTTAATACCATTTTGACATATTCATCTATAATATATTCCCTTACCATATTTTTAAAGCTGTCGCTTAATTCTTCGTAAATATCCGACATCCTTACTCCTTTTCCTTAAGTAATGGAGGAATCATACCCAGCCCCATATGGGGACGATGATAATGATAGCGCTTAAGAAATAATTCTACCATGTTCCGACACCCCGGTAAGTCCTGGATACGATATGTCTGCCAGCCCAAGCATTCTTTTCTTACTGTCCGGTTAAAACTTTCTATATAGGACTGTTCATTCTTACAATATGGATGAGCAATACGATGGCGATCACGGAGTGAATAACCCCCCAGCAAGCTGGGGGGTTATTCTATGGTGTTCTCTATAAAGTGATTTCACGTTTCTCTACCGAGAGTGCTGGACTGAGGCTACTCTATGTCGCGCTGATAACAGCTTTGCGAAGCTGGAAAAGCGCCAGGATGCCCCCTGAGATCTGGCTTGAAATAGAACTATTGAGACGAGAGGCTTTTGTGAGCCGGACCAAATGATTGAAAAAGAGCTGGTGGCGGTATAGAATACTTAACAGTGGAGGTATTCAAGCTAGTAGCTTTTACAGGAGAATTGGGGCATAACCGCAAATAATAATTAAAGCGATAATCTCGTTACTGATGTTATCATTTTTTATCTTATTAAATGACGCTTAAATAATGAAAAGAGGTTTCTCTATGTAATTGGTAGTCAGAACAAAATAATTTTCTATTCTGTGACCTAGTTCAGATAGATATCGCACGCTTATAATAAGGTTCATGAAGATCATAAATGCATTAGCACCGGGGGCGGTGAAGTTAAGTAATCGGATAGGGGACATATCGAAGGAGAAAGTATACGGTATCTACTAAACCAGTACGCGGTGGAAATATCGAAAGGTACGATACAAAGGCTGATACAAAAATGCGGTACAGGTTTTTAGTTTGTTTATGCTGGCGAACCGATACATGGTACGTCGGGAAATACCGATGATTAAGGGGTAAGTATGCCTCAATGGGGAAGAAAACCTCAAATAGGGCTAAAAGATGGGCAACAAGAGTGTAAAAATGCGATAAAAACCATAAAATGCCGTTTGTAAATTGATTTGAAAGAACATAGTCTTCAAATATCCATTATCAATAGTTTATTCAGAAGTTTCTGCACTATCTTATTAGCTTATCAGGAGGAGCGCTATGAAAGAAAAAAGACAGATTGGAAGAGGGGTATGCGTGGTGGGGGCCGGGATGTCCCGGTTTGGTATGTTTCCCGATAAAGATTCCAAGGATTTATTTATCGAGGCTTACAACGAGATGATAGCTTCCGTAGACAAAGGAGCAGGTCCAGAAGATATTGATGCCTTATATCTGGGAAATTTCTCCAACGATTATTTTGTGCATCAGGCACACTGGGCACCTATAATCGCTGATGCCATCGGGCATACTCCCAAGCCGGCGACAAGAACAGAGTGTGCTTGTGCCTCGAGTGCGCTTGCTTTTAAGGAAGGTGTTTTTGCTATTGCCTCAGGATTCTATGACGTGGTACTGGTCGGTGGGATGGAAGAGATGTCTAAATGCAAAACGGAAGAGGTAACAGAAGGGCTGGCCGCGGCTGCTTTTCCTTCCGAACTCGCAGCAGGGTTCACTTTCCCCGGTGTTTTCGGTGCGATCTCATCAGTCTATTTTACTAAGTACGGATGCAGAAAAGAAGACCTTTTCAATGTAACGATCAAAAGTCACAATAATGCTGCTTTGAATCACAAAGCACAGATTCCTTTTACTATCCGCGACATAATGAAGCAGAAGGTAGAGCGTGCCCGGCAAAAAGGGACTCCAATACCTACCTGGAAAGACGAAAAAGAGTTTCTTAAGGATCCTAAAGCCAATCCCATGGTAGCCTATCCCATGAGTCTTTATGACTGCTGCCCTATCAGCGATGGTGCCAGCTGTATGTTGCTGGTATCAGAAAAGATGGCACGACAATTTACGGATGACCCACTTTATGTCATTGGCATTGGACAAGGCAGTGGTGCGGGATTACAGGGTTCAGAATCCCTTACTTCTTTTGAAGCTTCGCGACAGGCAGCTAGTGAAGCCTACAAAATGTCCGGCCTGAAACCTAATGATATTCAATTTTGTGAAGTACACGATTGTTTTTCTATGGCGGAAATCATTGATATCGAAGATATGGGATTTTTCAAGCCAGGAGAAGGCTACAAGGCAGTGAATGAAGGCGTCACCAGACGGGACGGCTCAATGCCAATTAATACTTCCGGAGGGCTTAAATGCAAAGGACATCCCGTGGGAGCAACAGGTATTGCTCAACTACATGAAGTCTGGGAACAACTGCGAGGTAAAGCGGGAGAAAGGCAAATTCCTCATAAGGATTTACATTTCGGAGCAGCGCAAAATATAGGCGGCACAGGCGGTACCGCTACCGTTACTATTTTGGAGAGAAGATAAGGAGATAATTATGCCAGAGAGATCTTTCAGCGACATCTCTTATAATAAATATCTTGATGAAGAACAACTTATGGGGTCGAGGTGTAAAAAGTGTGGGGCTACCTTCACTCCCCCACGTGCTATTTGTAAAAAATGCCATAGCCAGGAATTAGAATGGATTCAAATGAAAGGAAAGGGTAAATTAGCCGCTTTTACCTGTATTTATATCGGTCCTCCTTTTATGATAGCAGAAGGTTATAACAGAGAAAATCCTTACTGTACAGGAGTAATAGAACTGGAGGAAGGACCAAAGATATGTGCTCGTATTGAAGGAGTAGATCCCCAAAAGCCTGAAACGATTAAAATTGGTATCCCTTTGACGATAAAGTTTTTACATCGTGGTGAAGGGGAAATTTTAAAAACATATCTGGCATTTGAGCCCGTATAATTGAGTAATAATAATTCCTACGTTGGTTACCGGATGGCTCCTGTTCAGAATAGGAACAAATAAATAAAGATATTAATCATAAACCACAGCGCACCAGCAGGAAGGAGCATAAATGATGCAAGAATTACCCACACTATCCGAAATATATGCCAAAGGGATGGCTAACCTGGATAAGATTGGAGTGAAATCACCTTTTTCTCTGGGTACTTATACCACAGCTACTCCCACGGCGACTCGTAATTATCTGGATTCTCTTTTCTTCACTCCCTGTTTTATTGATACTGGAGAAGCCGATACCAGTCTTTCTCTTTTCGGTAAAAAATTCAAAACTCCGGTATTTTGCTCAGCAATTTCGAAGTTTCCATTTATGTCAGATAACTGGCCAACTGAAGTCGGGACAGGAGTAGCCAAAGCTGGTTCTTTCATGATGATTGGGCTAGGAGGGTCTGATGAGCTTCAGCAAGCCATCGATAGTGGAGCGCCTGTTATTAAGATCATCAAACCATATCGTCATACGGAATTAATCTATGAAAAAGTACGTGATGCGGAGACACGCGGGTGCGTTGCCGTGGGCATGGATATTGACCATGCTCTGGGCAGACTGAGAGGGGATCGCGTGGACGGCACAGAAATGCGCGGGCCGCAAACTTCTAACGAACTAAGAAAAATAATTTCCAGCACTCAATTACCCTTTATCGTCAAAGGCATACTCAATGTCCAGGATGCACAGAAAGCAGTGGATATCGGCGCTGCCGCAGTGCTGGTGAGTAATCATGCGGTAAATTCTTTCCTTTTTGGTTTGCCTTCTCCCATAGCGCTGCCAGCGATTGCGGAAAGTGTAGGTAAGAAATTAATTGTCATGGTGGACAGCGGCTTCAAAACAGGAAATGATGCCCTGAAAGGGTTGGCACTGGGTGCCCGGGCAGTAGGATATGGTAATTCAATAGTCATGGCACTCATGGCAGATGGTGCCACCGGAGTGGAAGTTCTCATTAATCAAATCACTGCCGAACTGCGCCGCAGCATGGTTGCCACAAATTGTGCACATCTAACGGATATTAATAAATCGATAATTACTACGATACGTTAAATATTTTCACTACAAAATGTTCTTGTTCTTACCTAGTTATCTCGTCGTTTTGCCTGCGGACGTTATGCTCAGTAATATAAAAATAACCTGGCTATAATGCCTGTTAGATTACAGGTTTTTCGGTAGTGTATCATTTTGTCAGGCTCAGGCTTGACCTGGGAATCCAGTGTTAATGTGATAACATCGCTTTTGATGTAATGCTTCTTGTTGTCCGCTTATCTCTCTTGCTGCCTATTTTCCTAAAAACCATTCACTATTTCTCTGTCCCTGGATTCCCGCTCGGAG
>DDXZ01000032.1 GCA_002347295.1 Dehalococcoidia bacterium UBA2247 | reverse complement strand
AAGAGGTTCCACGGGCTTAAGGAGGCTCGTTATTGGGGTCGGACTAAGATGGCCATCCAGTTTACCATGACAGCTATTGCCTGTAACCTGAAGAGGATAGTTAAGCTCCTATTTTATCGTGGTTGTGGGAATAGGTCGTTCTATGGGAAAGCTCGCCAGAGGATAACTGTGCCTATTTCAGGCTAATAATGACACCGGGTTGAAAAAGGGATAAAAAGAAGGAGGAAATGGGTTGAGTTGAAGCTAAAGGTTGCTTGGAAAGTCTCTGTTTGAACGGTTAAAAGAAATTGGATTGCCCATTCTGGGGATGGCGCTTCAAGGTAGTCTTTTTCAACAGTCTCATTATTAGTAATAGTAGGAATAAAAGAAGGAAGATGCTATGAGCGAACAGAAGATAGAAGGTATTGCTGTTATTGGTACGGGTATGATGGGTGCCGGTATCGGGTTGGAATTTGCCCGCTTTGGTTATCAGGTCGCTCTTTATGATCTTACCGACGAAATTCTGAAAAATCCCTGGATATTGTCCGGGGCGAACTCGATTTAATGGTAGAAACAGAATTGGTTGCGAAAGCAGATGTTCCGGCAATACTGAATAGAATACAGACTATCACCGATATGGCCAGCGCAATTAAAGGTGTCGACCACGTTGTGGAAGCTGTTCCGGAAAATGTAAAAATTAAACAGGGCAAAAAATAAGGAGGGAAATAATGGCGACGAAAATATATGATTTATCTCAGCTTTTCTGGCCTGGGGCTGCCATGTGGCCGAGATTTGTAAGCGAAGCTCAGGCTGGATCAGGTACTTTTAATGGAGTACGTTCTACTGGCTGGCAGGGTCACCTGCATTGTGGGCCCCATGTAGATGCGCCGATATATGCCCATACCGGAAGGGATAACGGCGG
Source organism: Dehalococcoidia bacterium UBA2247 (assembly GCA_002347295.1). Classification (GTDB taxonomy): domain Bacteria; phylum Chloroflexota; class Dehalococcoidia; order UBA2247; family UBA2247; genus UBA2247. The sequence continues at coordinate 35,743 of DDXZ01000032.1, read as the reverse complement.
ACAAGATACCACTGGAGAATCTGTACGGAACCGGTGTAGCGCATCTGCTTATTTGACTGAGTCGTGACCCACGCTCCTGCGCTAATTCTATTGCTTGAATAGTACTGTGTCAACATAATATCTTGTGAATTGTGCCCTTCAATGACTGAATGGTAACGTTCTCTTTTGGTTGATATTTAAATAGTGATAAATATCCCATACCGACGCGGGTGCCCTTTGGGCAGGGTATCCAGCCTATGCACCACCCCTCTGGATTCCGTTCCCGTATTGAGTACGGGACAAGCTTACAACGGAATGGTAACGAGAACAACCAAAAGGGAACGCTACCGACTGAATTGGCTTGCTTCGAGATTATGCTTTGTGTGATATAATTTATTAGCCGTTAATGAATATATTTTGGGGAGGTTTGCCATGCATTTAGTAGCTCTGGAACAGGTGCGAAAGATAAAAGCGAATATGGAAGGGGCGGAGGGAGTCTATAAACAGATTCCGATATCAAAGGCAGATGGAACGCCTGTTTTTTCATTCCGTGTATTTACTATTGAGTGTGGGGGGCATACGCCCTGGCATAGTCACCCTTTTGAACACTTGAATTATATTATTGAGGGGAATGGAGCGGTAGTTACCGAAGATGGGGAGCATGAATTGAAGAAAGGTGATTTTGTTCTGATGCTTCCTGGTGAAACACATCAATACAGAAATACATCGGTATCCTGTCCGATGGTTATGATATGTGCTGTTCCAAAAGAGTATGAGTAATCCATTTTACTTTAGCGCAAGGAGTAAATAATCTGTCTATTTCCCCTGTTATGTTAGAATAATTATATGGGATATTTTGGTAATTTAAGAAGTCAATTACTATATGAGGATGAATCTGCAGGATGGATTCTAAAACTTATCTTTGTGATAATTCCGGCGACATTAATGGTGGGGAGCATTTATTTACGATCATCCGGGGATAGTTCCGCCAGTTTGGCAATATTACTGGAAGCTTTTATTATTGCTCTCATCTTCTGGCTGATATATCCTCGCAAATATCAGGTGTATAAAGACTATTTGTGTATTGTGCTGGGTGGTCCGTTGGCAATCAAGATTGGGTTCGATAAAATAAAAATGATAGAGATTACAAAGAGGACTTCTGCTACCGCTAATTTTGTTACCACAATTACAAAAACGCCGGTGGTAATTGTAAAAAAAAGGGGATTAGGTATCACGATAACACCGAAGTCTAAAGAATTATTTGTCAATAAAGCCAATAGTGCTTTAAGCCAGTGGGAAAAAGACAGAAAGGAAAATTATCTTTTAAGAAAGAAATAAAGTTTAAGCGGATTATAGTCTTATATAGTGATTTTTGGTTATTTAATTGTATTTATATAATGAGAAAGCGCCACTGTATCTAAAACACAGTGGCGCTTTGAATATTGTTAATTTGGTTTTTACTTCGCCTGTTTCGGGGACTTTTTATCTTCAGTAGGAGAGATCTCTTTAATCTTAGAAGGAGGCAGAGTGTCATTATTTTTGCCAGCAATGAAATTTACTACCTTGGAAAGAGCTTCGCTATCTGAATACTGTAACGGGGGGGATTTCATGAAATAGGAAGATGGTGCCACGAGGCTGCCGCTGAGTCCCCTTTCCAGAGCCAGTTTACAACATCTTATAGCATCAATGACAACTCCGGCGGAGTTGGGGCTGTCCCATACTTCCAGCTTGCATTCAATCTGTAAGGGAACATCACCGAAGGTGCGTCCTTCCATACGAATGTGGCAAAATTTGCGGTCTTCCAGCCAGGGAACATAGTCACTCGGGCCGACGTGAATATTGTCTGCACCGATATCAAAATCCAGCTGGGAAAGTACGGCATTTGTCTTGGAGATTTTTTTTGATTCCAGACGTTCTCTTTCCAGCATATTGAAGAAATCCGTATTACCACCGAAATTTAACTGGTAAGTTCTTTCCAATTTTACACCGCGATCCTGGAAAAGACGGGTTAGTACACGGTGCACAATAGTAGCCCCGACTTGAGATTTAATATCATCCCCAATAACAGGTAAGCCTCTCTCGGCAAATCTTTTCTGCCAGTATCCTTCCCTGGCGATAAATACCGGGATACAGTTGACCATACCACATCCGGCTTCAAGAATCTGTTCCACATACCATTTGGTTGCTGCCTCACTGCCGACAGGCAGGTAATTGAGAACGACATCAGTTTTGGTTTCTTTGAGGATAGAAACAATATCAGCCGTGGGTCCGGGAGCTTTTTTTATAATTTGAGAAAGATATTTGCCCAGTCCGTCGTGTGTCATACCGCGGTTAACGATAACACCTGTTTTGGGTACATCACAGAACTTTATGGTATTGTTGGGTTTGGTATAAATTGCTTCTGACAAATCTTTACCAACTTTGTTGGCATCAATATCAAATGCGGCAACAAAATTAATATCTTTAGGAAGGTATCCTCCCAGGTCAGTATGCATTAATCCGGGAACATGGTCTTTTTCAGTGACATTACGGTAGTAATATACCCCTTGTACCAGAGATGATGCACAATTACCCACACCGATAATGGCAACATTTACTTTACTCATTACTGCTATTTTCCTCCATTAAATTATTGTCTTATTATAATCTATTATTAAATATAAGTGTTAAAGTTTTCTGGATACTATTGCTCTTAATATCTGCTCTATGTTATTGTTCATACATGGTTTACGATTTTCATACACATACGTGTCTCAGTGATGGTGATTTAACCCCCATTGAATTGATCAGACGTGCTGTAGCACAGGGATACCGGGCTGTTGCCGTAACTGACCATGTTGGTGCCGGTGCGCTGGAGCGTGTCATTACGGAGTTGAAGCGTGATTGCGCCCTGGCGCAATCGCACTGGAACATTGTTGCCATACCGGGTGTAGAATTGACACATGTTCCGCCCGGAGCGATAGATGAAATAGCAGCCCGCGCCCGCAAATTGGGGGCAAAGCTTGTCGTGGTGCATGGTGAAACTATTGTTGAACCGGTGGAGAAGGGGACTAATATGGCGGCGGTTTGTTCCCTGCATGTCAATATTCTGGCGCATCCCGGATTCTTGACCAGGGAAGAAACAGATATTGCGATAAAAAATGGCATTTTTATCGAAATTACTGCTCGGAAAGGGCATGCTCTTACTAATGGTCATGTTGCTTTAATGACAAAAGCATGCCGGACGAACGTACTGGTTAATTCTGATACACATACTAGTGAAAACTTACTAACCTCAGAATTTGCTGCTGCAGTAGCACAAGGCAGCGGTATTGCGCAGGATGAACTTATTCAGATATTGGAGTTAAATCCACAAAACCTGCTTCGGAAATTATCGTAAGTGACCTTTCCTCCTTTAGTTTAATTAACTATCACCGAATAAGAAGTGAACTATAACTACTTTACCATTGGATTGTCAACTTTAAAATACGTGACAGCCTTATTCTTTGTTTTTCTAAATATAAGCTGACCGTGTCGAATAATGACCAGAGTTTATATCATAGTTTATATCATAGTGGAGGTAGGGTTGAAATGATGCTAGTTTGTGATTTATCTGGATATCAGGAGATAGCAACTCTAAAGTCCTTTATTCAGCGTTGCCAGAAATTCGACATTATTCTTCGTCCTGGTGAGACGCTCCATAATACGCTCGGTAACATCGGATGAGTTGGATGTATTATCCCCCATCATTTGTACCATGCGGCGTAATAGATAAACCTGCTTTAAAGTAGCTTCGTCCATAAGTAATTCTTCACGACGAGTACCGCTGCGCCCGATATCTATCGCAGGGAAAATACGCCGTTCCGCTAATTTGCGGTCAAGATGTAATTCCATATTGCCGGTGCCCTTGAATTCCTCATAAATTAACTCATCCATCCGGCTGCCGGTATCTATCAGACAGGTGGCAATAATAGTCAAAGAGCCTTTGCTATCAAGATTACGTGCGGTGCCGAAAAAACGTTTTGCCGGATAAAGAGCAGCGGGGTCGACACCACCGGACAGAGTACGTCCGCTGGAAGGCATTGCCAGGTTATAGGCACGGGTTAGACGGGTAATACCATCGAGAAGCAAGAGAACGTCTTTGCCCATCTCTACCAGACGCTTGGCGCGTTCAATAGTAAGTTCGGATACTCTGGTTTGTACCTCTACCGGTTCATCAAAGGTTGCTCCGATTACCTCACCGTCAACTGATCTTCTCATATCGGTTACTTCCTCAGGACGTTCTCCAACAAGACAAATCATGATATGCAGGTCATCATAAAAAGAAGCGGCATTCGCAATACTTTTTAGAAGTAAAGTTTTTCCTGCTTTGGGAGGAGATACAATCAAGCCGCGTTGTCCGCGGCCGATAGGAGCAATAAGGTTAATAAGACGTGGAGCCAGACCACCGCGGCCGCTTTTTTCCAGATCAATTAAGGTGTTGGGGAAAATTGGCACCAGAGATTCAAAAGAAGGGCGGTATTTTGATTGTTCGGGGTCGAGATTATTAATTGCTTCGACATGTACCATACTGCGGTACCGTTCCCCGTTCTTGGGAGGTCTAACCTGTCCGGTAACCATGTCTCCGCTACGTAAACCGAAACGGCGGATTTGTGATTGAGATACGTATACGTCATTAGCATTTGTGGAAAAATTCGCTCCACGTAAAAAGCCATAGCCGTCGTTCATGATTTCCAGGATGCCTTGTTCCAGCATATAGCCCTGCTGTTCCACTTCGTATTGTAGAAGGCGGAACGCCAACTCCTGTTTTTTAAAGCCACTAACACCAGAAACGCCCAGCTCTTTAGCTATATCGAGAAGTTCATCTCTGGTTTTTGATTCCAGTTCAGTGATATTCACGTGGTTTACCTCTTGTCTCCTTGTATCTTTAATTCTGAAAAATCTTTTAAAAAGCGGGCAATGCCTATTGTCGTTAAAGGATGCTCGAACATTTGCATTAATATTTTATAGGGTATGGTTGCTACATGAGCCCCTGCTTTTGCGGCAGCAACACAATGCATTGGATGTCTAATGCTTGCCGCAATAACCTGTGTCGGGAAATTATAAATTTTGTATATCTCTACAATATCAGCAACAAGTTGCATTCCATTTTCACCAATATCATCCAGTCTGCCGACAAAAGGACTGACATATGCAGCACCGGATAATGCTCCCAAGAGAGCTTGATTAACCGAAAAACAGAGGGTCAGATTAACTTTGATTCCTTCCCGAGAGAGCTGTGATGTTGCTTCTATTCCCTGGTCAGTAATAGGAACCTTGACGACAATATTACTTGCCCATGAAGCAATATCCCTAGCTTCCTCGATTATTGCGGTGGCATCCTGGCTGAGAACTTCAGCCGAGATAGGCCCATCAATTATAGTGCAGATCTCCTGAATAAAATCACGATAATTGGCGCACTTCTCTTTCGCCACAAGACTGGGATTAGTAGTAATTCCACTAACTATACCTAGTTTTGCTGCGCGACGGATATGTTCAATGTTTGCTGTATCGAGGAAGAGATGCATGTGATTATCTGTCATTCTATCATTAGAAATATTATTTGTCTAGTTCCTGTACTCGTTCAGTTCATTGATTGATATTGGGAGTGGATGCTGTTGTCCTTCAATTAAAGTTTTTTGAGCGGCGGCAATAAAATCACGGAAAAGAGGATGCGGGTTGTTTGGCCGGGATTTGAATTCGGGATGGAATTGTACTCCCAGCATCCAGGGGTGCCCGGAAATCTCACATATTTCCACAAGATTGCCATCAGGTGATAATCCGCTAAAGGTAAGGCCTTTCTCATGGAGTATATCACGGAAGTCATTATTAAATTCAAAACGGTGACGATGACGTTCCTGAATTAGCTCTTCATTATATATTTGTGCCGCACGGGTATTTGCTACCAATTGACAGGGATAATTTCCTAACCGCATAGTTGCTCCCTTTGTTGTTACTGTTTTTTGTTCCGGCATGAGGTCAATAACAGGATAGCGTGTATCAGGATTAAATTCAGAGGAATTTGCTTCGTTTGAACCGAATACCCACCGGGCAAACTCAATTACCATAATTTGCATTCCCAGGCATAATCCCAGATATGGAATCTTATGCTCACGGGCATACCGGGCAGTAATTATCATTCCTTCAATGCCGCGATATCCGAATCCACCGGGAACGACAATTCCCTGAGCAGAGCTGAGTAATGCTTCTCCGCCTTCTTTTTCAATATCCTCGGCAGATACCCAGGAAATTTCTACATCTTTGTCATAATAAAGAGCGGCATGGCATAATGCTTCTTTGACTGAAATATAAGCATCACGCAGTTCCATATATTTACCTACTATTGTTATGGCAACTTTTTCCTTAGGTTTTTCAATGCGCTCTACCATATTTTGCCATTGACTGAGATTACCAGGGCAGGATTTGAGATGAAGCATATCTACGATTAATTCACTCAAGCCGGCATTTTCCAGAATAAGAGGTACAGCATAGATGGTAGGAGCAGTGCACAAAGGAATAACAGCTTTACTTTTTACGCTACAAAAAAGAGAGATTTTCTCTTTAATAGAATCTGTTATGGGGAAATCTGAGCGGCAAATAATAATATCAGGTTGTATTCCAATACGCCTCAATTCGTTGACACTATGCTGCGTGGGTTTAGTTTTTAGTTCTCGGGAGGTCATAAGGTAAGGTAGTAATGTAACATGAATATAAAGGGTATTATCCTGTCCTTCATCACTGCGCATTTGACGGATGGCTTCCAGAAAAGATAAACCTTCAATATCACCTACTGTGCCACCAACTTCGACAATAGCAACATCTGTACCTTTACTCTGAGGCAGCTTCCTGATGCGGTCTTTGATTTCATTTGTAAGGTGTGGAACTACCTGAATAGTACCTCCAAGAAAATCACCACGGCGTTCTTTATTGATAACAGCACTGTATATATGTCCGGAGGTTATATTAGCATCGGCAGTCAGGTCGATGTCAGTAAAACGCTCGTAGTGTCCCAGATCAAGGTCGGTTTCGGCACCATCCCGCGTGACAAAAACTTCACCGTGTTGGTAAGGCGACATTGTACCGGGGTCGACATTAAGATACGGGTCAAGTTTCTGAATGGAGATACTGAGGTTGCGATTGCGGAGTAATCTGCCAATCGAAGCGGCGGCGATGCCTTTCCCAACGGAACTAACAACACCACCAGTAATGAAGATATATTTTGGCATTTCTATTATCGCTTAATGATAAGTAACTATTGCTTTGGTGTCAAGCACATTCAGAACATTTTACGGGTTAAAACAATGTATATTGACCGGAGAAAAATCATAAACTAAGAGAATATTGGTAAAATATTTTAATATATCTACAATATAATATATAATAAGAAAAAACAAGAGCAGAAATATAGAAGATTAAATACAAATTGCCAGATGGGGATGTCAGGCGTTTGTTTGATGTGTAGCGATGCTTGACAGGGCAAATATCAGTGTAGTAAAGTATCAAGCTGATGTCTGGTAATTAGTGTTCTTTATTCTCTAAAAATAGAGGTCGGGAGACCGATGAAGCCAGGTGTTGCAACTGGCAGTATCTTTGTGTAATATTGAGACCTGCCAGAAGGACTGTTGTGGCTTGAGAGAGGTTTCTCGGCCTTTAACATTGTGAGAGACATAATAAATTTTGATAATGGAGGATATATTTCAAAAAAATATGCCTACAATTAACCAATTAGTCAGGAAAGGACGCCAGAGGGCGGTGAATAAGATTAAAGCGCCGGCGTTTCGTTATGGATATAATGCTTTGCGTAACAGAAGGACAACAGGTACTATGTCACCGCAAAAAAGAGGTGTCTGTACTCAGGTGAAAACAGCTACTCCTAAAAAGCCAAATTCAGGGCTGCGCAAGGTTGCTCGCGTAAGATTGTCCAATGGATTCGAGGTAACCGTTTATATTCCTGGAGAGGGACATGATTTACAGGAACACTCGGTTGTGCTGGTACGTGGTGGCAGGGTAAAAGACCTCCCTGGTGTTCGTTATCACGTCGTTCGGGGTACTCTGGATAGTAGTGGTGTATCGGCACGTCGACAGGGACGGAGTCGGTATGGTGCAAAACGTGTTACCGAGAAAAAGGTTCATAATTAATAAAAAAATGATTATTTCAGAAATGATGGGGGAATAAAATGCCAAGACGGGGACGAGTGGTTAAGAGAATACCGCCACCGGATTCTGTATATCACAATACAACACTTTCCAAGCTTATCAATAGAATAATGATAAGCGGGAAGAAAAGCACTGCGGAAACTGTGGTCTATGATACTGTGAAAATAGTAGAAGAACAGGTTAAGGAAGTATCGCCAGTGGATGTGATGGAACAGGCAATCAAGAAAGTTACGCCGTTGATTCAGGTTAAATCACGTCGTATTGGTGGTGCAACATATCAAGTTCCTACTGAAGTTGATGGTGAAAGAGGGACGGCGCTTGCTTTGCGCTGGTTAGTCGAAGCAGCCAAAGTGCGTGGTGGCCGTTCCATGGCAGAGAAATTAGCAGCCGAAATAGTAGATGCCTACAAAGGGCAAGGTGCTGCTGTGAAGAAACGTGAAGAAGTACACAGGATGGCGGAAGCTAACAGGGCATTTGCGCATTATCGATGGTAGAATTATCAACAAAAATCAATTCGAATACTTTGTCCTCAAAGAGTACAGAAGCGTCTAAAAGAGGTGTTTCTGTGGCTGATGGTAAAGTTGTGTCTGAAACATCAGTAATGGAATTAAAGCGTAATATCGGTATTATTGCTCATATTGATGCAGGTAAGACTACAACTACCGAACGTATTCTTTTTTATACTGGACGTACTTATAAAATAGGTTCAGTAGATGAAGGTACGACGGTGATGGATTTTATGGATCAGGAACGGGAACGTGGTATTACTATAAAATCAGCAGCAACAAGCTGTCGCTGGCGTGAACATCAGATAAATATTATTGATACTCCGGGACATGTAGATTTTACCGCTGAAGTTGAGCGTAGTCTACGGGTTTTGGATGGTGGAGTGGTAGTCTTTGATGCTGTTCAGGGAGTTGAGCCCCAGTCTGAAACGGTATGGCGGCAGGCTGATAAATATGCCGTACCCCGTATTTGTTTTATTAATAAGATGGATCGCACGGGTGCCGATTTTTATAATGCTATAGCTATGATTGAAGACCGTTTGGGAGCTAATCCTGTAGCATTACAGATACCTATCGGTGCGGAGAAAAATTTTAAAGGCGCTATTGATTTAATCGAACGTAAAGCATGGGTTTTCTCCGGAGAACAAGGATGTGAGCCTGAGCTTATAGATATACCTGTGGAATATCAGGATAAGGTACAGGAACAACGAGAGAAGTTAATTGAAAAAGTAGCAGAAGCAGATGATTTGCTTGCTACGATGTATCTGGAAAGTGCTTCAATTGAAATTGCAGAGATTAAGAAGGCTTTGCGCAGGGCGACACTAGTAGGTAAAATAGTACCTGTATTATGCGGCAGCGCTTTCCGTAATGTGGGTATACCTCTATTACTTGATGCTATTGTAGATTATCTGCCTTCACCGGCTGATATGCCTCCTGTTAAAGGACAAGATGTAAAGGACGGCAAAGAGTTGATTAGAAAAGCGGAAGCAACCGAGCCTTTGGCTGCTCTGGCATTTAAGGTTGTCACCGATCCTTTCATGGGGCGTTTGGTATATGTTAGGGTGTATTCCGGTGAGATAAAAAGTTCAGTTCAGTTATTGAATTCCACAAGAAACGAAAGAGAGCGACCGGGGCGTATTTTCCGCATGCATGCCAATCATCGTGAGGAAGTAGAAGGCATTGGTTGTGGTGGTATCGGAGCTATTCTTGGCTTGAAAAAGACATTTACCGGGGATACTCTCTGCAGTATTGCTCATCCTATTGCTCTGGACGCAATAACTTTTCCTGAACCTGTTATTTCTGTGGTTATTGAACCGAAGAGTAAAGTTGACGCCGAAAAGATGGTTACAACGTTAATAAAACTGGGAGAAGAAGACCCAACATTCAAGTTGCGGCAGGATCCGGATACGGGAGAAAGTCTGATATCTGGTATGGGTGAGTTGCATCTTGATGTTATTGCTCAGCGTATGCTGCGTGAGTTTGGCGTTAGTGTGAGTATGGGGCGTCCACAGGTTGCCTACAGAGAAACAATTTCAGAATCCGTACGGGCGGAAGGAAGATTCATTAAACAGCTTGGTGGTAAAGGTCAGTTCGGTCATGTCTGGGTCGAACTTGAACCTGGTGAACGGGGTAGCGGATTTCAGTTTGAAGATAAAATACGTGGTGGTGCTATACCTAAAGAATATGTTCCTGCCGTGGAAGAGGGCATGCGCGAGGCTATGGGCGGTGGAGTGCTGGGAGGATATCCCCTGGTAGATATCAAAGCAAGATTAGTGGATGGTTCCTATCATCCCGTCGATTCATCGGAAATGGCTTTCAAAATGGCGGGCTCTCTCGCACTTAAGGAAGGTGCCAAGAAAGCGAAGCCAGTGATACTTGAGCCGATTATGAAAATGGAAGTCGTTACTCCGGATGAGTTCATGGGTGATATCATCGGTGATCTCAATGCGAGACGCGCACGTATTGACAATATCGAAGCACGAGCAAATGCAAAAACGATTCACTGCTTTATTCCTGTGGGCGAGACTTTTGGCTATGCTACCAGTATTCGGTCCATGAGTCAGGGAAGAGCAACCTATTCAATGGAATTTCATCATTATCAGGAGGTACCTTCCGCGGTGGCACAGGAACTGGTATCTCGAACTGGAGAGTATCGCAAATAATGAGTAAACGTAAGATACGGGTAAGATTAAAATCATTTGATCACAGACTGATAGATCAGTCCGCAGAACTTATCGTGGAGGCAGCGGAGCGTACCGGGGCTATGGTAGCCGGACCGGTGCCGTTACCAACGCGTATACAGAAGTTTTGTGTTACTCGTGCATCTAATATTGATAAGGATTCACGAGAACAGTTCGAAATACGAACTCATAAGCGTCTTATCGATATTGTGGAACCTACATCTAAAACGGTAGAAGCTTTAACTAAATTAGATTTGCCGTCTGGTGTAGATATAGAAATAAAGTCCTGATTGTGAGGTTGAGACGTGATTCGGGGACTAATAGCTAAAAAAATAGGAATGAGCCATATTTTTAATAGTGAAGGGCAGATTATTGCTATAACTGCACTGGAGTGTGGTCCGTGTTTTGTGACGCAGGTTAAAAGTGCGGACAAGGATGGGTATGATGCTGTTCAGGTAGGCTTTAGTGAAACAAAAAGACTTAACGCAGCGCAAAAGGGTCATCTGGCAGGAAAGGAAGTAGGTTCTTTAAAGTATCTACGTGAGTTTACTGTAGATGATTTATCATCAGTGAAGGTCGGTCAAAAATTGGGAGCTGATGTTTTCCAGGCAGGTGATTTTGTTAATGTTGTTGGTACCTCCAAGGGAAAAGGATTTCAGGGGGGAGTAAAGCGTTATCATTTCAAAGGTGGTCCTAAAACGCATGGTCAGTCTGACCGAAATCGTGGTCCTGGTGCTGTCGGGGCTACAACTGACCCGGGTAGGGTGTTAAAAGGAACACGAATGGCAGGTCATATGGGTCATCGGCGTGTTTCAGAGCGTAATCTCAGGGTAATGCGGGTAGACCCGGCTAAGAATGTTGTATTTGTTGAAGGGGCAGTACCCGGTGCCCGGGGTGGTATTATACTTATTGAAAAATCGGCCAAGATTGCGAAAGCAGTAAAATCGACGGCAAAGGGGTAACAAGTGCAAATACCAGTTCATGATATTACAGGGAAAGTAGTTGACCAGATAGAGGTCAGCGAGAATGTTTTTGGAGTGGCATTTCATCCACAGCTGGTACATCAGGCTATGGTGAGACAGATGGCAAATGGACGTCAAGGTACTGCAGATACCAAGACTATGGGGCAGGTTGCCGGTAGTAGCAGGAAGTTGTATCGGCAAAAACATACCGGGCGTGCCAGGAGAGGTGCAATAACCTCGCCGCTGTTCAGAGGTGGGGGTGTTATTTTTGGTCCTCATCCACGGAGTTATCGTCAGGATATGCCCAAAAAAATGCGGCAACAGGCGTTACGTTGCATGCTTTCTACTAAAGTAGCGGAAAACAAAATTGTTGTTCTTAATAAATTGGAATTTGAAAAGCCAGCAACTAAGGAAATATTAAATATCCTTAACACATTTGGTATTGATTCGTCAGCATTGGTAGTTACTGCTACTTCTGACCAGAATATACTGAAGTCCTGTCAGAATATTGGAAATATTGCGGTATTACCGGCGACACTGATTAATGTTGTAGCGCTACTTTCAAGTACTTTTCTGGTTGTTACTGTTCCAGCGATAAAAGTAATAGAGGAACTCTGGAAGAAAGAAGAAAAGGCTGCTGTATCTGAAGAGGTAAGTACAAGTGCATAATTTTGAAATATTACGCCGTCCTATTGTAACAGAGAAAAGCACGGCATCCATGACACAGCGTAAGTATGGCTTTGAAGTGGTTAAAAGTGCAAGTAAGACGCAGGTGAAAGAGGCAGTTCAGCAAGCTTTTAAAGTGGATGTTACTAAAGTAAATATGATTACGGTTCATGGTAAAACGAGGAAGAGGGGTACACGTGTTATTACCTCACCTTCATGGCGTAAAGCAATAGTGACATTAAAATCCGGGGATAAAATAGAGTTGTTCGAGGGCGTGTAGAGAGCTGTCGAAGACAGGATAGGAAATGGGATCAGTTATTAAAAAAAGAATAAAGAAGATGGCAAAGCATAAACATCGCAAGCTTCTAAAGAAGACCCGCTGGGCGCGTCTTCATTCGTAATATTTTGATGTGATCATAAAATATTGAGGAATATTTCGGAAAGGTTTGTGGGAAGGAGATCCTTTTGGCACTGAAGATATATAAACCAACTTCACCCGGTCGACGTCATATGACCGGTTATACTTTTGAAGAAATTACAGCAAGAGAACCTGAGAAGTCTCTTCTGTTACCTTTGAAAAAAAAGGCTGGGAGGAATGCTCAGGGTAAGGTAACGGTACGCCATCGTGGCGGTGGTGCGAAGCAGATGTTACGTATTATAGATTTTAAGCGTAATAAGCTGGATGTACCCGGTACAATTGCATCAATAGAATATGACCCTAATCGGTCGGCGCGTATTGCCCTGGTAAAATATCAGGATGGAGAAAAGCGTTATATACTGGCCCCTGTGGGATTACAGGTAAATGATACTATTTTGTCCAGTGAAAATGCAGAGATGAAAGCGGGTAATACATTGCCGCTGGGTAAAATAATTGCAGGTACTGTGGTGCATAATATTGAACTGCAACCTGGAAGAGGCGGGCAGATGGTACGTGGCGCTGGTACCGGTGCTCAAATTGTAGGAAGAGAAGGTGGATTTACTTTAGTACGGTTGCCATCAGGTGAAATGAGAAAAGTAAGAAATGAATGTGTGGCGACTGTTGGACAAATTGGGAATACAGATCATCAGAATATTAATCTGGGGAAAGCCGGACGCAGAAGATTAATGGGTTGGCGTCCTGCAGTGCGTGGTTGTCATATGTCACCCCGTGACCATCCACATGGAGGTGGTTCAGGAAGGACACCTATTGGTATGCCGGGACCGCGTACACGTTGGGGTAAACCGGCGAGGGGAGTGAAAACACGGCATAATAAAATTACCGACTCAATGATTATTAGCCGGCGGAAGTAAAGTTGTTTGTAATGAGGGGAAAAAATGTCACGGTCTATTAAAAAAGGTCCTTTTATTGATGCCAAGTTAATGAAAAAACTGGAAATAGCGGAGCGTGGAGGCGACAAAACAATTATAAAAACATGGTCGCGAGCGTCATTCATTGTTCCCCAAATGGTTGGATATACTATTGGTGTACATGATGGAAGAAGACATGTTCCGGTATTTGTTACAGAAAATATGGTTGGCCATAGATTAGGTGAATTTGCTCCCACCAGATTGTTTCGGGGGCATTCCAGAGGTGAAGGTGCTAAATAATGAAAGTTAAAGCTGTTGCTAAGGGAGTAGGTATTCCACCGCTTAAAGTGCGTTTGGTAGCGGACATGGTGCGTGAAAAAAAGGTAGATGAAGCATTGGCGATTCTTGATTTTGCTCCTTCATCATCAGCTCATGTTATTGCGAAAGTAGTAAGGGCGGCGGTGGCTAATGCTGAAATGAATTTTCAGTTGGCGCAGTCGCCATCGGAAATGAAAATTACCCGTATATGTGTAGATGGGGGACCAATGATAAAGAGATATCGTCCTCGTGCTAGAGGGCAAGTTGGTTCTATTTTAAAGCGTTCCAGTCATATTACCGTTGAAGTTGAGGAGATAGGAGAAAGTTAAATGGGGCATAAGACTAATCCAGTAGGTTTTAGACTGGGGTATATTCGTGACTGGGAATCTAAATGGTATGCTAATAAGAACTTTAGTGAGCTTCTGTTAGAAGATTATAAAGTACGTAAAGCTATTGAGAAGAATTATCCTGAAGCAGGTATTTCTGCATTGGAAATAGTTCGCTTAGCTAATGATATTTCTGTAACCGTACATACAGCCAGACCGGGAGTTGTTATCGGACGTAGCGGACAGCGTGTAGATGAAATGCGTGGCCTTCTGGAATCATTAACCGGTAAGAAAGTAAGGCTCAATATTCGTGAAATACAGCAACCAGAGATGGATGCTTATCTTGTAGCCAGAAATGTGGCAGAGCAAATAGAGCATCAGGTGTCTTATCGGAGGGCAATGAAACAGTCGGTCTTCCGAACTTTACAAGGTGGTGCTCTGGGGATAAAAATACACTGTTCCGGCCGTATCGGTGGAGCAGAAATAGCACGTGAAGAATCCGTACAGCAGGGTCGTGTACCATTACATACGTTGCGGGCTAATATTGATTATGGGATAACCACGGCACATACTGCTATGGGGTGTATTGGTGTAAAAGTATGGATATATAAGGGAGATATTCTGCGCGAGATTACTGCGCCGGAGGCTGAGACAGAGGATAAGGTGAAAGCTCAGGCGCCAGTTGTAAGCAAAGAAGTCATTGTAAGCCCGGTTACAGTAGAGGAGAAAGAGGATGCTGCAGCCAAAACGAGTTAGATTCCGTAAATCGCAGAGAGGTCGCATGGAAGGTGCGTCCCACCGCGGTAATACGGTTGCTTTTGGAGAATATGGGTTACAGGCATTAGAGTCAGCCTGGATAACTGCAAGACAAATAGAGGCAGCACGGCGTGCCATTGTGCATCACCTGCATCGTAGAGGAAGAGTATGGATACGTATTTTCCCGGATAAGCCGATTTCACTTAAACCGGCAGAAACCCGTATGGGTGGTGGTAAAGCTGCAACAGATCATTGGGTAGCTGTGGTGCGTAGAGAACGTGTGCTATTTGAAATTGATGGGGTTGATAATGATACAGCCAGGGAAGCAATTCGCCTTGCTGCTCATAAGTTGCCTATCTCAACAAAATTTGTTATTCGGCATAATGATATTTCTAATCAAGCCGCTAATATGGAAGGGGAGGTTACCCTTGGCGAAAATTGATGAAGTTAGAACCCTGGAATCCGGGGAGTTGCAGAAAAAATTGCAAGAGGATCGTCATGAGTTGTTAAATTTACGTTTTCGATTGACGACAAGACAGTTAGTTAACCACAGAGAAGTCAGAGTGGTAAAAAAGAGAATAGCACGGATACAGACTGTACTACGTGAAAGAGCTGAGGTGTAATTGTGGCAAAAAATAGAATGGAAAGGGTGGGACGTGTCGTCAGCGATAAAATGGAGAAAACCGTTGTTATAGCGGTGGAAACCCGGCGGGCTCATCCTCTATACGGTAAAATTGTGACTCATACCACGAAGCTTCATGTGCATGATCCAGGAAATGCGGCTAAAGTAGGTGATAAGGTAAGAATAATCGGAGTTCGTCCGTTATCAAAAACAAAAAGATGGCGGGTAAAAGAAATAATTGCTAAAGAAGAAAAGGCAGAAGTTAATCTGGAGCCAGGCGACTTGAAAAAAGCGTTGAGGGTGGGTGACGAGGAATGATACAGATTTACAGTAGGCTTAAAGTAGCAGATAACAGCGGTGCACGTAGTATTATGTGTATTAATGTGCCTGGTGGTGGTAATAAAAAATATGCTCATATTGGTGATGTCATCGTAGCGTCTGTAAAGCAAATATCACCAGGTGGAGGAGTAAAGAAGGGCGAAGTAGTACGTGCGGTAATAGTACGTGTTAGTAAAACTTATCGTCGCCGTGATGGTTCATATATTAGATTTGATGATAATGCAGCAGTGCTGCTCAGTGATAAGGACAATCCGCGGGGGACCCGCATTTTTGGCCCTGTTGCACGGGAACTTCGGGATAAAAACTATATGAGAATTATTTCACTGGCTCCCGAGGTATTATGAAATGAAGATTAGAAAAGAAGATACTGTATTAGTAGTTAGTGGTAAAGATAAAGGTAAAAAGGGTAAAGTAAGACGGGTTTTGCCGGACGAAAATAAGGTTATCGTAGAAGGCGTGGCAATGATGAAACGCCATACGAAAGCCGGTCGAGGTAAAGTCAAACAGGGCGGGATTGTTGATATGGAAGCTGCGATTGATATTTCCAAGGTTATGCTAATTTGTAAACGTTGTGATAAACCGACACGAGTGGGATTTCACACTGTTGAAGATGGAAAAAAAGTCCGCTTTTGTCACTCCTGCAATGAGGTGATTGAGTGATATGAATGCCGATAATGTAAAAAATAACGCGGCTGAAGAAAAAAACAAGGATGGAACTAAGGCAGAAGTTAAAGCTGCTAAAGAAGCCACCAGAAGTACCGGTAAAAGTGCTGCAAAGGGTGATAGTAAAGCTGCAGTAAAAACAGGAGGTAAGGCTGCCGGGAAAGTGGAAGGGAAAGCTTCAGCAAAAAATGAAACAAAAACAAAGTCCGGTGTTAAAGCAGAGCCTAAAGCTAAGGCTGTACCTGTAGCGCAAGAGAAGTCAGAAGAAAAATTAGTTGTAAAAAGTGTATCGCGCTTAAAAGTGAAATATGATAAGGAAGTAGTGCCTGCTTTGATTAAGGAAATGAATTATACCAGTGTTATGCAGGTGCCTCGATTGCAAAAAATAGTTATTAATATTGGCCTGGGAGAAGCGATAGAAAATTCTCAAGCGCAGGAAATGGCGCTGAAAGATTTGACGGCAATAGCAGGACAAAAACCGGTTATCACTCGTGCGAAAAAGTCTATTGCAGCTTTTAAACTCAGACAGGGAATGCCGATTGGTGTGATGGTTACATTGAGAGCAAGTCGCATGTATGAATTTCTGGATAAGCTGGTTAACGTTACTCTGCCACGATCACGTGATTTTCAAGGAGTTCCCAGTAATTCTTTTGACGGGAGGGGGAATTATACTCTGGGTATCAGAGAACAAACAACTTTCCCTGAAATAGATTATAGTAGGGTTGATAAAGTGCGTGGTATGGAAATAAGTATTGTTACCAGTGCTCGAACCGACGAAGAAGGAAGGCATCTTCTCAGGCTACTGGGAATGCCGTTTAAAACAAGTGATAGAGTAGAGGAAGAGAAGAAACGTGGCTAAGTTATCAGAAGTTTTAAAGTCACAGCGTACCCCTAAGTATAAGGTTCAACAGCATAATCGCTGCCATATATGTGGTAGATCCCGTGCTTATATACGGAAGTTTGGAATTTGCCGTATATGTTTTCGAGAACTGGCATTGCAGGGTAAAATTCCTGGAGTCAGAAAATCAAGCTGGTGATTATAAGGTAAAAGGAGTATAAGGAGAAATTATGAATTGCACTGATCCGATCGCGGATATGTTGACTGCAATCAGGAATGCTTCAGTAGCCAAACATGATTCAGTAAATATTCCCTTGTCAAAATTAAAACTTTCACTTGCCCAGGTGTTGAAAGAGGAAGGTTTTATTTTTGGTTATGAAGTTACAGGGGATAAACAAAAGGTAATTAAAATAAATCTGAAATATGATAATAAAAGGCAGCCTGTATTATCTGGTTTAAAACGTGTTAGCAAATCAGGAGCCCGGGTTTATGGTCAGGGGAGTAAACTCCCCAAGATATTTGGTGGAATGGGTATAGCTATTCTTTCGACCTCTCAAGGAATTATGACCGGGCAGCAAGCACAGCGTGATAATATTGGCGGTGAGATAATTTGTTATGTGTGGTAGTGCTATTTAGTTATTGGAGATAATTAATGTCTAGGATAGGAAACCTCCCAATTAAATTGCCTGATAGTGTTAATTTCACTATTAACGAAGATCAGGTAGTGGTTAAGGGCCCAAAGGGTACTTTAACTCGTACTGTACCGCAGGGAATTAAAGTAACACTGGCAGATAAAGTAGTTACTGTAGCACGGCCAGATGATACCGGAAAATTTCGTGCTTTACATGGTTTGACGCGTAGTTTGTTGGCAAATATGGTGGTTGGTGTAAGCGAGGGATTCATTAAAGAGCTGGAAATTGTAGGTGTGGGGTATCGTGCGCGTAAGGATGGAGATAAACTTGTTTTGCAAGTTGGTTTCAGTCATCCGGTTGAATTTTCTGCAGTTCCTGGTATTGAATGGCAGATAGAAGGTAGCCGTCTCAGGATAATTGGTAGTGATAAAGAACTGGTTGGTGAATTAGCTGCGAAAATTCGGGCAGTACGTCCGCCGGAACCTTATAAGGGGAAAGGGATACGTTATTTTGGTGAAGTGGTACGTCGTAAGGCAGGAAAAGCTGGAAGAGCGGCTGCTAAGTAGATAATAGAGATAAGTAATTTTTGAAAGGTGAGAAATTAGTCTCATGGTTAAATCAAATGTGTGGAGAGAAGCGCGTCTCAGAAGACATGCTCGTGTAAGATGTAATGTTAGTGGAACGTCCGCGGTACCGCGTTTGAGTGTATTTCGCAGTACAGAAAATATTTATGTTCAGGTTATTGATGATATTGCAGGGCGTACATTAATTTCAGCCTCTACTCTGGATGCTGATTTAAGAGCAAACATTAAAGAGATGAATAAAACAGAGGCAGCAGGCGCAGTAGGGAAATTAATTGCCAGTCGGGCTTTGGCATCTGGAGTTAATCAAGTAGTATTTGATCGTGGCGGGTATAGATATCATGGCCGTGTTAAAGCATTGGCACAAGCTGCTCGAGAAGGGGGGATCAAGTTTTGAATTTTCGACGTGGTGCTAATCGTGGTTCTGAGGCAGAGTCTGAAGAACTCGTATTTGAAGAGAAATTAGTAAAGATAAATCGTGTTGCTAAAGTAATGAAGGGTGGGCGGCGTCTCAGCTTTACTGCGTTAGTGGTTGTTGGTGATGGAAAAGGGCAGATAGGAATGGGAATAGGTAAAGCAAAGGAAGTGGCTGAGGCAATACGGAAAGGGAATACGATAGCCAGGAAGAATATGATTAATGTTGTCCTGTACAAGTCTACTATTCCCCATGAATCGAAAGCGAAATTTGGTAGCGCTGAAGTATTATTAAAACCGGCAGTTGCCGGTACGGGTGTTATCGCTGGTGGTGGAGTACGGGCAGTGGTAGAGGTGGCCGGGATAAAGGATATTCTTACTAAGTCGTTAGGTAATGAGAATGCAACTAATGTGGTTAAGGCAACTATGTTGGCACTATCTAATCTAAAGAACCCGAGGGATGTTGTAGCAGCAAGGAAAGCAGCGCAGTCCAGTGAAGAGGTCAAGATAAGTGGCTAAATTTATTCGTATAACATGGATAAAAAGTGGAATCGGGCATCCTGCAGAACAGAGGAGAACTGTGGCAGCTCTGGGATTACATCATATCAATCAGAGTGTACAACATGAGGATTCGCCGTCTATTCGTGGTATGGTTAATAAAGTAAGTCACTTAGTTAAAGTTGAGGAAGGTGTTAAACCCAGTGAAACAAAATGAGCTAATACCTACTTATGGTGCAAACCATCGTAAAAAGCGTGTTGGGCGTGGTAATGCAAGCGGTCACGGTACATTTTGTGGCCGGGGTATAAAAGGACAAAAATCACGTACGGGCTCTGGTCCGAGACTTGGTTTCGAAGGTGGTCAGTTGTCATTAATCAAGCGGTTACCGGCGAAACGTGGTTTTACTAACATATTTAAAATTGAATATGAGGTCGTGAATGTTGGTAATTTAAATGTATTTGAGTCAGGTGCCGAAATAACACGTGAGATACTTATGAGAAAAGGTCTGATAAAATCTGTTCGAAAGCCGGTGAAATTGTTAGGGACAGGAGAAATAGACCGGCCGTTACAGATCAGGGTTGACAAATATTCTGCTAGCGCAAAAGCTAAGGTGGAGTCTGCCGGAGGAACAATAACGGAGGTGGTTGGTGGCTCAGAAGCAGAGTAGACCACAGCTGATACAGGCGGTAGTTGATGCTATTAGACTGCCGGAATTAAGGCGTAAGATTATTTTTACTATGGTTATTTTAGTAATCTTTCGCTTTATTGCTCATATTCCCTTACCGGGCATAGATGTTGAGGCAATGCAGGAACTGATGGAGAAAAGTCAGTTGCTGGGAATGCTGGATCTATTTAGTGGTGGGGCGATGAGAAACTTCAGTGTGGCTTTAATGGGGGTTTATCCCTATATTACTGCTCTTATCGTGATACAGTTACTTACTCCTGTAATTCCCCGTCTGACAACGTTATCTCAAGAAGGAGAAACAGGAAGAAATACAATTAACAGGATAACCCACTGGTTAATTATCCCCTTAGCATTTCTTCAGGGTTATGGCAACCTGATAATTCTGCAGAATAATGGTGTGGTGAGCGGGGTAGGTCTATCCGGTGCTAATTTATTCCCGACAGTTACCATGATAATAACAATGACGGCTGGTACTTGTTTGCTGGTATGGTTGGGAGAGCTTATTGATCAGCATGGAATTGGTAACGGTGTATCCATGATTATATTTGCTGGAATTATTTCCGGATTGCCTGAAATGATAGGTCGAGGTTATGTTACCGGTGAAGTAAATCCAGGGGGCCTGGTTGCTTTTATTGTAATTGTAGTGGCGGTTATTGTCGCTATCGTAATATTTACTGAGGCGCATCGCCGTATTCCGGTGCAATATGCCAAAAGTTCTTATCGTGGTGGACGGATGTACCGTCAGTCAGGTTCAACGTATATTCCAATAAAGGTTAATTCAGCAGGAATGATTCCTTTAATTTTTGGTATGTCATTTATGATGTTCCCGGGAACGATTGCGAGTTATTTTGTTGGGCCTGATACTACCAGCGGTTTTGCTTTGTGGGTACAACATGTATTTGATTCATCTGGAAATTACTATGGCGGTATTCCATACTGGGCCATATATTTTATTTTAGTTTTAGCTTTTACTTTTTTCTATTCTATAGTGATGTTTCAGCAGCAAAACTTACCAGATGTACTGCAAAAGCAAGGTGGTTTTATTCCCGGTATTCGTCCGGGAGCTTCGACTTCAGAATATCTGACAAATGTAATTTCTCGGATAACATGGGCGGGAGCTATTTTTCTGGCAGTTGTTGCTATAGTACCGTTTTTTATTCAGAAAATTACTCCTTCGATGACTCTTTCCAGTGCTGGCCTTGTTATTGTGGTAGGTGTGTCACTGGATGTTATGCAACAATTAGAGGCGCAGCTGTTGATGCGAAATTATGAAGGGTTTATAAAATAATTGGAGAGGTATTACATTGGGTAAGTATATATTTTTAGGGGCTCCGGGAGCAGGAAAAGGTACGCAGGCAGTGGCCGTAACGAAGAAAGTAGGTATACCACAAATTTCTTCAGGGGATTTATTTCGTAATGCTCAAAAGCAAGGAACGGAATTAGGGTTATTGGCAAAGTCTTATATGGAAAAAGGAATGCTGGTCCCTGATGAAGTTACAGTACGTATGGTGCTCGAGAGAATATCTGCACCGGATTGCAAGAAGGGTTATATACTTGATGGATTTCCCCGTACTTTAGGACAGGCACAGGCACTTGATGAGGCACTGGCGAAAAAAAATGACAGTATTGATAGAGTAGTGTATATTAAAGTGTCTAGTGAAGAATTAATTCGTAGACTCGGCGGAAGACTGATATGTCGAAATTGTCAGGCTCCATATAATCTTAATGATTCTCCTCCTAAAGTAGCCGGAAAATGTGACCGTTGTGGCGGGGAGCTCTACCAACGTGCAGATGATAGTGAGGATGTTGTCAAAAGCAGGCTGGAAATATATGCCAGGGAAACTGCTCCGCTTATTGATTACTACAAAGGGAATGGTAAATTGGTTGAAGTTAGTGGTGAAATTGGAATGAACAACGTCACTAAGAAAATATTGGCAATTATGAATGAGGTTGATAAAAATAGTAAATAGAAACTTTGATTGTGGAGTTAAGGTATAACAGGAATAGCTTATGCCCAAAAAAGAGAAAATAGAAGTTGAAGGAAAGGTAGCAGAGTGTTTGCCCAATGCGACCTTTATCATTGAATTGGCTAATGGTCATAAAGTTCTGGCACATATATCAGGAAAGATGAGATTGAATTTTATTAAAATATTACCGGGTGATAGGGTACTGGTTGACCTATCTCCTTATGATTTAAGCAGAGGTAGGGTTACCTACCGTTTTAAATAGGAATCAGAGGTGTTACAGTGAAAGTTCGTGCATCAGTAAAAGTAAGATGTGAAAATTGTAGAATAATTAAAAGACGCGGTGTCGTTAGAGTTATCTGTACTAATCCAAAGCATAAACAAAGACAAGGATAACTTGTAGGTAATGGAGGGATAAATTGGCGCGTATAGCGGGAGTTGATATTCCGGAAGAAAAACAAGCCTGGGTAGCGTTGCAATACCTTAAAGGTATTGGACGTACGTCAAGTATTAAGATACTGAATACAGCAGGTGTTAATGTGGCAACACGAATGAAAGACTTAAGTGAAGTGGAGATTGCGCGTATTCGTGAATTGCTTGATAAAGGATATAGCGTTGAGGGTGACTTGAAAAAGGAAGTTAACCTTAATATTAAAAGATTGATAGAAATTGGGTCATATCGAGGGATGAGACATCGTCGTGCTTTGCCTGTTCATGGTCAGCGGACCCGGACAAATGCACGTACCAGAAAAGGACCACGACATACCGTGGCAGGTAGAGGTAAGCGGCGGGGAGTAACGAAGTAAATTAATTAGTACCGTAATCATAAGGTGGTGTAAAGCATGGCAAAAAACAAAAAGGTTGTTCGTGGAAAGAAACGAGAAAGAAAGTCCGTACCACGAGGGAAGGCATATATTTATTCCTCGTTCAATAATACTATTGTGACTCTGGCTGATCCCGTAGGTAATGTAATTTCCTGGGGAACACCGGGAGGAGCGGGATTTAAAGGGTCTCGTAAAGGTACTCCGTATGCTGCCCAGATGGCAGCAGAAGGTGCAGCTAGAAAAGCAATGGAAAATGGTTTAAGACAGGTAGAAGTGTTTGTTAAAGGGCCAGGGAGTGGGCGTGAAGCTGCCATAAGGGCGCTTCAGAGTGTCGGATTAATTGTGACGAGCATAAAAGATGTTACTCCTATTCCGCATAACGGTTGTCGTCCCCCCAAGAAAAGGAGGGTATAGTTATCAATGGCGCGTTATATTGGTCCGGATTGTAGATTATGTCGCCGTGCGGGGCAAAAGTTGCTTCTTAAGGGTGTTCGGTGCGCTACTCCTAAATGTGCTCTGGAGAAAAGAAATTCTGTTCCCGGGGGATATCGCTCTCGCCGCCGATTATCAGAACGTGGTTTGCAGTTGCGTGAAAAGCAAAAAGCAAGACAGACTTATGGTATCTTTGAAAAGCAATTCCGAAAATTATTTACGGAAGCAGAAAGACAGGGAGGAATCTCTGGCGATAATATGATTCGTCTGCTGGAAGTCAGGCTGGATAATGTCGTATATCGTCTGGGGTTTGGTATATCACGTGACCAGGCAAGGCAGCTTGTTCGTCATGGGCATATTGCAATAAATGGTAAGCGTGCAGACATTCCTTCACAGGAGGTTAAAATGGGTGATGTGATAGGATGGAGTAAGGCTGGTACTAAGAATCCTCTGCATAAGAGTCTGGTGGAAAATGGTGTAGACGCTGTGGTTCCCTCATGGCTGAGTCTGGATAAAGTTAATCTTACAGGAACGGTATTATCTATGCCGTCTTCTAGTGAGACTGATGTTGAATTTGATGCTAATGCAATTGTTGAGTATTATTCTCGATAGGTGTGCGAGTATTTAGTTCCGGAGACATCTATAATAATACAAATACAATCGTTAATCGATAATAAAGGAGGCAGTATCTTTGTCTCAATTTGTTTTTCCAATGATAGAGTGCACTGAAAAGAACAGTGTGTATGGACGTTTCGTTACTGTCGAACCACATTTACCTAAAGGTTTTGGTGTGGTAGCAGGCAATTCTCTAAGAAGAATATTGTTAAGTTCTCTTAACGGGGTGGCAGTGACATGGGTAAAAATAGAAGGTATTCAGCATGAGTTTTCTACAATTCCTCATGCAAAAGAAGATGTGATAGAGCTGTTGCTGAATATTAAGTTATTGCGTATACGTAGTAACAGTGATAATTGGCCTAAAAAAATGGTATTGGATGTAGAGGGGGCTGGGGAAATCCATGCCGATAGGATTAAAGCATCTGACGGACTGGAAATTATTAATCCCGAGCTTTATCTGGCAACATTAGATTCAGAGGAAGGGCATCTGGTGATAGAATTTAATGTTGAACAGGGAGTAGGATATAAAGTTGCCAGTCGTACGGATAATCTGGCAGCGGGTACAATACCTATTGATGCGATATTTACTCCGATACGCCGGGTTAATTACAAGGTGGAGTCGGCGGGAGTGAGTCAGAATAGAGATAAGTTAACTCTTGAGATATGGACAGATGGAACCATTGAGATTGTAGAAGCACTGCCACAAAGTGCCAGGATATTACTGGATTGTTTCCAACAATTCGTTAATCTGGCTACAGCTCCACAACAGGTAGCGGGAGTTCAAAAAGTAGCGCAGAAGGCGAATTATCATGATACTAAGTTGGAGGCTATTGGGCTGCCACCGAGAGTGGTGCGTGCTTTAGCAAGAAACCGCATCAATAGTGTTGGGGAATTGCTGGAAAAGAGCGATGAAGATTTAATGGATTTACCGAAATTTGGACGTAAATCTCTTGAGGAAGTAAAGAAGACATTAATTGTGGGCGGGTTTATTGAGGATGTGTCTGATGGGTCGGAAGATTTAACTTTCTCTGAAGAGGGTGAAAGTTTGGAGGAAGAGTCTAATGAAACATAATGTAGCTGGTCGTAAATTTTCGAGGGAAACCTCTCATCGTTTAGCTATGTATGATAATCTGGTAACAGATCTATTACGGTATGGTAAAATTACTACTACTGAAGCGAAAGCAAAAGAAGTACGTATGATTGCTGATAAGATGGTGACTCTAGGGAAAGACGGTACACTGGGTGCACGACGGCATGCTCAAGAAATCGTGAAAAATAAAGAGGTACTCAGTAAATTATTTTCTGAGTTAGGTCCCCGGTATGCTAACAGGACAGGGGGATATACTCGTGTATTGAAAATAGGTCCACGTCATGGTGACGGGGCCCCCATGGCGTTGCTTGAACTGGTGGAATAGGGATTTCATATGTGGCGAGAAGATTAGCTCTAATTATTGAGTATGATGGTTCACGTTATCATGGATTTCAGTTGCAAAATAATACGTGTACTATCCAGGGTGAATTAGAGAACGCACTTTATCAATTTACGAAGAGAAAGATAAGGATTGCCGGTGCCAGTCGCACCGATACCGGAGTACATGCACTGGGGCAGGTAATAACATTTGTAACTGATCTGGAGTATCCTTTAAAGACATGGGTAAATGCGGTAAATCATTATTTACCAGAGGATATTGCAGTTCGGTTTGCTTGTGAAGTGGATATTAAATTTGATGCCCGGCGTTGTGCAATTAGCCGGGAATATCAATATAATATATTGAATATTAAGGGGCGGTCTCCTTTACGGGATAAACTGGCTTATCAAGTAAATAAGTCGCTAAATGTTGCGGCAATGAATCGGTGTTGTCAGATTCTTATTGGAGAGCACGATTTCAGATCGTTTGTTTTTTTACCGGAAGGGGAAGAACGCAGTACAATAAGACGTGTTGATGTAGCGGATGTGAGGAGAAAGGGCGATTATATCGTTTTTAAAATAATCGCGAGTTCTTTCTTGCCATATCAATTACGTAATACAGTAGGTAGTTTAATTATGGTAGGATCAGGGGAGTTAAAAGAAAAGGATTTTAGCGAGAGGGCATTTTCCGGAGAATGCGGCGTTATGGGGCCGGCAGTACCGGGTAAAGGGCTCTGTCTGATAAGAGTAAATTATCCTCCGCAATGGGGTCCTATTGGAGAGGGGTTATGAAAACAAGAAGCATTAAAATTGCTGATAACGAGCGCAAGTGGCATTTTATAGATGCCGAGGACAAAATATTGGGTCGAGTTGCTACTGAGATAGCAGTATTATTGCGTGGTAAAAACAAGTCTAATTTTACACCTAATCTGGATAATGGTGATTTTGTTGTTGTTATTAATGCTGCTAAGATACGGGTAACTGGTAAGAAAATGGAACAGAAACAATATTATCATCATTCGGGATATCTTGGCGGATTAAAAACCATTAGTTTTAAGAAAAATTTACAAGCGCATCCTACTCGGCCTATTGAACATGCCGTGAAAGGCATGTTACCCCGTAATCATATGGGGGCGGCAATAATAAAGAGACTTAAAGTTTATGCTGGTGCAGAACATCCGCATCAGGCACAGGTACAGGCTAATACCAAGTCAAAGACAAAGGAGAGCTAGGGGGTATTTAATTGAAAGAACAACAAGCATATTTCTATGGTACAGGGAAAAGAAAAACTTCGGTAGCTCGTGTAAGAATATTATCGGGTGATGGCGTAATAACGATAAATGGTAAGCCTTTTGATGAAGTGTGTGCCCGTCCACTCTATCGTACAATGATACTACAACCTTTTGAGGTAACCGGAACTGCCGGTAAGTTTAATGTTGTTGCGAAAGTAGAAGGAGGAGGGGTTTCTTCTCAAATCGGTGCTGTTCGCCATGGTATTTCTCGTGCCCTTGTGGTCATGGATGAAAACTTACGGACAACGTTGCGGAAATACGATCTTCTAACGCGTGATTCACGTATAAAAGAGCGGAAGAAGTATGGACTGAAGAGAGCGCGTAAGGCACCTCAGTATACCAAGCGTTAGAGTGCTAATATACTGCTTGTTGAGTCATATACTAAAAGTAGTATAAAGGAGAGATACTATGAATATACAAAAAGCAATAATCATTATTGCTCTTGTGGTGTTAGTTGTTGCGGCTATTCTGGGATCACGTTATCGTTTTCTTAAGGAAACACAGAATGTTCTGAAAATTTTCGGTAAGGCAGACGCTTTTGATGAGGCCAATGCAGTTAAGGCAGATGATATAGGATTGGGGCCAAAGTCTGTTTTTATGAGAGGGGGAATGCGTGACTATAAGGCAATTGCTTTTCAAAATTTGGTATCGGCAAATGTTATTCAATTAATACAAACAGAGGAAGGGGCAAAATATTTCCTTCCTAGAGATCAATACGATAAATATTTAAAAAAGAAATAGTTTTAAAGGTTATGTCACAAATCAAAGCAGGGATTATTAATGTAACGGGTTATGCCGGGTCGGAAACGGCCCGGTTACTTTACCGGCATAAGCAAGTTAAACTTGCCTGGGTTACCGGTCGTAGCGCGGCGGGTAAAAAACTTGGTGAGGTGTTCCCTCATCTTGCCGATATTGATCTTAATATTGATGCGGAACCGGGTGATGCTGATGTTGTGTTTTCCGCATTGCCTCATAAATCCAGCGCGGAAGCGGTAATACCGCTGTTGAAACGTGGTTGCAAGATTATTGATATCAGCGCTGATTTCAGATTGAAAAATGCTGATGTATATACTGAGTGGTATGGTGAGAAGCATCCTGCCCCGGAATTATTGCAGGAAGCGGTTTATGGATTAACAGAACTTAATCGCGGAGCGATTAAGACTGCTCGTCTTGTTGCTAATCCGGGGTGTTATCCTACCGGTACAATACTGGGACTGACTCCTGTTTTAAAAGAAGAGTTAATTCAGCCGGAAAATATTATTGTAGATGCTAAATCCGGAGTCTCCGGAGCGGGAAGAACGCTGACGCAAAAAGTACATTATGCAGAGGAGAATGAAAGTATCTCGGCTTATTCTCTTGCAGGGCATCGTCATTTACCCGAGATTGTTCAGGAATTAAAGGCACAAAATACCAGGCTATCTCCATCAGTAACTTTTGTTCCTCATCTTACGCCGATGACACGGGGTATTCTTTCTACATGTTATGCTCGTCTGGCAGAGGATAAGATTAAGAATGGAAAAGCATCTTTAGGGGAAATTACTAATCTTTATCACAGTTTTTATCACGGAGAACCATTTGTTCGTGTGGTTGACAATCCACCGGCGACCAAACAGGTCTGGGGAAGTAACTACTGTCTTATTTATGTTACTATTGATGTTAGAACGCAGACGCTCATTGTGATTAGTTGTATTGATAATCTGGTTAAGGGAGCTGCTGGACAAGCCGTTCAAAATATGAACGTAATGTGCGGATTTGCTGAAACCGAAGGTATCAATGCATTGCCACTCTATCCCTGAGTATTGTCTGAGAGTGCTTACTCTGATATACTCTTAAAGTTATATGCAGTGCCCCCATCGTCTAGTGGACTAGGACACTGGCCCTTCAAGCCGGCGACACGGATTCGAATTCCGTTGGGGGCGCCAAATCTCCTCAATCTATTTATCTTGAGATGTAATAAAATATTACAGGATAAACTTACGATTTTCTCCCCAGCGCTCGATATAAGACTGTTTTAATTTTTCAAAAAGCACGCGATAGCCTGGTGTATTCAGTCTATCTGTATTCATAATAAAAGCATCCTCATGGTTATCCGGATAGTATCCATAGCGTCTCCCGACTTCGACAAAACCGTATTTGCGATATAGTGATTGTGCTCCTTTATTAGAGACACGTACTTCTAGTGTGATCAGACGTGCGTTGGAGCGCAGGGAAAGACTGATAATGGAAATAAGCAGTGATTCTCCAATACCCATATGTTGGTAATCAGGTCTAACTCCAATATCCAATAAGTGGGCTTCGTCAATCACCAGCCAGAAACCGGCAAAACCGTAGATGAATTGTTCTTTACGTGATGGATTCTGAAATAGCTGTCGCGGATCAGGAAGAATTATTCTGGGGAAGCGTCCTCTGTCCGTCTTGTCTTCACTGACCGGTTTTTCGTCTGAATTGGGTGTTGTATCATATTGCTCAGGAGTATTTTTACAGGCAACAATATAACATACGGCTCTGTTCTGCAACCGCTTTTCAAAAGATGTTGGTGGCTCATCATTAGGAAAAGCCAGACGGTCAACGGTAGTAACCTGTGGGATATCTTCTTTTTGCATTAATCGCATGATGTAGTGAAGTTCCGGTTGGTCAATTACAGTGGACATATTCTCAGGCGTTTGAATTGTCATTTTGCTGTTTGATTATTATCGAAAAAGCTTACTTGCTGATTATTATGATAAGGTATTTTTAGATGTTCATAAGATAATCGGGTTGCCATTCTGCCTCGTGGTGTGCGGTCAAGAAAACCAAGTTGTAAAAGGTATGGCTCGTAAACATCCATAATAGTGTCAGAATCTTCGCTGATAGATGCTGCAATAGTATCCAATCCTACAGGGCCTCCATCAAATTTCTCAATAATAGTGTGTAATATTTTATGGTCTACATCATCCAGTCCTATATTATCTATCTCCAGACTGGTGGTTGCTTCAATTGCTACTTGTTTTGTGATAATACCTTCTGCTTTAACCTGGGCGTAATCGCGAACGCGCTTGAGTAAACGGTTGGCTACACGAGGTGTTCCTCTGGCACGGCGGGCTATTTCTATTAATCCGTTATCTTCTATTTGTGTTTGCAGTATGTGAGCTGACCTCTTGATGATAATTTGAATTGATTCTTCATTATAGAAATCAAGACGATATACTGCCCCAAACCTGTCTCTTAAGGGAGCCGTAAGCATGGCAAAACGTGTTGTTGCTCCTACCAGGGTAAAATGAGGTAGAGTCAGACGTAAGTTACGTGCTCCCGGTCCTTTACCAATAATAATGTCCATGGCAAAATCTTCCATAACTGGATAAAGTACTTCTTCTACTGTTTTACTTAAGCGGTGTATTTCATCAATAAAAAGGATGTCACCTTCTCTCAGATTACTTAAAATAGCAGCGAGGTCTCCCTGGCGTTCTATGGCAGGACCGGAAGTAATTTTTATGTTTACTCCCATCTCGGCAGCAATAATATGTGCGAGCGTAGTCTTGCCCAGTCCGGGAGGGCCATAAAGGAGAATATGGTCCAGTGTTTCTCCCCTACCTTGAGCAGCGGCAATAAGTATCCGGAGATTATCCTTGACTTTATCCTGCCCGATATAGTCAGATAGTTTCCGGGGCCGGAGGCTGGTATCCAGATTTTGATCTTCGTTTGCTGGTTTTCCTGATAAAATTCGTTCCATATATATTTATATTACTTTATGTACGATTACAGACAGCTGATTATATCATATCTACTATATGCGTAGATAATTAAGAGTACACGTACCCGTTTTATTAATGCCGTAACGGAGAAATTGTTTATTGTCAGATATCACGGGCTAATTTATAATGTCTTATATAGTGAAGTCTAAAGCGATGAACATAGAAAACAGCATTATTATCGAAATAGAACAACTTAAAAAACTTATTAACTATCATAATTATCGCTATTATGTACTGGATAGTCCGGAAATCAGTGATGCGGAATATGACGTATTAATGCAGCAACTTAAAAAACTGGAGGAGGAACATCCGGAACTGGTAACACCTGATTCTCCGACTCAGCGTGTGGGAGCAGCACCACTAACCGCCTTTACCACGATAGAGCATAGAATTCCTCTTCTGAGTCTGGGTAATGTTTTTTCTGATGATGAATTTCTGGCGTGGTACCAGCGTATTGTGAATCTTGCCGGCAAACGTAAATACCAGTTTGTTTGTGAACTAAAGATAGATGGACTGGCAGTAGCATTAACGTATGATAACGGTCGGCTGGTCAGGGGAGCAACAAGAGGTGACGGCTTTCATGGTGAAGATATTACACAGAATTTAAAGACTATTCGTAGTATACCGCTTAAGCTGCCGGAGAATGCTCCCGATATTATTGATGTGCGGGGTGAAGTTTATTTACCTAAGACAGGCTTTCGTAGAATTAATGAAGAGCGTGAAGAAGAGGGGTTACCCCTTTTTGCTAATCCTCGTAACGCTGCTGCCGGATCGTTAAGGCAGCTTGACCCGCGGATAACGGCGCGGAGACCACTGGATGCTTTTTTCTATGCCCTGGGTGATTTCAGGAATGGGACACAGCCGGCAACACACTGGGAAGTACTGCAACTTTTCCAATCTCTTGGTTTTAAAACTAATCCTAATAATGCCTTATGTGATACCATTGAGGAAGTGAGGCTCTTTTATAATAAATGGAAAGATGCTCGAGAGACATTGCCCTATGAAATTGACGGTGTTGTTATCAAGATAAATTCTATTGATTTGCAGCAGGAACTGGGTAATGTTGCTCATGAACCGCGCTGGGCAGTTGCCTATAAGTTTCCGGCGGTTCAGGGTACTACCCGTCTTATTAGCATTGGCATTAATGTAGGGCGTACGGGTACACTTAATCCGTATGCTATTCTGGAGCCAGTATCTATTGGCGGAGTAAGAATTGAAAGAGCGACGCTGCACAATGAAGATTATATCAAAGGTAAAGATATCCGTGAGGGTGATGTGGTTATTGTACAGCGTGCTGGTGATGTGATACCACAAATAGTAGGACCTATAGTTAGCCGTCGTACCGGAAAGGAAAAGGTATTTACTATGCCTGCACGATGTCCTGTCTGTAATTCTGAAGCAATCAGAATTACAGATGAAGCGGTCTGGCGGTGTACTAATGCAGCTTGTCCTGAGCAGGCGAGGCAACGGCTCAAGCATTTTGCTTCACGTGATGCGATGGATATTGAAGGTATCGGCGAGCAACTTTCCGCCATTTTATTTGATGCTGGACTGGTGCATGATGTTGCAGATATTTATTATCTTAACAAAGAGAAGCTACTTACCCTGGAACGTATAGGAGAAAAGAGTGCAGAAAAAATACTTCTCTCTATAGAGAAAAGTAAGGACAGACCGGTAGCACGGCTTATTTATGCTCTCGGTATCTTTCATGTCGGTGCGGAGGTAGCAGCGTCCCTGGCGAAATATTTTGATAGTATTGATATTCTCTCACAAAAAAGTCGAGAAGAGTTACTTACTATTCCGATGGTCGGTCCGAAGATTGCAGAGAGTATTACGGCATTTTTCCGTCAGGAAGGGAATAGAAACATTATTGAGAAATTACGTAAAGCCGGAGTTAGATTGCAGGATGAAATTCCGGTGCGACAAGAGAAGCTTCCTTTAACAGGAAGAGAATTTGTTCTTACCGGGAAGTTACAGCATTTTACCCGGCATGAAGCGGAAGAGAAAATTAAAGCATTGGGAGGTGCCGTGGGGAGCGATATTACCCGGAAAACTACCGACGTTATCGTGGGAGCAGATCCTGGTTCCAAGTTAGAGCGGGCGCGTACACTGGGTGCCAGAATTCTTAAGGAGGATGATTTACTCCAGTTAGTGCAGGTACAGCAGTGAAGCTCATTGTCGGATTAGGTAATCCTGGGCGTGAATATTCCCACAGTCGCCATAACATTGGTTTTTTCTGTGTCAATCGTCTTGCTCGGAAATATAACCTTGATTTCGATCGCACGCAGAAAAAAAGTCGTATCGCTTCTGGCAGGATAGAAAACGAAGATGTAGTACTGGTAAAACCACATACGTATATGAATCTCAGTGGAAACGCTGTTTCTGCTTTAATCAGACAGTTTTCATTGCCTGGTGATTCGTTGATTGTGATTCATGATGATATGGATTTACCTCTGGGTAAAGTACGTGTTCGACCCGGGGGTAGTTCCGGGGGACATAAGGGTGTTTCTTCGATTATAAATTTGCTCGGCAATAGTGATTTTACCCGGGTACGTGTGGGCATTGGGCGTCCTCAGAATAATGCAGAACAACAGAATGAAGAAGTAGTTGATTATGTTCTGGGGAATTTTACCCCGGAAGAGAGAAAGATGATAGACACGGTAATAGATAATGTTGCAGCAGCAGTCATCTGTATTATACGGGAAGGAGTTGCTGCTGCCATGAATAAATATAACTGATTTTTCCCCTTTCCTGGATCTTATTCTAAAAACACTAGTTATATCAGATGATATTAAAGAGAGGGGAATAACTAGTAGAAAATAAATCGGGAGGATATTAATGTCATCAATTGAACATGTTATCGCACGAGAAATTCTGGATTCACGGGGCAACCCGACAGTATATGTGGAAGTAATATTGCAGGGTGGTGTTACCGGTAGTGCATCTGTTCCCTCCGGGGCATCTACCGGTAAGCATGAGGCACTGGAATTACGTGATAAAGATGCTTCCCGTTTTAACGGGCAGGGTGTACTTCAGGCGGTAAGTAATGTTAACGATATTATTGCTCCGGAAATAAAGGGGCTGAATTCACTGGAACAGGAAGTGCTGGACCGGAAAATGATTACTCTGGATGGTACTCCTAATAAATCCCGTCTGGGTGCTAATGCTATGCTGGGAGTTTCCCTGGCGGTAGCCCACGCGGCAGCTCACTATAATAATAATTCACTTTATCGTCAGATTGGTGGCAGTGAGGTACATGTTCTACCGGTCCCCCTGATGAATATTCTTAATGGTGGCAAACATGCAGCTGATTCTACTGACCTGCAGGAGTTTATGATTGCTCCTGCAGGTGCATCCAGTTTTTCTGCTGCTCTGCGTATGGGGGCGGAGATTTATCATGCTTTGAAGAAAGTACTGCGGGAACGTAAATTGAATACTAATGTTGGTGATGAGGGAGGATTTGCTCCTGGTTTATCTTCGAATCGTGATGCCTTAGAGGTAATTGTTCTAGCGATAGAGGCGGCTGGCTATAAGCCGGGGGAGCATTGTTTTCTGGCTATTGATGCGGCTGCCAGTGAGCTTTATCATGATGGTGACTATATTCTTCCGCGCGATAATACCAGATTCGATGCGGCAGGAATGGTCTCATATTATGAGAAACTGGTTTCCGAATATCCTATTATTAGTATAGAGGATGGTATGGCGGAGGACGACTGGTCTGGCTGGCAACTGCTTACGGAAAAAATCGGACATAAAATACAGCTTGTGGGTGATGATTTATATGTTACCAATACTAAACGTCTGGAGCGTGGTATCCGGGAACATGCATCCAATTCTATATTAATTAAGCTTAATCAGATTGGTACGCTAACTGAGACTATCGCTGCTATTAATATGGCGCGTAAAGCTGGCTGGACATCTGTTATCAGTCACCGCTCCGGGGAAACAGAGGATACTACTATTGCGGATTTATCGGTTGCCATGGAATCAGGACAAATAAAGACAGGAGCTCCGGCACGTTCCGAGCGTGTTGCCAAGTATAATCGCCTCCTGTGTATAGAAGAAGAACTGGGCAAATCGGCACAGTATGCCAGTAGGTCTGCTTTCCGTTAGATTAACCGGGATTATTCATCAGGTGTGTATGAGGTAATATTTATGAAACCATCACGTATTGCTATTATTGGTGCCGGAGCCGTGGGAAGTTACTATGGGGGACAATTGGCTGAGGCGTGACACGATGTAACTTTTCTTATGCGGCGTGATTATAATGCTGTTAAAGAGAATGGTTTGAAGTCCCCCGTCGCCAGTCCTTCCAGATAAAGCTTGGTAAATAATCTCTGCGTAGTTTCTGAGGCTCGCTTGTAACACTTCACTATCTGAGACTGAAATCCCTGCGGCGATACCTCAGGAGGTACATCGGCTACCCTGGGTACTCGTACCTCAAGCGGACCCAGCCCAATCGTTATCTCCCGCGGTGGATGGTAACCATTCCGGTAGCCGCGAAACTGCTTGCTGCGCTGGTAGCGGAGCTTTTCCAGAAAGACGGTAACCTCCTCTTCTAACGCTGCCACCAGCATCTCCTGTGCTCCCTTCTGCACACATGCCTCCAGAGCATCCTGTATCTCGCCCCTCTGTTCTTCTTTTCTCCTTTTCTGGTATGATATTGCCAAGGCGTGTCCCTCCATTCTTTATGTCAGTTTTGTCATCCTGATGAAACAGCTTAATTTGATAATAGACATCCCAGGCGGTCTTGTTACGTGGTGTTGCCGTTAAAAAACAGCAGCGTCTTCCGGTAGCCAGGAATTGCTGCACAATCTTATAGCGTTGAGTATCTGGATAACGGAAATTATGGCTTTCATCAATTAAAACAAAATCTCTGTCCTTGTATTTAATTCAACATAACACACTACCAAATTGTCATTGCTCAGGCTTGACCTGGGAATCCAGTGTTAATGTGATAACATCGCTCTGGAAATGATGCTTCTTGTTGTCAACTTATCTCTCTGCTGTGTATTTTCTTAAAACCATTCCCTATTTCTCTGCCTCTGG
>DDXZ01000066.1 GCA_002347295.1 Dehalococcoidia bacterium UBA2247 | reverse complement strand
CAGAGTTTGAGCACCTGCAAAAATAACCCGGCGAGAGCTTTTAGATGATCTTTTCGAAAATCTGATATAGTGCGAAAGTCGGGAGTATTATTGGCCGCCAGTACCCTGAAGCTGACATCTTCCTCCAGCCTCTTCGCGATCTTACGCGATGATGGCACGCCGATACAGTAGGCATAAAGCAGTATCTTTACCATCATTACCGGATGATATGGCGGATAACCACGGTCTTCATCTTTATAGCGCTTGATTATTGCCGATAAGTCTATCTCGTCTACCACGTCTGAAATGAAATATGCCAGATGGTCAGCGGGTAGCCAGTCACGCATCGAGATAGGCATAAGGAACATCTGGTCAGGCTCGTAAGGGCGGAAGGTTTTACTCATTGATTTGTTCTCCGTGCGACTTTTCTTTAATTATATCCCTTACACACAAATTGAGCTACTAATTACTCGGACAGACTCCTAGTTCCACTGGACGGCTCAAAACTATCCGAGTGCGCTCTGGAACATGTCAAGGCACTTGTTACAGGTTGTCAAGTTTCCCAAGTAGTCTTATTAGCCGTATTAGAAGAAGTTCAACCATCATATTATAACTTCGTTGGGAATCAAGGGGTAATTCGTGAAATTGGTGAACAACGGCGGAAGGCGGAGAACGAAATCAAACAAAAAGCTGAAAGCTATCTTAAAACAATAGCTGATAGTCTCAAAAAAGATGGAATAGCGGTAAAAACTGTCAGCATCCAAGCCGAACTAAACCATGGAACTGCCGAAAGTATAATGAATTATGCGCAGAATAATAAAATGGACTTGATTATTATGAGCACCCATGGCAGGTCTGGAGTTTCACGTTGGGCTTTCGGAAGTGTTGCCGATAAGGTAGTCAGCCATTCTAAGATTCCGGTATTGACTATTACACCTGAAGGTTGTAGATAATCTCCCTGATTCTATTTAACAGTTTAACAGTAGAAATCTTCTTCTAGATTTATAATACAATAAGGTCCTCTTACATGCGTACTGTTATCAGACCGTTTGTAATGTCTATTCACTTACTGAAAAAGGCAAATGGTATCAAATATCTATAAGCATGACAGGACAGACATCCCGATAGTTGTTCTGAATTAAAGTTGCCGGACAATTTTTGCTTCACCGTATGAAGGTTCGCTAGCAGTAAAATCAAACTTTTCTGCCAGAGCCAGCATTTTGCTGTTACCTTTAAGCGATATACCGTATATACTTTTCAAGCCAATTTTCCGTCCTAAATCAATCAATACCGCCATGAGTTTAGTGCCTAAACCAATACTCTGGAAGTTATCTGCCACTACCATAGCGAATTCACCGTTTTGCAGGTCGGGATCAATTATGAGTCTAATAACACCAACACTTTGTTTCCTGCCATTAGAAGTGTACTCCGCCATGATAGCAATCTCATTTATACAATTGATATCACATAATTTATTAACCATTTCCTCTGTGGCTTCTTTAATCGCATGGAGGAATCTGTATCTGGATGAATCGGGCGATAATCCATTGATAAGTTCTTTTTCTATGCGATTATCCCCGTGTGTTATTAACCTTAATACTACGACTCTCCCATCTCTGCCAGTCCAGTCTTCCCTGTATGTGTAGAGGTTGAGTAAATCACAAATATTACTTGGATTTTTTGCTTCCATAATTAAAGTATAGCATTTATCCCAATAGACAATAAGAGACTGGAGGTCTGATTTTTTAAAAATATATGCATGTCCATCCAGCTATCCCGATATAACCCTGACCATAAATGCCTCAGATTGACTCTTCTCCTCACCAATCCGTATAGTAAAGAGATATGGAACAACCCTTGCAACTGGATAAAACCACTGAGCGTCTGGGTACTGACCCTCTGGGTAAACTACTGCTGCGTTTGAGCCTGCCCAGTATTATCTCCATGGTTGCTATTTCTCTGTATAACCTGGTGGATGCTTTTTGGGTAGCCAAACTGGGTTACCAATCGGTAGCAGTCATCACGATTATAATGCCATTTTGGATTATCTGCATTGCGGTCGGGGCAGGCACAGGTGTCGGCACTAATGCCCTTGCTTCCAAATGATTCGGAGAAGGGAAAGTTGAATCTGCCAATCAGATGGCAGGACATATGTTTTTCCTGGCTTTCGTGCTGGGAATGCTGTTTTGCCTCGCTACCAGTCTCTTCCCCCGGCAGATTATTTTATTATGCGGAGCAACTCCCGATGTAATAAAAATCGCCAGTCAATATCTTGTTATTCTGAGATGAGGCATTCCCTTTATTCTTTTAGGACTAATCGGTCGCAATATCTTCCAGACTTCCGGAGACGCTATACGTCCGATGATTTTTACTATCTCCGGACAAATATGCAATGCTATTCTGGACCCTTTTTTATCTTTGGTTGGGGATTCTTTCCGGAAATGGGTATTGGCGGTGTCGCCGTGTCAACTCAAATAAAAATGTTGCCGGAAGAGAGCTTGTCAGAGATTATTGGAAGGATTATTATAGTTCTGTCAATTAATATTTGGAAGAGGGGCATATCATAATGGCTAGAGTACGGAATATTACAAGAGAGGATTTACCGGCTTCTCAACGTCCCATATATGATGGGATTGCAGAACCTCGAGGAAGAAAGACAATAGGTAATGGCTTCGAAGCACTTATGAATAGTCCTGAAGTAGCAGGTCGGGTAGGTGCACTTGGTGCATATCTCCGGTTTCAATCAGAAATACCGGGAGCAACACGAGAATTAGTCATCATGGTTGTTGCCCATGAGATGGGTTGTGATTATGAATGGACGCAGCATAGAGAAATAGCCCGCAAAGTTGGTGTTAGTGATTCTAGTATTAAAGCGATACACGATGGTACTGCACCAGATGGATTAAATCCAGAGGAGGCAATTGTTGCGCGATATGCGCTGGAGTTAATGCGTCAGCATCATGTATCAGATGATTTGTTCAATCCTGCACTAAAACAACTGGGGGCAAAAAATCTTGTTGACCTGACAGTCATGGTAGGCTACTATTCTCTGCTTGCTATGACATTCCTTGCCCTTCAGGTAGAGGTAGAGCCAGGAACCACTACGCTCCACGCCAGGTAATATTATTTCCCTTCCATTAAATAAAGATAGTAATGCCCCGATACAAAAGTGATATCGGGGCATTTTTGTAAGGTTTATTTTGACAAGTAGTGGTTATGTCTTCTTACATAGAATTCAGCTTTTATCTGGCATACTTTTTATCTTCTATGTGATAGTATTTTCCTGCGATATCCGGAAGGACAGCACTTGCCAGAAATAAGTTAACAAAAGCTGATGGTTGTGTGTTGACAAATATTAATATAGTAACTAAAATGTACAGCTACTAAAGTAATGTGTCTGTGGCTTGGGCAATATGGAAAAAATAAGAGAAGAGCTTCTGCAAAAATTAACCGGACAAGTATTTTCTGTAATGAAACAGGTGCATCATAATATCTCGGCGCATGATACATCATTAAGCCCCCCGCAAGCACAATTGCTCATTACCATCGCCCGTAGCAGCAACAATGGTTTATCCGTGAAAGAATTAGCGGAATCTATTAATGTTACCCCCGGAGCAATCACACAGTTTGCCGATGCTTTAATTAAAAAAGGATTGGTCGAACGTGAAAGCGACATCAATGACAGACGCATCGTTAGAATGAAATTAACTACTTCCGGCAGAAGTCAATTCGAGACATTAACCAAAGAATTTCTCGCTGCAGCAACACAGGCATTCGATATTCTTAGTAATGACGAAATAACTCTGCTTATTACCATGCTTAATAAAGTAAATTCCCGTTCTGAAACAAAGGAGAAAGAACTGTAATTTTCTATAGGGAAATACCCTGTATAGCCGCTATAAAATTATTTCTGCGTAGTAATTAATAAAACATGTAAATATAATGAAGCAACTGATTAAACACCTCCGTCCATTTTCCTGGTATATTGTCGCAATATTCATTTTCTTATTCGGACAGGCAATGAGCGAACTCTCACTGCCTAGTTATATGTCCAATATTGTTAATGTGGGTATTCAACAGGGTGGTATTGAAAATGCCGTACCCGAGGTAATCCGCGCCACAGAATTAGAAAAACTCAAGCTATTCATGACAGAGACCGAAACACAGCAAGTTGCTGCTAATTATACTTTACTCAACAGACAATCGCTTTCCGAAGACGACTATACATATTATGTCAAAACTTATCCCGAACTGGCAAACACTGCAATATACAAACTGAACACGGATGATGAGAACGAAATAGTATTGATGGACAGCATATTCAGCCGATATATTACAGTGTTATCTGCTATAGAAAATGGCAGCATTGCAGAATATATGGGAAATGATTTTTCTATTCCCGCAGGAACCGACCCCTTTGCATTAATATCTCAGTTACCTCCGGCACAACTTGATGCTATGCGCGACACAATGACCACTCAATTAAATTCCATCCC
This sequence comes from Dehalococcoidia bacterium UBA2247, assembly GCA_002347295.1. Classification (GTDB taxonomy): domain Bacteria; phylum Chloroflexota; class Dehalococcoidia; order UBA2247; family UBA2247; genus UBA2247. Next base: position 3,807 of record DDXZ01000066.1, on the reverse strand, counting down.
GGAAAGCCTGCTCAAACAATACTCAATAGCCTATCTTACAACCGAATATAAGGCATTGGGCATGGATGTTAATGCTCAACAAACCCACTACATGCTGAGAATCGGTCTATTTATGCTGCTGCTTACTCTGGCAAGTGCACTATGTTCCATATCTGTAGGTTATTTATCAGCGCGTGTTGCTTCCGGTTTGGGCCGTAATCTGCGCCGGCAATTATTTGAAAGAGTGGAAAGTTTCTCCAGCACAGAATTTGACAAGTTCTCTACCGCCTCTTTGATTACCCGCTCTACCAATGATATCACGCAAATACAAATGCTCATGGTTATGCTGCTGCGTATTGTTTTTTACGCACCAATTATGGGAATTGGAGGTATTATTAAAGTAATTAACGCTGATAGAACAATGCTTTCGATTATCGCTGGCGCAGTTGGAGTAATCATCATAATAATGATAATAATGTTTAAGATCGCACTGCCTAAATTCCAGCTGGTACAAAAATTAGTGGACAAATTAAATCTCGTTACCCGGGAAATGCTCACCGGTTTAATGGTTATCCGGGCATTCAATAAACAGAAGCACGAAGAAGAAAAATTCGATGTTGTTAATAGTGACCTGACCAAAACGAATCTCTTCGTAAACCGGATCATGGTATTAATAATGCCCGTAATGATGCTCTTGATGAACGGAATAATGGTACTTATCGTCTGGGTTGGTTCCCACCAGATTGACATCGGCTCCATGCAGGTCGGTGATATGATGGCATTCATGCAATATGCAATGCAAATTATCATGTCCTTCCTTATGATTTCCATTATTTTCATCATGGTACCGCGTGCCAGCGTTTCTGCCGAGAGAATCAGTGAAGTTCTGGAGGCTGAGCCCGTTATCAAAGACCCGCAAAAAGCACTGGACTTCAGCAAGGACCTGCAGGGAGTGGTGGAATTTCAGGATGTCTCATTCCGCTATCCGGAGGCTGAAGATGATGTTTTGAAACATATTACTTTTACGGCAAAGCCGGGACAAACAACAGCATTCATCGGCAGCACCGGTAGCGGTAAGTCCACTCTAATCAATCTGATTCCCCGATTCTATGATGTCACCAGTGGTAAGGTCATGATAGACGGGGTCGATGTCCGCGAGGTGACACAACACGACCTTCGTGCCAAAATAGGATATGTTGCCCAAAAAGCCGTATTATTCTCAGGTACCATTGCAAGTAATGTACGTTACGCCAATGAGCAGGCTACTGATGATGAAATTGCCCGATATATCGAGATAGCGCAGGCGTCTGATTTAATTTCAGGAAACAGTAAGGGATTAGCAACTGACATAACACAAGGAGGCACCAATTTCTCCGGGGGACAGAAACAGAGGTTAGCCATTGCCCGTGCTCTGGCGAAAAAACCGGAAATTTACATCTTCGATGATAGCTTATCTGCCCTTGATTTTAAAACCGATGCTGCCCTGAGAAAAGCATTGCGCAAAGAGACGAGTACTGCCACCTTACTCATTGTGACACAAAGAGTGAGTACTATTATGAATGCCGACCAGATTGTTGTTCTGGATAACGGTGAGATTGCCGGTATCGGTACCCATAAAGAACTGATGCAGAATTGCAATGTCTATCGCGAAACAGTACTTTCGCAATTGTCCGGGAAGGAACTTTCCTCATGAATCAACCCAATAATACACAAAAGAGAGACGGTAGTGCCATAAGGCCGGGCCCTATGGGAAGAGGGCCCAGGGGCGGGAGGATGATGCCCGGAGAAAAGCCCAAGAGTTTCCGTAAAACCCTGAGCACTTTCTTAACTTATTTGAAGCCGTTTCGCATCTCCCTGATAATCGTTCTTGTTTTTGCTATCGCCAGTGCTACCTTTACTATAATTGGACCGAAATTACTGGGTAGAGCCACCACCAGACTTTATGAAGGTGTCGTCGCCAAAGCAATGCATATTCCGGGAGCAGCGATAGATTTCGACTATATCGGGAAAATAGCTCTCATTTTAGCGGGCTTGTACTTTCTCAGTGCCGTTTTCAATTACATTCAGGGTTATATCATGTCCGGTATTGCCATGAAAATCACCTATGCTTTCCGCAAAGAGATTTCCGAGAAGATAAAGCGCCTGCCGCTGAAATACTTTGATACGAAAACACACGGTGATATACTCAGCCGTGTTACTAATGATATTGATACCATTAGCATGACACTGACGCAAAACCTCTCTCAAATAGTTACTTCCATCACAATAATCATTGGGGTACTGGTCATGATGCTGACTATCAGCTGGTTGATGACAGTTGTTGCCGTGGTGGTACTCCCACTGTCATTTATACTCGCCAAATTGGTGGTGAATAAATCACAGAAATACTTTAAGCAACAACAAATTTACCTGGGAAACGTGGACGGACACGTGGAAGAAATGTATTCCAGTCATATCGTCGTTAAAGCTTATAATGGTGAAGAAAAATCAATCCGGCAATTTGATACACTTAATGAAGAATTGTATAAAGCGGGATGGAAGTCGCAATTTCTTTCCGGCATGATGATGCCTATCATGTTTTTCGTAGGCAACCTGGCTTATGTTGGCATAAGTATTCTCGGTGGTTATCTGGCAGTGCGCGGGACAATCAGTGTGGGGGACATCCTTGCCTTCATCCAGTACATCCGGTCATTCACCATGCCCATCACACAGATGGCTAACATCGCTAATGTCTTACAGTCAACTATGGCCGCAGCAGAACGTGTCTTCGAGTTCCTTGATGAAAAAGAGGAAGTTCCGGATCCGTCCGATGTTATCACATTGCCACAGGTTGCCGGTAATGTGTCCTTCCGGAATGTACGCTTTGGTTATGACCCCAACAAAATAATTATCAATAGTTTCTCCGCAAATATACTGCCCGGGCAGAAAGTAGCTATCGTCGGCCCCACCGGTGCCGGCAAAACGACTATCGTTAAGTTGCTTATGAGATTTTATGATATTAACGATGGTGCGATTACCATTGATGGAATTGACATCAGACAATTCAAACGAGCAGATTTACGCAGCATGTTCGGCATGGTCCTGCAGGACACCTGGCTTTTTAACGGTACGATCAGAGATAACATCAGATACGGTAACCTCAATGCCACTGATGATGATGTCATTGCCGCGGCCAAGATGGCTTATGCTGACCATTTTATACGCACTTTGCCCGGTAGTTACAATATGGAACTCAATGAGGAATCCACCAATATTTCTCAGGGTGAAAAGCAACTCCTGACCATCGCGCGTGCTTTCCTTGCCAACCCGAAAATACTTATCCTGGACGAGGCAACCAGTTCAGTAGATACCCGGACGGAAGTCCTGATACAAAAAGCAATGCAGGAACTAATGAGAGGAAGAACCAGCTTCGTCATTGCGCACCGGCTTTCGACAATACGCGACGCGGATGTTATTTTTGTCATGAATAATGGAGATATCGTTGAGCAGGGTAATCATCAACAACTGCTCAAGGCAAAAGGATTTTATGCTTCACTTTACCAGAGTCAATTTGAAACCACAGCGGATACAATGACTGCTTCTCCTCCGGAAGCAGCAGAGCAATCTTGAAATAATGCCGGCGCCAGGATTATTTCTTTATAATCCAGGCCTGTTAATATCCGGTAGCGTATCATTATTGTCATTCTTTGGCTTTACCAGAGAATCCAGTGTTAATGTGATAACATCGCTCTGGAGATGATGCTTCTTGTTGTCAACTTATCTCTCTGCTGTGTATTTTCTTAAAATCATTCCCTATTTCTCTGTCCCTGGATTCCCGCTGGAGTTTAC
>DDXZ01000034.1 GCA_002347295.1 Dehalococcoidia bacterium UBA2247 | reverse complement strand
TGACACAGTACCTATTGTCATTCCTGCGCACGCGGGAATCCAGAGGCAGAGAAATAGGGAATGGTTTTAAGAAAATACACAGCAAGAGAGATAAGTTGACAACAAGAAGCATTACATCAAAAGCGATGTTATCACATTAACACTGGATTCCCAGGTCAAGCCTGAGCAATGACAAAATAGTACTAAATCTGCTTCGAGAAAACCCGGCTTATTCTCCTGCCAGTCAACAAAGGTCCTCACCGGGATGGCACCCTTGAGCCAGTTCCCTGGTCTGGTTGTGGTTAACGCCCGGCGGCCTCCTCCCCCGGCGATATCGCACCAGACAGCGGTCAATGGTGGCAGGACTGCTCCGGCATAATTGTTCCTCCAGAGTAGCAGTGATTTCCTGTTCACCGTGTTGTCGCAGCACTCTGATCAGTTCCGGAAGAAAAGGTTGTAAACGCCGGGAACAGAGCCGGTCACTGGCCTCCCGGATGAAGTGAAGTGTATGGGTTATCTCATCTTAAAATCCTGGTTTCAAATAGCGGGGATGAAAATTGCTATTCATGTTTGGTAAATATCAAAGCGGTATTATGCCCGCCAAAACCAAGTGAATTAGCTAAAGCCACGTTAACATTTGCCTTTCGTGCCATGTTAGGGACATAGTCCAGGTCGCATTCCGGGTCGGGATGTTCTTGATTAATCGTGGGGGGAATGATATTCTCTTTTATTGTCATAACACAAAAAACGGAGGCAAGGGCTCCGGCACCGCTGATAAGATGTCCTGTCTCCGATTTGGTAGAACTCACCGCAAGTTTATAAGCATGTTTACCGAAAGCACGCTTGATTGCCGCAGTCTCTTTTTTATCGCCCAGTGGCGTACCTGTACCATGAGCATTAATATAATCAACCGCCTCGGGAGGTAATTTTGCCCAGCCCAAAGCCTGAGTGATAGCTCGCGCCAGGCCTTCTCCCCCCTCCGCCGGTTCGCTGATGTGGAAAGCGTCTGCTGAGGAGCCGTAGCCGGCCAGTTCGGCCAGTATCCTGGCACCTCTCTGAAGAGCAAAATCTCTTTCTTCCAGTACCAGCACAGCACCACCTTCTCCCACGACAAAGCCATCTCTTTCTGCATCAAAAGGGCGGGAGGCTTTACCCGGTTCAGTATTACGTGTGGAAAGAGCTTTCATGTTACCAAAACCGGCGATAACAACAGGTACGATGCTTGCTTCTACTCCACCGGCAAGCATGACCTGAGCATCACCCCTTTTAATAATATGGAAAGCTTCTCCTATGGCCGTGGCACCACTGGCACAGGCGGAAGAGGTGCAGAAATTACACCCTTTAAGTCCCAATTTAATCGCAATCTCCGCAGCGGCGCGATTAACCATCATCATAGGCACCAGGAAAGGACTTACTCTCCTCGGACCTTTTTCTTTCAGAATATCTATCTGGTTACAGAGAGTGATGATACCACCTTTGTTATTTCCGATAACTACACCGATATCATTCTCGTTAGCACTGTTTACTTCAAGAGCGGACTGCTTTATGGCTTCTTGAGCGGCAACAACAGCAAATTGGGTAAAGCGATCCATCCGCCGCGCGTCTTTTACTTCGAAATAGTGTTGTGGATCAAACCCTTTAACTTCGCAGGCAATTTTAACATCGAAAGCGCTGGTATCAAAGGCAGTAATAGGGCCTGCTCCCGATTCTCCTCTTATCAGTGCCTGCCAGGTAGAAGAAACGTCCAGACCAAGAGGACTAACCATGCCCAGTCCTGTGACTACTACTCTTCTTTCCATCTTTATGATACCGCCTGTATATTAATATACTATATTTGTGATAATAACCAGTATTCTACAGTTTACATCAGTAAATTAGCAATAAATATGCCATCTGATTCAAAAAATGTTACCCCGGGGAATTACCTGCTAAGATAAATGTTGCTATACTGCTTTATTATCAGGTGGTGCAGTGACACGGAAGGGGATAGAAGTAATTTCCGAACCTTCGATATTGATGTGCATAGAATATGAACCGTAATGCTGGAATTCCACATTGCCGAATTCAACGACAAAACGGCCGATACTGTATGCGCCTACTTCGGGTCGTGCAATATTAAACTGTCCCTGCACTGCCGGTATGATATCTTTGCCGTCCTCATCGATAAGGTTAACAGTAATACTTTTTCGACCGGCTTCTGTTACACTGGCACGTAGTTGTAAAACGAGAGAAAAATGCAGGTGGCGCACCGGTAATTGCCGGGCAAAAATAGTATCAAATCCGATACCCAGGGCATTGAGTTTCGCTCCCGCCTCGGCATAATCACAAATAAAAGCAAAATCAAGATTCATCAAGACACTATCCTTATAGTTACTGTGTTTATCGCTTCTTCAGGTATTGTTTACTGCTCTTTTCCCTACCAGAGAATGTTTGATGTACCAGCTCTGGATGATATTGACAATCTCCTGCGGGTCGTCACTGATAATTAATTTGTCCACATCATCGCGTGAAATAAACCCGCCTTCAAGAACACTGCCCTGCAACCAGTCCAGGAATCCTCCCCAATAGCTGCTGCCATAGAGAATGACAGGGAAAGGTTTTATTTTGTATGTTTGAATCAAAACGAGGACTTCAGTTAGTTCGTCGAGCGTTCCCAGACCACCCGGCATAATAATGAAAGCCGTCGCATATTTTACCAGCATTACCTTACGGGCGAAGAAATGATTGAACGTTATTGTTTTTGTAGAGTAATCATTGCATTTTTGCTCTTTAGGCAACTCAATATTCAGTCCGATAGATATACTACCTGCTTCAGATGCTCCCTTATTCGCGGCTTCCATAATACCGGGGCCACCACCAGTGATAATAGTAAAACCAAGTTTCCCCAGCAGATAAGCAATTTGCTCTGCCTTACCATAGTACTTTTGTGCTGCCTCTGGTTGAGCGGAACCGTACATTGTTACCGCGGGGCCAATTCCGGCAAGTTTATCAAAACCATTTACCAGTTCTCCCATGATACGGAAGATATGCCAGGACTGTTCTTTATCCAGTTCACTAAATTCGTAATTTCTTGAAGTAGTATCTTCAGTTGACATACCGATAATATATCATATTTCTGCTAATTCGTCTTATCTGTATTGCGTCAAATTAAACTATTACCAGAGCCCTTGATGCAACATACTTATTTTTCGGTAACTATTATTATGACGTAATGCGGGGCGTTGACTAAAATGACAAAAATGTGTAAGATGCAGCTAAATCGAATTTCTACCAGCCATGGGACGTAGCCTAAGATGTTTTAATATCTGATTCATTCAGATATTTTCAAGGAGGTGGTAGTAAAAGACTAAATTAAATATTATCAATGGTAATATTTTTTAGAAGGAGCAAATGACATGGCCAACAGCAAAATTGAATTCATTGATTTGAGTTTACCAATACAAAATGATATTCCGGGTATTATGCAGGCAAAGATTGAATATGAGAATCATGAACAGGGAGCTAAAAATCTTGCACCTAAACTTGGACTTACAGTGGAAGATATACCTGGTGGTAGGATGTCAGCTATAGAAACAATAACTCTTGGCACCCATATTGCTACCCATTTTGATGCGCCCTGGCATTTTGGTCCCACCTCCGGTGGCAAGCCGGCAAAGACCATTGACAAAATACCTCTGGAGTGGTGTTATAATGATGGTGTAGTGCTGGATTTCAGGGACAAGGGAGCTGGTTATGCTATTTCAGTGGATGACTTAAAGCAGGCCTTGAAAAGGATTAAATATGCATTAAAACCTCTGGATATTGTTCTCATTATGACAGGAGTATCCAATAAATACTGGGGAAAACCGGAGTACGACAAAATGCACCCGGGTGTGGGGCGAGAGCCGACACTATGGCTTATTGACCAGGGGGTAAAGGTAACTGGTATTGATGCTTGGGGTTGGGACCGTCCCTTCAGTTTCATGGCTCCGGAAGTAAAGCAGGGGCTGAAGCAGAACTTATGGCCGGGTCACTTTGCCGGCATGGAAAAAGAGTATTGTCATATCGAAAATCTCACCAATCTTGATAAGATTCCCAAACCGTATGGTTTTAAGGTTGCGGCATTTCCTATTAAGATTCACAAAGGCAGCGCAGGCTGGGTTAGAGCAGTCGCGATAGTGTGAGTGAAATTTATACTATTGTTTGTGAAAGTAGCGGGTTAATGTCTGATGGTAGATCATACATGAAATATTGGTGAGGAAGGAAAATGAATGAGAGAAGACTGACCGGTGATAAAATAATAATAACTGTTGCTCCCACAAGTAATTTTCAGGGTAAAGAGGCTAATCCAGCCCTTCCTTATTCCTCAGAGGAAGTGGCTCAGAATGCCTTGTTAATGCACCATATCGACCTTCTGCCGCCGGATTCTCTCTTTAGTGTACTGGGGCGCATTGGCAGAGTAGAATTGGAAATGGCAGTACAATCAATGCTTCTTGGTGGTAATTGCAGGATTGGTTTTGAAGATAATGTTACTTATTCTCGAGGTCGGCTTGCCAAAAATAATGCAGAATTGGTAGCAAAGGCCGTCCGTGTGGCGCGCGAACTTGGTCGTGAGCCGGCCACTCCAGCCGAGGTACGCCAGACACTGGGAATACCTCCGTTAAAAATGAATAAAAATAAATAATTATAAATAAAGCTCCCGCAAGGAGCGTTGCAGTAATGTTATAGCAATTTCAAGTACCATTTCTGGCAAAAAATAGACGGATAGAAGTAATTCAGACTTGTGTTTGCTGTGGGTGATTGTGCTTATGGAGAGAGGGGAAATGGATATTTCGGAAAGGGTAAGAAAATTAGAAAGGAAACCAGCACCTGCTATAATTCCTCGTTTTGGTCCACTTCAAGGAATAAGGATTTTACAAACAGCGCAGATAGTTGCTGGGCCTCATATTGGTACCCTTTGTGCAGATTTCGGAGCAGAAGTAATACATGTTGAAAACCCGGGTTTTGGCGATATTGTCCGTTCAGTTGGTCCATTTATACGTAATGGCGATGCCCAGGTAAGTACTACCTGGGCAGATAATGGCAGAAATAGATTGGATATGGAGTTAGACCTCCATATTAATGAAAAACCGAAAGCCCGGGAAATCTTTTTGGGACTGATCAAATCTTCCGATATCTGGGTGGAAAATATGATCTGGTTGGAACAAAGATATGGCATTTCTGACAAATTGATTCGTGAAGTAAACCCTAAAATTGTTATCGTTCACGTAAATACATACGGCCGTCCGGAGTTTGGTGGCAGGGAGGATATGTGGTGGCAGGCAGGTTTTGATTTAATGGGACAGGCTTATGGAGGGTGGAGTCATCTTGTCGGGAATAGCGATGGCCCGCCAACTCTGATCGTGCCATTTTCTGCTGACTATATTACTGCCCTTACTGGTTGCTTTGGCGCACTTATGGGTTATATACATGCCCAAAAAACAGGGAAGGGGATCATGGTTGATGCCAGTCAATTCGAGTCAGTCGCCAGAATACTTTGTGAAAACTTCTGCAGCTATCTTAATCTGCACCACGTAAATGGCAGAGGCAATGCTACAAGATCAGGAGCAAATCAACCCTACGGTATTTTTAAGGCGACTGATGGTTGGATCGCGATGGGGTCTGTTGGTGCGGCTATGTGGAAAAAACTAATGAGGGCGTTGCAGGATGCTGTTGGTATTAATCCTGACGAATATCCTATAGATGAGGTTGGTAGTAGTCCTGAGGCAATTAATTCGCCGAAGGGCAGGGAACTGGACAGGATAATAACCGACTGGATAGGCAAGCATAGTAGTGAAGAGGTTGAAAAATTACTACTGAAATACGGGGTTCCCTGCACCAAAGTTTATACCTCCAAGGATGCTTGTGAAGATAGGCATTGGATAGATAGAGATGACTTTGTGGAATGTACGGATCAGTCAATAAAAAAGGATATCAAGATATTTGGAGTAGTACCCAAGATAACGGATGTGCCCGGGAAGATATGGCGCGGCGCACCGGCTCTAGGCCAGGATACAGATATGATACTTAAAGAAATACTGGGATATACCACAGAGGAAGTCGAAGTTTTACGTGGAGAAAAAATTATCTGCCGGTAAATTACGGGAGGATAATGAGCTCCCGCTCGGAATAAATTTAGAAAAGAAAAAGGAGAGGAAAATGAAAAGAAAGTTTAGTGTAAGTCTACTGGTAACAATACTGATAATAGCATCATTATTAGCCGGATGCACGGGGGAGGAAGTTACTCCCACAGCGTCAACACCCACTGCTACGGTTGCAAATAACCGGACATATTCTGCAGAAAACCCCCTGATTATTCGTACTTCTTCTGCTTTTACTGCGGCCTCACTACCAGTACAAGACGAATTCATAAGATTTACTGATGAAGTAACTCAAAAAACTGGTGGAGCAATTAAGTTCCAATGGTTTGTTGGCGGCGCCGTGTCAAAACCCGGTGAAGAACTGGACCAGCTCAAGGCAGGTTTTGTTGATTTAGCACCATCATCATCCACCTGGTATGGTGTACTGCCACTGTGGGAGATGAATGGGTTCCTCTGTTTTCAGCCCGCTGATGTAGCTGATGCAGTCAGAATTAAGTGGCAAATGTTTCATGAATTTCCGGAACTGACCAATGAACTATCCGCCTGGAATATTACTCCCTTATTGTTTTCCTCTTTAACAAGCTTTCAGATGCAATCTGTGACACCGATAAGAACGGTGGAGGATATGAAAGGGAAGAAAGTAGGTGTACTGGGTCGCGGACAGCAAATGTGGTTTAACCCAATTGGAGCAACAGCGATGACTGTAACTGGTCCCGACCGGTATGATGCCCTTTCTAAAAAGGCAATTGAAGTTACTTGTATTAATCCTAATGTACAGCAGGGTGAGGTGGCCCCATACATTGTCCATACCGATTTCGGCTGTCACGTTACCTTGCACTTCTCAATGAATAACGATACCTGGAATAAGATAGTACCGGAAGACCAGGAACTGATACAGACTATCGCCGAGAGATATATGTTTGAAGATATACCCGCATGGTATGACGTGCAAGTCCCGCTTGACGAGCAGACAATAGTAACAAAATTCAATGGTGAAGTGATTGATTTCCCGCAAGAGGAGAGGGTAAAGTGGGCACAGCAACTGCCTAATCTGGCTCAGGTCTGGATTGATGAAGCTAAAACCCCGGCAGACCATGACGTGCGCATTAAGCTGTACAAACGTTTTCTGGAACTCGCAGCAGAATCAGGGCATCAATGGCCTGTAGATCCGTCTCAGGTGAAATAGAGGGAGGTAATCTGCTATGTCATCTGTCAATAATACTATTGCGACGGGTAAGCCTGCTGCAAAATTATCAGTAACTAAAATTCTTGACAAAGTTATTGCATATCTTGCCATCGCCAGCGGGTTAGTAAGCCTCTTTATTACCATACTTACCCTAGCGGACATTATTGCGCGGGAAATGCTGCAGGTAACCATTCCGGGAGTATATGATCTCTCGCAATACCTCATGGTTTATATTGTCTTCCTTAGTTTTGCGTACTGTGAACAGCAAGGTGGTAATGTCAAGGTGGATATACTGTTTAGGCGTTTCTCTGATAAAGCGCAGGCATGTGTGGATATTATAGGAAGACTACTTACCTTATTTATCTTCGCCATGATAGTTTATACCACAGGTAAATGGACCTGGGATGCCTTCCAATCGCAAGAACTGATGTATGGGATAAAAGGTGGTTATGTTTGGCCAATCAAGTTCGGCGTTCCGTTTGGTTGTTTCTTTATCCTTGTCTATGTTGTTATACATTTAGTAATAAAGATTAAGCTACTAATAGGAAAATCCAAAGACGTGCAAGCAGTGGGGAGGACAAACTAAATGGACCCAACAATGATTGCCATTATTGGCTGTGTTTTTCTGATCATTTTGTTGATAGTTGGTATTCCTATAGCGTTTTCACTGATCGCTGTCGGTCTCTTTGGGCTAATGGCCATGATGGGGGTGGAGAAGACGATGTCGTTATTTATGACTGTTCCCTACAGCCAGGCGGCATCGTATTCGCTTACTCCTTTACCTCTCTTTGTAATTATGGCTGGCCTGGCTTTTGCCGGCGGAATGACTACAGGGCTATACGATGCTGCCAAAAAATGGGTCGGCCGTCTTCCCGGTGCTTTAGGTGTTGCCACAACTCTGGCTTGCACTGTTTTCGGCACACTTTCCGGTTCTGCTCTTGTGGTAGCTGCTATGTTCACCAAGATTAGTGTTCCGGAAATGCTAAAGAGCGGTTATGATAGAAGTTTTGCCCATGGTCTGACGGCAGCCTCAGCAGTAATCGGGATGTTAATTCCACCCAGCATGGTGGCTATTATGTATGGGGCATTAACTAATGAGTCCATTGGTAAAATCCTCATGGCTGGAGTGGGGGTAGGACTTTCTACCACTGTTGCTTTCAGTATACTTATCATAATTATGGCAAAGCGTAACCCTAAGATTGCGCCGCTTTTGAGAGAGACTTATAGTCTGAAGGAAAAATTTACCTCACTTAAATCGATCGTGGGGCTCGTAGTTGTTGCCGGAGTTATGTTGGTTGGTATTTTTGTCGGTTGGTTTACTGTCACGGAAGGCGCTGCTGTCGGTGTTGGGGGAATGCTTGTTGTGGATGCTATAATGCGTAAATTAAACTGGAAGATGATTAAGTGGGTCTCTCTGGATGCCGCGAAGACTACCGGCATGGTTTTTATGCTGCTTATTGGTGCTGCTTTCTTTTCCCGTTTCCTCTCGATAAGTGGATTGGGCAATTCTTTTGTGACGTTGTTTACTGAGTCCGGATTGCCAGAGAGTGGCGTACTCGCCGGTTTTTTAGTTATATTTCTGGTATTGGGCTGTTTTCTCGACCCCATGTCTGAGTTGTGTATCATGCTGCCTTTAATGCAGCCGGTAGTAAAAAGTTTTGGTTGGGATCCCATCTATTTCGCCATGCTGGTACTCTATACTGTCCATATCGGCACCATTACTCCTCCCGTAGGGCTGGTGCTTTTTGCTACTCAGAGTTCATCTACTGATCCCACTCTCAACTTCTCCGATATTATCCGTGGAGTTATTCCTTTTGTAGTAGTGATGGTAATACTTCTCATGATCTTCGTGTTTGCCCCGCCGTTAACTGTGGGTCTTGCGGCCTATATGTAGATGTAAAATATCAGGAGTCCGGGTGGTATTGTTTTGTTGCATTGGAGTAATGTCATCCGGACTCCTGGTGGAAAGAGGGGAAATAGAAGGGGGATATTTGTAGAATAAAACAGGACTCCGTATTCACAGAAGGTGACAATACAAAAATCAGTAAAAATGTATCGGCTGCTGCGTCTCATGACTGGTGGAAATTCGATTTAGCCATATTCTGCACCCTTTTGTCATCTCAGTCAACACCTTAAGTAACCAGTGCTTCCTCCAATAATTCCAGTCTGATTGGTTTCAGCCCCAGTGCCTTTGATGCTTCTTCTATCCAGGCAATATCATCAGCTCTCATCCTGACTTTCTGCCACTTTAACCGCTCATCATTCAGAATACTGAAAACCATCACTTCCGATACTCGTCCTTAGTTTTCATCCGGCAGAACAATATGCAGTTCGCACCTTAAAAGCTGGTGCCGCCGGATATTTAACTAAGGAAAGTGCACCCGAGGAATTGATAACTGCTATACAAAAAAGTAGCATCCGGTGGCAAGTATATCAGCTCTTCTGTCGCAGAACAGCTAATTTGTGATTTAAAGCCCGATATTGATAAACCGCCACATCAAACTCTGTCCAATCGTGAATATCAGGTAATGTGCATGATAGTCTCAGGTAACACTATAAAAGAAATTGCCAATCAGATGGTTTTAAGCCGTTCATACTTATCGTTCGCGCATCCTGAGAAAAATGCACATGAAAAACAATACAGAGCTCACACATTATGCTATCGTTAATAAATTAATTGAATAACGAGAGTAGATGTAGCATGGCTTCTCAAATTCAAATACTTATGTAGCTCTTTACTTCTCCTGCTTAATTACCTTTTCCCCTGCTTTCATTGGCTTGAGTAAAAATATAAGTAACACACCAATAAGGCAAAGGATGGACATTATCAAAAAAGCCGTATTATAAGAGCCGGTAGCATCAAATATTGATCCCGCAGCTACTGGACCAATGAAGCCGCCTAGAGCGCCGCATAATACTATTACACCCATAATAGACCCCAGCGAACCAAGTCCGAACAGGTTTGACAACATCGGTGCCAACAAGGCAAAACAACCCCCGTGTGCCAGACCATATAGCGCTGCGAAGACGTAGAAAGCCCATCCTGTTTGGGCAAACTGTATCCAGAACATCGCTAAAGTTAGCAATGATAGAGCAATCAAATAAGTTAGTCGGGAACCGATACGATCGCTTAAACTGGCCAGAGCAAAACGACCAATGATACTGAACCCCCCAATGGCACTTATAACAGAGGTAGCTATGGTAGTAGACAAACCAACATCGGTAATATGGTTTGCGGTGTGAAGCAGAACCGTCTGTACACAAGTGTTGAAGATAGCCCAGACCGCAGCGAATAACCAGAACTGTCGTGAAGTTGCCGCTTCTTTTATGGAATAATGTCTATCTTGATGCGTCTGTTCTATCGCAAGTGGTGCAGTATCACCGTCAGGAAACTGATTCATTTGTGCTGGATCACGCCTGAAGAAAAGGGCTGCCAGCAATAGACCTGCGAAAACGATAATGCCAATGTACAGATAAGCTTTACTCCAGCCGAAATTAAACATTAAGCGATTAGCAAAAATAGGGAAGATCATCATTCCTAAACCGGCGCCCACTTTAGTAATTCCAACCATGATGCCTCTTCTGCGTGCAAACCATCGAGACACAGTAGTTACTATAGGTACATCAGGACAACCCATAGCAATACCAACAAAAAGACCATATGCGAGATATAATTGCCAGAGTGACTCTAATCGTGATAAAAGCACATATGCCAGGGCTAATGATATAGCGCCACCAATAAGAACAACTCGAGGCCCATACTTATCTGTTAATTTCCCGGCAAAAACAGCAGAAACACCAGCAACTACAGAATTTATTGACATTGCTACTGACATACTTGCCCTTAGCCAGCCCAACTCCTCTGAAATGGACTTGAAAAAAATACCGAGGACGACAGACTGTCCAACTAAAAAGATACCTGCAAAAAAACCTGCCGCAACAATGATATACCCCCAAAACATCCGTTTCCCCTGTTTTTCGCTCAACTTCTTACTCCTCTTTATCGCCGATCCGTCATCATCCTGTTAAATACCACATACACTCCCTAGCGCTCTCACCTTTATTATGGGAAAACAGACAGAACGTAGCAGTCAGCCTGCGACATTATCCCATACCCGGTGGCCAATCCTGGATCAGTCATGTAGCTATGAACAACAAGTTTATACCGTCCTTAGATGCAAAATCAATGAGACGTTTAATTCTCCGTAAATATCCGACATTCTTACTCCTTTTCCTTAAGTAATGGCGGGATCATACCCAGCCCCATATGAGGACGATGGTAATGATATAGCGCTTAAAAAATAATTCTACCATGTTCCGACATTACGGTAAGTCCTGGATACGATACGTCTGCCAGCCCAAGCACTCTTTTCGCACTGTCCGGTTAAAACTTTCTATATATGATTGTTCATTCTTACGATATGGATGAGCAATACGATGGCGATCACAAAATAAACTTACTTCAGTCTTAAATTCAGCTTTAAACTCTGAGCCGCCATCAGTCTGGAGTAAGTGGACATGTTTATCAAACCTTCTCTCCATGCTTGGGTAGAGGAATTCACAGCCATACCTTGCCGTAAGCCGGAGTGCTAGGTGTTTGTCCATTCTTTGAGCAATAGGGGTCATGGGAATACCTTGCTCATGGAGTTCCCAGCATAGAGAGTTATTAATGTTTCATTTGTCATATCCATATTCTACATGGAATGTCGGATTTCTACGGAAACATTGCGAGGTGCGTATTGCGTCAAATTAAACTATTACCAGAGCCCTTGATGCAACATACTTATTTTCGGTAACTATTATTATGACGCAATGCGCGACCTTGACAGATATATTACATAAGTCTAGCATAATCTCGAAATTTGCTCTATTGGGATGGTAATTGGATACTGGTATTACTAAAGCAGTAATTCTTGCCGGCGGACGGGGAACACGTCTCCGTCCGTTAACGAATTATTTGCCGAAACCGCTTATCCCCGTATTGAACCGGCCTTTTTTGGAATATACTATTGCTTATCTCCATAAAAATAGTATTGACGATATTGTTTTAGCTACAGGATATCTGCCGGAAGTGGTGGAGCACTATCTGGGTGATGGTTCCGGACTGGGCGTAAGACTATCTTATAGCGTGGAAAAAGAACCGCTGGGTACGGCCGGTGCGGTGAAAAATGCCGAAAAATATCTCAGTGGTACTTTTGTTGTTCTGAATGGTGATACTTTTACTGATTTTAATATTGCGGAAATGCTTGCTTTTCACCACGACCGGAAATCCCGGGCGACCATAGCTTTAACGCGAGTGGATAATGCCTCTGCCTTTGGTGTTGTATCAACAGATGGTGATGGTAAAATAAGAGGATTTACCGAAAAGCCAGTCTCAGGTCAAATTACTGCATGCTGGATTAATGCCGGCATCTATCTTCTGGAGCCTGATATTCTCAGGCTTGTGCCGCCAGATCGCTATTGCATGTTCGAAAATGAGACCTTCCCGCTTCTTCTTCAACTTAATAAATCTGTCTGTGGTTATCCCTTCAATGGTTATTTGATGGATATCGGTACACCGGAAAAATATCTGCAGCTAAATATTGACCTTTTGCAGTCAAAAACAAAGAGTGCTTTTATAGCAGAACAATTGGGGCGGTCTGGTATTTTATGTGGTAAAGGTGTTGTTGTCCATGACACCGCTGGAATAACAGGGCCTGTGGTGATTGCTGATGGTTGTGATATCGGGAAGGAAGTACGTATTAAAGGTTCTGTGGTAATTGGACGTAATTGCCATATATCGGAAGGCGCTATTATAGAAGAATCGGTATTATGGAATAATGTTACTGTAGGAGCGGATGTAAATTTAAAGAGATGTGTGGTTACTGATGATACTCTCATAGAGAGTAATCGTCGGATAAGTAATAGTGTAATCACTAAAAGCGACGGGGAAGTAAGATTATAAATATTACCTTATCCTCGTATCATTTTGTAGTAGCATAAATTAGTAATTATCTATTGAGTTACTGGTAATATTGGACATCAGTAGTATTTGTAGTATTCCTCTCTCTACTCTCCTCCCCTCACATCCACCCACAAACGCGGCGGCTCCTCAAAATAAGGCACGCCGTCCTTATACAAAACAAACTCTACCTTCTGATTATCTCCCACACTCTCCGGCGCAAAGCCAATTTCCTCTTCCCATTTCTCTTCATGTTCCAGGATTATCGGCCCGATACTCTCCCGCCACTCCCCTTCCCTCCATACTGGAGCACTCTCTCCGTCTATCTTCACTGCAACCTCATATGCTATTTCTTCCTGCTCACGATTCACTATTCCCAAAATCAATCTACCCTTATCTTCGAAAATATTACGAACATAATCTCCTTCTTCATAACCCACCGAAATTACTTTTGTCCCACTTAATACGAACTCACCCGGATAACCCATCGCCTTCCCTTCAATTCCCAGCAAATAACATTCCGTGAATTTCTCCTGCACCGGATGCTCGATTACATAGAAAAGAGAGCCCACTGCGACCACTACTATCACAATAAGAAGATAGGTTAATCCACGGTCGAGAAAACGTCGTTTCACAATATTCCTTTCCCTCAAAATAACCAGATTTGATTAAATATTATAATGGGAAACCTCTCAACATAACACACTACCAATTTTGTCATTCTCAGGCTTGACCTGGGAATCCAGTGTTAATGTGACAATATCGCTTTTGAGATAATGCTTCTTGTTGTCAACTTATCTCTCTGCTGTGTATTTTCTTAAAACCATTCCCTATTTCTCTGTCCCTGGATTCCCGCTCGGAGGCGGGAATGACAACGGAGTTTACTTTCTCCACCCCGCCGCCGGATTGCTTTGGCCATGCCTGGCGGCTTCCTCGCAATGACGATACTGTCATCCTCAACCCGATCGAGGATCCAGGGTATTAGG
>DDXZ01000039.1 GCA_002347295.1 Dehalococcoidia bacterium UBA2247 | reverse complement strand
AGCTGTCATATCGGAAACCCGTGCTGCTTGCTGCATATTATGAGTCACAATGACGATGGTGTAATCTTGGGAAAGACTACTCATTAAATCTTCAATTTTCAGTGTGGCAATAGGGTCCAGAGCGCTGCACGGTTCATCCATTAAGATAACTTCCGGACCTACTGCCAATACTCGTGCAATACAGAGGCGTTGCTGCTGTCCTCCGGACAAAGCCAAGGCAGACTGCTTTAATTTGTCCTTGACCTCATCCCATAGTGCCGCCTGGCGGAGACTTCTTTCAACAATCTCATTTAATTCACCAAGGTTAATTCTTCCATGCAAACGGGGCCCGAATGCCACATTATCAAACACAGACATCGGAAAGGGATTAGGTTTCTGAAAAACCATGCCTACATTCTTCCGTAACTCGACAATATCGGTTTCCCGGTCTAATATAGAAACTCCATCAAGAATAATACTACCCGTAACACGGGAAATCTCGATGAGATCGTTCATACGATTAAAAAGACGTAGAAATGAAGATTTACCGCACCCGGAAGGACCTATAATAGCAGTAATAGCGCAATGGGGTATTTCCATAGTAATATCACGCAGAGCTCTGAATTTCCCGTAGTATAGATTTACTTCCCTGGTACTAATTTTACCTGCTTTACTATTTTTTAACTTACTGTTCTCAACCATATTTACCTTTGTTTTTAAATTCATATCACTTTCTCCCTCCCAACCTTGCCTGAAAACGGCTGGACAACCAGTTAGTTAAAAAATTAATAACGATAATCGTAATAATCAGTACAGCACCAGTCGCCATCGCTTTATCGAAGGCACGGGTCTCCATAGCCAGATAAAAAACGTGTAATGAAAGCGTTCTCCCTCCGGAAAGAAGAGAGGTCGGCATAGCAGGACTTCCTCCAAGAGTAACATAGAGACAGGCCGTTTCCTCAATAGCACGCCCAATACAGAGAATGATTGCGGTGACAATACCAGGAAGTGCTACCGGAAGAAGCATGCGCCATACCAGTTGCCACTTGGTGGCTCCCATTGCCAACACTGCTTCACGATAAGAATAAGGAACTGCTCTAATGGCTTCCTCGGTAGTCCTTATCATCGTAGGAAGCAATAAACATACCAATGTTAATGCTCCCGAGAGGATAGAAAAATTAAAATGAAGGGCAGTAACAAAAAGAGCAAAACCAAAAAGACCAAATATTATTGATGGCACTCCAGCAAGAACTTCCACCCCATATCGGATAAGATGCGTCAGGCGGTTATCCCGAGCATACTCAGCAAGATAAACACTGGCAAAAAATCCGATGGGCACCAGAATCACCACAGTTACTGCTACAAGGTAAATAGTACTTACAATGATTGTGGAGATCCCACCTTCACCTGATAGACCGCCTTGTGGTGGAGTAGTTAGAAAATCCAGACTCAATCCCGGCAGTCCTTGTACCAGAACATATCCAATAACCACCATAAGAATGAGAACAGTGATAACTCCACCTCCCCAGATAAAGAACATCGCCAGACGTTGCGTCGTTTTAGGTAACGGTCTGAACATGAGTCCCCCTCTTAAATAAAATTACTGCAATACTGTTTAGTATTACAATGAAAATGAAAAGTACGATACCTGTGGCAAAAAGCGCGTTTTCATGTAACCCACTGGCATAATTAATTTCAACAGCGATATTCCCTGTTAAGGTACGTGCCGGATCGAGTGGCGTTTTAGGAAGAATAATTGCGTTACCGATGACCATAATCATTGCCATCGTTTCCCCAACTGCTCTCCCCATTCCCAGGACAATACTAGTTCCGATACCAGAACGAGCTGCCGGTAATAATACCCTCCAGATTGTTTGCCAGTGCGTTGCGCCCATTGCCAGTGCCCCCTCTTTGTAAGACATAGGCACAGCACGAATACTGTCCTCACTAATACTAATGATAGTAGGTAATACCATTGCCATCAGAACAATAGAAGCAGTCGCAATACTGAAGCCATTACCGCCAATTTCACGTACCGCAGGCACCAGTAGTACCAATCCTACCAGTCCATAGACAACTGAGGGAATACCCACAAGAAGCTCTACTAAAGGGCGCAGAAAACGGCGCAATTTAAATGGGGCGACATCAGCCAGTAAGATGGCACATGCTATGCCCAGAGGTATAGCCAGAATGAGCGAACCAGCAGTTACCGCTATTGAACCTACGATCATAGTGAAGATACCGTACTGCTCCTGCCCTGGACGCCAGACCATACCGAAAATAAAATTAATAAAACCAATCTCTTTAAAAGCGGGTAAACCTTCTTTAAAAATAAATACCGCTATCGCCAGCAGTATTACAAACGATACTGTGGCACAGATAAACACCACATTTCTAGCCAAGCGATCCGTGAAATAACGTGACACTTTATAAAATCCTCTCGTTCGATGGGGGACAGGCCTATTAGAACCAGTCCCCCCCATCTCTACGAATAAAAAAGGAGACAAGTGGGCTTTAGTTAAGAGAGATATAATCTTTTGCTACAATAGCCTGCCCCTCAGGACCAAGACAGAAATTGATAAATTCTTTTACCAGTCCTTCTGGTTCTCCCTTGGTAAGAAAAAGCAGAGGACGAACTATCGGATATGTTCCGTTCTTCGCATTCGCTACAGTACCGGCTATACCATCAATATCAAGAGCTTTGACAGAACTGTCCAGATAACCAAAGGACAAGAATCCTATAGCATCCGGATCGCCGGCAACTGTCGTCTTTAATGCACCATTGGATGATTGAAGAATGGCAGTGGCAGTAATTACCGTGTCTTTACCCATCACCATCTCTTCAAAGGCAGCTCTGGTACCAGACCCTTCTTCCCGGGCAACAACATGAATCGTTTTGTTTGCTCCACCTAATTGACTCCAGTTGGTAATTGCACCACTGAAAATGTCCTTTACCTGGGATTTGGTAAGACCATTTACCATTTGTGAAGAATGAGCGATTATAGCTATACCATCCCTGGCAATTACGTGATCAACTATACCCAGTGCCTTCTCGTCATTCGTCAATTCCCGGGATGCCGCCCCTATATCAACTGTACCTTCCGCCACAGATTTAACACCGACACCAGAACCTCCACCCTGAATCACTACTTTGACTTCAGGGTACTTTGCCATAAAGGCAGCAGCGATAGACTCCGCAACCGGCTGAACAGTAGTCGAACCAGCCTCAGTTATGTTTCCCGACAGTCCAGTTGCAGTAGCTTTAGCCGTTGCTGTCTTGGTAGGACTTGATGTGGCAGTTGAAGCAGGCGTAGCTGTTGCCGTCGTGGTAGGAGTTGATGTGGCATTTGTCGTACATCCGGCTAACACAAACACTAAAACAAGCAAAGCCGCAAGTGGTAAGGCAAACCATTTTGATTTCTTTATCATTGATTACTCCTCTCTTTTTTATAATAAATAAAACATATCGAATATTTTTATCCCTTCACAGATATCTCATTGACTCCTCCTTTTCGCTCAATATGATAGGAAACCATCTTGTTATCTATTATGTATGATTAAGATTAAAAACATGTTTTGATTTTGTTAAATGCTGGTAAAATTCCAGTTAAACTTTTGTTAAGTCACTTTTTTACTTTAAGAATAAAGGGGGCAGGTTCTAGAACCTGCCCCCTCCAAGGATGATTATTTAGAATATAATTTGGTAGGACTCACCGAGGAAGATACGCTGCTACCTTGTGCTAAATAGAGAATTAATATTCTAGCAGGGTGTTGAAAAACCTTATTTTGGACTAAAAAGGGGTGTTGGCTAGGCACGAATTTTGGATGATTTTCACGCATTTTGCCTTTTTTCAACACCCTGCTAGGCAAATAACTTTCAAATTAGCAGAAAATCATGCAGGAATGGCATGAGAAGCAAATTCCCTATAATCAGATATTTTCGTTCTGGTATTTGCCGTGATACGCTTCAGCATCAGAGGTTAAACGCAAGAAAACCAGTTGTGTCACCCGGGCATTCTGCTGCAAGCGAAAACCCTGGTCATTATGCACCACTAGTAATGCTTGGGAACGCCCTTCATAACCGGCATCCCAGACAGCCGTCCCGATAGTAACACCACAGCGCAACAGACTGGAACGCGGCCTCCCCAGTGCCATGATATTACGCGGGAGATGTACTATTTCATTAAAGGTAATAATATAAGGTCCGGGAATAAGATCAACACAGTTGTTTTCATCAAAAACCAACGGAGTAACCTGAGAAATCACACGGCCGCCAGCAGCCGCTCCCATATATCCCGGCGTAACAGGACGGGCAATACTCCTCAAAGTCAGGTCGATACCATTTTGCTGGAGTTGCTGCTCAATATTGACTAACCCCTCGAGTAGCGGCGGAGACTGATTAATTAACTCTCTAATATCATCACGAGTAAGAACCGAGCCTGCATCACTAGAGAACATGAAAATACCTCCCTGTTGGAGGTGATTCTAACATCTTTACTGATTTAAATGAAGAGAACTTTCTCGCAAAGTTATTGGTGGAAGTTTTATAATAATCCTATAATTTTGTTTTGCATATATTTTCTCCAGGAGAAGAACATGAAAATACTGATGATAAACCCTAATACCTCGTCAGAAATGAACCGGACAATGGATACAGTGGCGAAAAAGTATGCCCTGCCCCAAACACAAATAACGACAGTCAGCCCACTGGATGGACCGATATATTGCCAATGCCTATGACGCGACTATACAGTCTCCCAAGGTATTACACGGAGATAACCCATACACTTCACTTCATCCGGGAGGCCAGTGACCGGTTCTGTTCCCAGCGTTTACAACCTTTTCTTACGGAACTGGTCAGAGTGCTGCGACAACACGGTGAACAGGAAATCACTGCTACTCTGGAGGAACAATTATGCCGGAGCAGTCCTGCCACCATTGACCGCTGTCTGGTGCGATATCGCCGGGGAGGAGGCCGCCGGGCGTTAACCACGACCAGACCAGGGAACTGGCTCAAGGGTGCCATCTCGGTGAGGACCTTTGCTGACTGGCAGGAGAATAAGCCGGGTTTTCTCGAAGCAGATTTAGTACTATTTTGTCATTGCTCAGGCTTGACCTGAGAATCCAGTGTTAATGTGATAACATCGCTCTGGAGATGATGCTTCTTGTTGTCAACTTATCTCTCTGCTGTGTATTTTCTTAAAATCATTCCCTATTTCTCTGCCTCTGG
>DDXZ01000023.1 GCA_002347295.1 Dehalococcoidia bacterium UBA2247 | reverse complement strand
GCGAGGAAGCCGTCAGGCATGGCCCGAAGCAATCCGGTGGCGGGGTGGTGCTGACCGCTGCAAGCTGACTGCTATTAGCTATCTTTAATCCCCGTTCAGGTCAGGGGCATGCTTTTAACTTTTGCCTTTTGACTTATTGTTAATTGGTAGTATTGGTATGTATTTGTAGTATCAACCTGTCAGCCTACCCCCCCGTGTCAACTCAAATAGAAATGTTACCGGAAGAGAGCCATTCACTCATTTAGGAATGTTACCGGACTAATGCCATCTCCTTTCTTTTATTAACATTGTGCAATGGATGACGCCAGAGTTGCTCGATTGACAGGTAGATATCCTTACGTAATTGTCTAGGATTGGTTTGGGCATACAGTTCTTCCAGTCCCCTTTTCGAATGCCGTTTTTCCTAAAACTGGGCTCCTTTTATTATGCCGAAAACATGACATCGAACCATATAATCTGTAGTAGTCCAGAGGGTTTCTTAGTAATATATTATTTCGGCTAGCGATCATGTCTCCAACCATAATCGCTAGCCTACAAAGGAGGTGTGAAATCAAGAAGAAAGCCAGATAATTCATATGATGTTTATGAACTTATTTGTATCTACCTGAAGTTAATTTACATGAATACCATTGTCCTCCTGCTCACCATAAGAACTTTTGTGGATGGTAACAATTTTGAAATAGTTTTTATTTATCATGTTCAACAATTTCTTTAATAAAATCAGTTATCCACTCCTCCAGTGAAGTATAAGCGGGTTGCCAATTCCATTCCCGGCGAGCAGCGCTATCGTCCCAATATTTTACCTCCGGGTGAGCGCTCCAGGCTTTTACTGCAAATGGGTCAGGTTTGTAACTTATCTTAGCATCAGGTATCTGCTTCTTTATTGCCTGTGCCAGTTCACCGGCCGATACTTTCTCGCGCATACTGCTGACATTGTAATTCACTGTTTTAATATTTGCGGCAGGTGTTTCCATAATCATAATGCAAGCTCGGGCAATATCTTTAAAATATGCTAGGTGGGAGGCCATATTTTCGGTTATCATACATTCTACAGGTTTACCCAGGATGGCATTTTCAATCATGGGAGATGACCAGTGCATCGGCGTGCGTACTCCTGGTCCAACTACGGAAGGATAACGAATGGAACGGAAATCAAGGCCAAATTTATTTCTATAAAAGCGGCCAAGAAGCTCACAATAAAGTTTATTAATTCCATAAATTCCAGTAGGACGCTGGATAGTAGTATCGGTAAGGGTATCACCAGGGATATCAATGCCAAATACACCTCCGCTACTGGTAAACATAACCTTTGGTACACCCAATATGCGGGCGACCTCCAGAATATTATAGGTACCGACAACATTGGTCTGGAATGAGCCCCAGGGGTTTGTTTCAGAAAAGTACATCATCATGGAAGCGATGTGATATATTTCAGTAATATTATTATCCTTAACAGCATTAAATACCTCAGACCAGTTATTTATATCGGCGCGGACAATCTTAATTTTATTCTTGATATCATTTATTCTCTCTTCACCGCTGTTATGACGCATGACCACTACCTTTTCACCCTGTTCCACTAGTAGGTGTACCACCTCCGACCCGATAAACCCGGTACCACCGGTAACTAATTTCGCCATCACTAAACCTCTTCGTATTCCTAATTTTTCCCGGAAATATATGGTTATTTTTTAATTAGAAAGAGAAATGTAAATTTATCGACAAACAATTTTTTCATCCCGTAAATACTGGATTTCAGCAGCGGAATAGCCAAGTATTTTATTAAGTATATTATCAGTATCCTGACCCTGTGCCGGTGCGCCGCGCCATATCTTGCCAGGGGTTTCGGATATCTTGGGAGTAATACCGAATATGTTGATTTTGCGCTGAGTAGTCTGGTCGATACATTGCATAAAGTTTTCCCGTGCTTTCCAGTGATAGTCCTGCGCTGCATCAGCAGAATTGTAAACTGGGCTACAGGGTATTTGATACTTATTGAACAATGTGCAGACTTTAGCCGTAGTATGACTACTTACCCAGCCCTCGAGTAATTTATCCAGAG
Source organism: Dehalococcoidia bacterium UBA2247 (assembly GCA_002347295.1). Taxonomy (GTDB): domain Bacteria; phylum Chloroflexota; class Dehalococcoidia; order UBA2247; family UBA2247; genus UBA2247. The sequence goes on along the minus strand of DDXZ01000023.1, from coordinate 9,821 downwards.
TAAGTCCTTGCGGAGAATGAATGTTCTTAGTAGGCAGATTATGTTTTTCTGTGGGATAATCCGCGATATTAATTCCGGTTGCTTCCGCCAGTGCCTGAAGAAAGCGTGGCAATATAGTATTATCGAAAGCGCCAAGGGCAATGTAGCCATCTTTTGTCTGGAACAAGCCGTACGGCTGTAAGCTATTTGATTTATTACCACTTCTACCTGTTATGTGACCGGAATTAAGGTAATCAGGGAATACTCCTCCCAGTATCCGGGCGACTGCTTCGAACTGAGCAACATCAACAACCTGTCCCCTTCCCGTTTTCCGAGAATGAATGTATCCCATGAGGGCACCAAGAGCAACAAAAATGGCAGTAATATAATCTGCCGAATAGGGTTCTACTCTTGTGGGCGGGCCATCCGGTTCACCGGTAATATAGGAAAGACCGCCATAAGCTTGTCCAATAATATCATAAGCGGCGCGCCAGCATTTATTAGACTGTCCGCCGAACTCAGGTTTGCCATAGCCGCTTTCATGAACAATTACCATACGAGGATTAGTTTTCAGGACGATATTATCGGTAATACCGTAACGTTTTTCCAACCAGACCATATTTTCAATCCAGATGTCGCAGGATTTAATTAACCCAAGAAAAACCTCACGTGAAAGAGGATTTTTATTAATACGCATATCGAGTTCCATACTAAGCTGGTTACGGGCATTGTTTGCCCAACCACTGGAAATCTCTGTTTTACCATCATTACTATGGATACGAGGGAAAGATATCCTTGAAGGATCTCCCGTGCCAGGATTCTCTATATGTATCACTTCAGCGCCGAGATCAGCCATTATTGTTGCTCCATGAGGTACGGCAACAAGACTACCAGTACAGAGTATTCTTATTCCTTGTAGCGGTCCGAATGCTTCAGTCAGGGCAGGTGTGGGACTCTTTTCCAGTTTTTCTACTCTTTCCGGAATTTCCAATTCTCACTCCTTTATATGTTCAGCCATAATGTTTATAAACAAACTATTTTTTCTTTCCAGAGCATCTGTACTTCTTCAGGGGTATAGCCCAGAATTTTCAGGAGAATATCGTTAGTGTCCTGTCCCAGACGTGGTGCACCACGCCAGACTCTACCAGGGTTCAAGGAAAATTTAGGAGCAAAACCAAAAGACTTTACCTCTTTCTGGAGTTCTTCATCCATAAATGTAATGAAATCATCTCTCTCTAGCCAATGTGGATCGGCTGAAGCATCCTCCGCATTGTACACAGGACCACAGGGAACTTCGTATTTTTCAAAAAGGCTGGCTACTTCTTCTCGGGTATGACGTGCAATCCATTCTTCCGTGATACGGTCTAAATTTTTGCCTTTAGGTGAATTAAGCGCCTCTGACCCATTGGCGGCTTCATCCATAGGATAATCAGCGGGATTTAATCCTGTAGCTTCTGCCATGGCTTTTAAATATCTACCGTATACACTAAATCCGTAAGCACCCAGGGCAATATACCCATCGGATGCTTTAAAAAAATTATAAGGTTGTGTTACAGCAGACTTGTTGCCCTGTCTTTTGTTAATGATACCCAGATTAAAATAGTTACTAAAATTCTCTCCTAATATACGGGCAATAACCTCAAACTGAGCACAGTCAAAAACCTGTCCCTTTTGTCTTCTTTGTGTATCAATATATCCCACTAAACCACTAAAGAAGACATTAAGGGCGGTAATATAATCGACAACTCCGGCAGGGATCCTGGTAGGTGGACCTTCAGGATCACCCACCAGATAAGACCAACCGCCATAAGCTTGTCCGGTAAGGTCACTTGATGGTTGCAGACAAACCTCAGGTATGCCACCAAAATCAGGATTACCATAACCGCTTTCATGGACAATGGTTATTTGTGGATTTACTTCATGTATAAATTTGTCAGTAATATCACTAAGTTGATCAGGAAAAGCCAGGTTATCAATCCAGATATCACAAACTTTAATTAGATTAAGAAACACTTCTTGTGAGAGAGGATTAATATTGATGCGCAAGTCTAATTCCATACTCAGTCGGTTGCGCCCGTTATCGAGCCATACCGCACTTACTTTTTCCCCATCTTTTTCAATAAAGGGCGGCATTTGGCGGAGCGGGTCACCAACACCGGGATTTTCTATATGGATAACCTCGGCCCCGAAATCGGCAAACATTGAGCCGGCAAACGGTGCAGCAATCAAATTTCCTGTTGAGAGTACTCGTATCCCCTGCAGCGGTCCAAAACTTTCTGTCAAAATCGGGGCTGGTTTTTTTTCAAGATTTCTAACTCTTTCCGGTATTTTCACTTGATGTTACTCCTATAATTGGGTATTGTTTTGGCGTCAGGCTCAGCCCCAGTATTTCTCGTGATTGGGCGGGGGTAGCGACTTCCCGGTTGAGCTCGTGACAGAGACGTACTGCTCGTTCCACAAGTTGGGCATTACTCTTGGCCAATTCACCGCGGTAAACATTATCTTCCATACTAACACGGATATGTCCTCCCATAATGAGAGAGAGTATTAATAGGAAGTTGCAATGGGCCGATACCGATAACAGAGAAGAGGGAGTGAGGTGGCATATCATCAATCATCTGGAGGGCGGTCTTAACGGTAGGTAAACTGCAAGCTCCTTCCTGACCAAAGACGAACTGACACCAGTAAGGTTCAGCTACAAGCCCCATCTGAATAACATGATCGACAGACCACCAGGAAAAAGAGTTAAAGACCTCAAATTTCACCTTGCAATTAACTGCTTTCATACAACGCGCGACCATCTTACACTTGCTCTAACCTACTGCCCATGATATTCTCAACCCGGATTCTTCCTGTATTTTCATCGTAGGAAACCATTGGAGCCACGTTTCTTATAACCGTTAACCGTCCATAACGGCGGGTACTCTATCAGGATTAAAGAAAGAGTCATAAATACAACACCGACATCCAGTGAAACCAACTCGGGATTCATACCTTTATAATATTCCAGCATGCTATTTTCATCTTCAATACGGAAAGTAGCAGAGCCGGTATCACAAATGACCATATCAAAACATCTTTCTTCTCTAGATGATTGACCCGATAGAAATCTTCTGCTCGGGCGGTAAAGGCAGCAATACAATTAGTGCGGGGGTCACAGGCATGGATGTGAACATTGGCCACACTGGCTTTATAGGCTTCATAAGCAGAATCTGCCTGCTCCTCCGGACTGGTTGATAAGGCGGAATTTGCCTCTTTATCCTGTAATCCTCCGGTGATGGCACAAGAAATGACGACTGGCGGCCAAGAACGAAAATGATTACACTACTCCTGATTATCGGTAAATTTCCATCTGATATTTTACATTGAAGGTACCATATGGTTCTCCTTTACTATAATTATCTATATTCAGGGTAGCTACTTATTATTTATGAGAATGCTGAAAAAGTCAAGCAGATCAACATAGTTCTATATTGCAATTATCCAGGATATGATAGTGAATATAACATAAGAGAATTGCACAAATGAGCAGTTTTTTACGGAAAGAATTGTGCTGCATCACGGATAATTGTAAGATGACGCAAATGGTAAATGAGGTTCTGGTAATATAAATTTATGCCTTACAGAGAAGTGTTTGATGTAGTTCTACCTACTTTTGTTACTATTATCATCGGTTATATCTTTGGTAAATTTGTTAAACTGGACTTGTCCGGTATAAACAAGATAATTTTTTATATCGGACTACCGGCGGTAGCGTTTACCTCTATATTAAGTAAAGATATTGTTCTGGAAGATGCGGCAACAGTATGGGGGGCAGAATTAATCGTTACTTTCGGTTGTGCTGCGGCAGCATGGTTGCTTTTTAAGTGGAGGCGGGAGAAACACTCCAGTCTTTATCTGCCGGCAGCGTTACCGAACACAATAAATATTCCTTTTCCTATTATCAGTCTGGCTTATGGTACGGAAGGGTTGTTTTATGCCGTGCTCTATTTTATTCCCAATTCAATACTGATGAATTCTGTGGCTGTTTTTATTGCTGCCGGTAAAGGTTGGCGGGAGAATTTAAAAACAGTGCTCAAAGTGCCGGCAATGTATGCGGCTTTTTTAGCTTTGACCTTAAATTTACTCCATATAAATGTTCCCCCGATAGTAATGGGGCCGATTGATTTTATCAGCAATATGGTTATCCCCATGGTGGTCTTGACTCTGGGGTATAGTCTGGCGCAGGTGAAGATAACATCATTATCAACGACATTACTTACTGCGCTTGTCCGTTTAGGTGGTGGGCTTGCTCTCGGTTTTCTTGCTGCCTATCTCTTTAATATAACCGGTGTGATGCGCTCTGTCGTAATACTGGTATCAGCTATGCCATCGGCAATGAATACTTATTTGCTGGCAGCGATGTATAAAAATGAGGAAGAACTAGTTGCCAGTGTCGTGTTTGTTACCACGGCCGCCAGCCTGGTGATTATTCCTGTGTTGTTAAAAATTTTGTAAACAAAAAATACCACCAATTATTTATATAGAGGACATTATAAAATGCCCCCCAGCTTACTGGGGGTTATTCACTTCAGGCAAAAGAAAAGTGTAATTTCTGCTTTATCGATCAGGTTAAAAAGAGAAACAGAATAGGATAATTAGTAAATTAGTAGTAGAGGAAGGAGTGGAGTAAGTTTGAACGAGAATATAAGGAAATTTTTCATTCGTATACCCCCTTCAGTAAACACTACTTTAGCTTTCTTATCTCTCTTTGCATATATATCGTATAAGAGATTACTAATTCTGAATCTTTTACCAGAATATAAAAGGAGAGTTTTTCCTATTTTTTAATATCCCATTTTTCGAGATATGCAGTTTGTCCTAACGTTGAACCTCGCTGAATCTCCTCGCGGATTCTATTTTCTTTTTCTTGAACATCTATCGCCCGGTTTGCCATTTCCAGAGCGATTTTTCTGGGGACAACAACAACACCGCTTTCATCACCGATTATCCAGTCACCCGGCTCTACTTTTCTTCCTGAGATTTCAATTGGGGCGTTGATTTCTCCGAACCCCTTGGGCTCTCCTGCCGTGGGAGTAAAATAACGCGCGAAAATGGGAAACTTAAGTTTGCGGATATCATCGATATCGCGTGCTGCCCCGTCAATGATAACGGCAACAACACCTTTACTGATGCAGCTATGAGTCGCCAGTTCGCCCCAGACAGCGGTCTCGCCCTGGCAGGCATCAATAACAATAACGTCTCCGGCATGAGCATGGTCGATCGCCTGTACGGGAGTGCTCCAGTCGCCGTTATAAGTTCTTACGGTTACCGCCGGGCCGGCAAATTTTAGCTCTCCCGGGGCACCATACCAGACCGGTTTCAGGCCGCGTAATTCGCCGGTGCGATGCATGGCATCGCTGATATTGGATGTACTGACTTTCATAAATGCTTCCACCAGATGTTCGGCATCGTATTTAATAAATTCTCCGGAAGCGACAGGTTTTCCTGATTTCAGGGATTGTATTATTTTTTTCACGGATTCTTCCGGGCTGCGTGCTTTATAGAGAACCCCGCCCAGAATAATGATATCAGCGCCGGCCTCGTAGGCCTGAACGGCGGTCTCACTATTCAACCCACCGGCAGCAGAAATCATGGCATTGCCGGAGATAGCTTTTGCTATCTGGCGCACCAGCTCGACCGGTTGAATCCCAATTACCTGCTGGTCTAAACCGACGTGAATATTAATAATATCTACGCCCATTTTTTCCAGTTCAACGGCACGTTTTGCCGGGTCGGGTACCGATATTAAATCAGCTGCCAGCTTCACACCATATTTTTCGGCAGCTAATACCGCTTCACTGATGCATGAATCGGGGGAACATCCCAGAATGAAAACCACATTAGCGCCGGCTTTTGCTGCTATTTCCACTTCAGTAGCGCCGGCATCCATGGTTTTCATGTCGGCACAAATAGTCTGTCCCGGGAATTTATTACGCAATTCCCGGATAGCATTCATACCTTCAGATTTTATTAGAGGTGTTCCCGCCTCTATCCAGGCCTTAGAAGCGTCTCCCGTTTCAGCCAGGATACCTTTGACAGCTTCTTGTGCTATTTGTATTGCCCGGGGCAGATCAACCAGATCCAATGCAATTTGTATCGGGGGGATATTACCTGTGCCGTGTTTTTTTTGTGCTACCATTATTTTTTGCCTCCAGTCCTAATATGTGCAAGGTAAAAAGGAAATAGGAAGCCTTCTCTGGACTAACCGGAGAAGGCTTAAATATTTACATCTTATTCCTGTTCCTGCCGTCTCGGTTGTCACCAATCCAAGCGACTTTACTATTATGTATATCATTTTCCCTGCTCACCGCCAATAATTTCCGGTCGATGGCCTAGAGTATCACTACTTCTAACAAATATGCTAATACCAGCAGAAATTATTGTCAATGATTTGTAATACTGGAACAATACTCCTGATGATTGCTTAGTGATAGAATGGATTATGATAATACACTTCTTAACAGGAAAATGAAACAAACGGGCAGGGAATTATAAGGTAGTTAGACCGCAATGAATAGTAAACCGGACAAAGCAATAGTTATTATCGGTACGCTGGATACCAAAGAACCGGAAGTGGATTACCTGTGTAGCGAGATAGAAATAAGGGGGCACCGTGCTTTAGTTATTGCCCCGGGGGTACTCAGGATACCTCAAATTCGGGCAGATATTACCCGGGAAGAAGTGGCCGGAGCAGGTGGGCGTAAGCTGTCTGATCTGGTAAAGAACGCAGAGCTCGGTGTTTACCGAGGTAATATTACGCAGGTCATGATGCAGGGATTAGCCTCTATTGCAAAGGATCTATATTCTTCCGGGAAAATGGAGGGTATTATTTCTCTGGGAGGTTCCACCGGTACGGCTCTCGCTGGTGCTGCTATGAAAGTGCTGCCAACAGGAATACCTAAAATAGCGGTGTCTACCAGTATTTATGTGTAATCTGTCGGCGGGAGCGATATTACTATTATGCAGACGCCAACGGATATTATGGGATTAAACGCGGTATTGAAAAGAGTATTAGCTCAAGCCGCCGGTGCTATTGTCGGTATGGTAGACGCCAAAGTATCTCTCCAGGATAATAAGCCAGTGATTGCTGTTACTGCTCTCGGTGTTACTACTTCCGCAGCGTTACATCTCAAGGACCATCTTACGCGGCAAGGGTATGATATGATTTCTTTCCATATTGAGACAAAAGCGCTTGATGACCTGGTGGAACAGGATATTATCACGGGTGTGATTGATCTCACTACTTTTGCATTTTTACGTATAGGAGGAGTAGACCTCATTATTGTTTATAGCACCGGTCTTTCCCGTTTGAAGGGATTGCCTACCTGGATAATCGGCGACTCGAACGAGATTTCTCTGAGGATGATTGAAGAAATTGCTAATGTGGTTCAGGGAATACTGTTAAGGATAAAGTTACAGCTTCTTTTTATTAATTATGCTGCCACAATTCGTACAGAATTTGGTATCTTTTCCCAGTTCGGAATAGCAGTTGGAACAGCGTAGTGTATTTTTAGAATCTCCTTTGGTGAACTGACTGCCACAGTTACTACAGAAGGCGGCATCATATTTGTTATCCGTACCGCATTGGGCACAGTTAAGCAAAGGCATAGCTGTTTTTTCGCGATAGGGTGATTTTTTATTTCCCAGTCTGATCATCAGGACAAAAGCGATAATGCCGACAGCAAAGAGAAGATAAGTAAATTCCTGACGGTTTATAAAGAGAAAATAGTTAAAAGAACCGTGAAGTGCAATAGCAACGATCAGCCCGGTGATCACCAGGGCAGTTCCTTTTCCTTGCAGTAATACTTTTCTACCCAGAGCATAGCCCCAGAAGGGAGTGAAAATGACATGTCCCAAAGCGGAGAGCCATCCCCGGATAAAAATTACCTCCCAGCCAACAGAGAGCATATAGCCTACATTTTCAATAGAGGCAAAGCCCAGGGCAATGGCAGAGGCATAGATAATACCATCAATAGGCTCATCAAAATAAGGGGAGCGGTAAACAGTAAACCTTACAGCGATAAATTTTGCCAGTTCTTCAATCAGCCCGGCAACGACAAAAGCGAGATAAAATGCCTGGTTCGTTGTTAACTCCGTCGTTTGCAGGTCAAATCTATCCGGGATAACAGGTCTTCCCACAATGCCTTCGACAATAGCTATCGGGATAGCGATGGCAATACCGATAAGGAAGGTACGGATAACCAGTTTTCTCGGCTCCGGCCGGTATTTATCGCGGCTGTATATCACCCAGAGCCAGAAAATACCGGGGGTAAATCCCAGTATAACAATGGCAAAAAATGGCATCAGTATATTATTTCCTTATCCTGATTACTTTGGTATCACAAATCAGGTCGTGTAAGGCCCTTTTACGTGTAGAAAAGGCAATCATAAGGTAACCTATTCCCAGAGTGAGCTCCGATAGAAAAGTAGCCAAAAATCGTGCCAGACTTCTGGGATAAGATAATGGCGTATCATCACTACGGACGATTTTTATTCCGGTAACGAATTTACCCGGTGTCTGTCCCCATCTGCCGGTACAATAAGTGTAGTAGACAGCCCGGAGCAGGAAGCCTATTATCTGCATCGTCCAGAAGGTAGGGTCATCAAGAATAGCAATGCCCAGGTTTGCATCAACAGAAAGATTAAATCCCAGATTAATGAGATAATTTAGCAGAGAGAGGATAATACCATCAATACAATAAGCGGCTAATCTAATCCAGAACCCTGCCAGGGCTTCTGTAGAATCCCCTTCCGGTTGTATTTCCATGGGGAGAAGTAGACCGCAATGGGAGCAATATTTTGCGCTTGCGGTGTTCACTGTCTGGCAACCGGAGCATATTTTATGGGTGGAAGCAGCAAAATTACGGGAAGGTTTGCTTTCTTCTGATATTTTCTCTTGCTCATCCTTCAGATAAACGAGGGGATAACCACATTTACTGCAATAGCGAGAACTTTGCTGATTTTCAAATTGACAATTCGGACAGGTAAGATTGTTAGTCGACATATAATTAACTTTCATTTTAAGGATACGGGATATAATTGTATTTTTCAATTATAGTATATGCCCGGATTTTTAGCAGGGGAAAAGATAAGCAAGTCCCCAAATAACTCCACCTGAGATGAGAGGTATGGTTAAATTATCATTAATAGAGAGAGACAATAGTTCTACAATAGCAGCGCAGAGTGCCCCCACTGCAATGAAGAGGAGTGGGATATGGGTGATACTGCTGATAAGAGTGCTGGCAGCAAACGCAGTAATAAGGAAAGCAGTACTGCCTTCCAGACTTTTTTGTTTGATTTTTATCCGGCCCCATTTTGTTCCCACCATACCGGCAAAGGGGTCCCCGATAGCGAGAAAGATAAGGGCGGTTGCCGCAATGAATTTACCGAAGAGAAAAAAGACAATTGTACTGGCGATAAGGAGATAGGTACTGCCATTAAAGCGGCGTACTTCTGCCGGCCGCAGTAATGGCCCCACAGCCCTGATGAAGAGAGTATTCAGTTTTTCTGATTTCAGCCTGAGCAGGTCGATAATGATGGCAATGGCAGTTATAATAACCAGTGTAATGAAGAAGATATCATAGGGGGCCAGCAGCCCGGCAGCAGGTATAATCAACCCCCAACAGATATGAAACAAACGCCGTGGTAATTCTTTCATAAGTTAAGTATAGCAGGTTCATTTTTTTGTTCAATCAAGATAAGCTAAATAATAAGTGTTTTCTCGGTCTCTTTAACAATTTAATCCGTGTCAACTCAAATAAAAATGTTACCGGAATCCGTGTCAAATCATTTAAGTAGGT
>DDXZ01000008.1 GCA_002347295.1 Dehalococcoidia bacterium UBA2247 | reverse complement strand
ACCATCAGGAGTACCACCAAGATTATGGGTTAAACCTAATTTGGGATTCTTTACCTGCCGGGAAGGAGCACCGGGATTTTTGATCTCATCAGCTCTACCCTGCAATTGTAAGTACATCTCATAAATCATGCGTAGTCCACTGGCTCCAATGGGATGACCGAAACATTTCAATCCACCATCGGTCTGCACAGGCAAGCCACCGTCAAGATCAAAGAATCCGTCTTCAATGTCTTTCTGTACCTGACCGCGAGGACTGAAACCAAGGTCTTCCATGGTTACTGCTTCTGTAATAGAGAAACAATCATGTACTTCGGCCATGCTGATTTGCTCTCTGGGATTGGTTACTCCTGCTTCTTTGTAGGCACGCTGTGCCGAGCGAACAGTCGTTTCTACATGAGTATAATCGAATTTCTGGTTGTATTTTCCATCGCGAGGTGGTGCCGTAATCTGGAGAGCCTTAACAAAAATAGGCGGTTCTTTCCCTTTACGCAGCGCTTTGGCAATCTCAGGAGTAGTAATAACCGCCGCTGCAGAACCATCGGAAACGCCACAGCAGTCATAAAGTCCCAGAGGCCAGGCAATCATGGGTGCATTAAGAATGGTCTCCATAGATACTTCCTTCTGAAAATGGGCATTCTTGTTTAAGACACCATTCTTATGGCTCTTCCAAGAAACACGGCCGATCATGTGCTTGCCTTCTTCAAAGGTCAGGCCATAACGAGAAAAATATGTTGTTGCCAGTAAGGCAAAGTTTGATGGTGCGGAGCTATTCAGGTCTAATGAATGGCTGGGATTAGTGCCCTCTGTTCCCAGACCGCTCCAGCCGGTGTCTTTCAACTTCTCAACACCGATAGCCAGCACGATATCATAGATGCCGGCGGCAACGGCATAACAGGCATTACGGAATGCTTCCGAAGCGGTAGCACAGGCATTTTCTACACGGGTTACCGGTATATATTGTAATCTCAGCGGGCCCGACAATCCCATACCGGTGTTAGTGGATGAGTTTGTCCCGAACCATGCCGCCTGTATCTCTTCTATGCCGATTCCGGCATCTGCCAGGGCGGCATAGGTGGCATCAACTAACAGGTCGTCCATACTAGCATCCCAGCGCTCTCCGAATTTGGTGCAGCCCATACCGGCTATGGCAACTCTATCTTTAATACTTCCAGGCATTATTTCCTCCTTATTCTAATTAACCTCTCGCAGGCTTGCATTTCCAGAAGTAGTTATGTACACCTCTATCAGATGCAATTCTACGGAAAGTCATTTCAATTTTCATACCAACTTTACATTCTGCAGGGTCACGGTCAGTCATTTCAAATGCTCCACGCCCACCACCTTCAAAATCTACTACAGTAAGTGTATTAGGCGGATCTTGACTTAATCCGAGGAAATCATGACTAAAACTGGCTACAGTAGCCATTTTATCGGCAAAACGATAAGGTTCAAACTGGTCTTTCGCCGTACATTCAACACAGATACGTGCCCGGGTGGAATGAGTATCAGCAAAGAGTTGCTTGGTTCCGCAGACTTTACAAACTACTCCATAGAGAGGTAACGCACTGTGATGCTCTCTCCAGAGAGAAGACATAGAAACAACAAGAGGGTCCGGACGTGCCTGAGGTGCCAGCGGAACAATAGAACGCCAGCGCAGTAATTTCTCATAGTTATCCAGATTTTTCTTAATGTTAATATGTTGCTTGATTCCACGTCGTGGCGCAAGGGCAGATATCTTATCAGTAACTTTGAAGACAACCGCTTCAACTCCACTACCCCAGCTAACAAGCAAAATCCTATCACCCGCTTTAGCTGATTCCAATGCTGATACCAGAATCATCAGGGAAAGTGCCACACCGGTATTACCAACGGTATCCAGCAAAGAATCCTGTACCTGTTCCGGCGCAAAACCCAGAGATTTTGCCAGTTCACCATGAGCTCTACTATTAGCACCATACAAACAAATTTTAGTGAAATCTTTGGGAGTCAGCTTCATTTTTGCCATGAGTGACTTTACTAATTCTACCGGCATTCTGGAATAACCTTCATCACGACCAAACCGATCTTCCCAGTTTTTCACAAAATCATCCTTAGCGGAACGCCAATAATCCGCCATATCTTCTGATATGGTCATGCTACCTTCTACTTCGGCAATAACATTCTCGTTACCCAGTAAAAAGGCGGCTGCTCCATTACCAAAGTTCATTTCGCTTTCTCCCGAGGGGGCTCCCTGCCGCATATCGGAAGCTGTCACAACAACACCTTTTGCAGAACCTGCTTTTATTGCGTCCAAACCCGCCAACAAAGCCGTCGTGCCTGCACGTAAGCCATTATTGAAATCAGCCGTTCTTATATCGCGACGCATATCCAGAGCAGTCGCCGCTATTGCTGAATTCAGTCTCTCCACAAAGGGAGCATTGGTCGTCGCCATATACATGGCATCTACCAGCCGAGGATCAAATCCTTTTAGACAGTCCATTCCGGCTGCTACCGACATCGTCGTCGGATCCTCGTCATAGTTGGCAACAGCAATCTCTCCACGTCCCCCTCCTCCACCCCAGGCCTTAGCAATAACACTTCTTGCTAATCTGTTATAGGGTATGTACGCTCCATATGATACTATACCAGCCATTTGACCTCCTTATATTATGTATAATATTACATAGCGCTCAAGTTCGACTTAATACTATACTATAATATTTTAGCATTTATCATTATCAAGTTACTTGAGCACTTTTTGCCTTCTCTTGTATTAATTTGCATTAATCTTATGTAAATTAAACTACATATTTGTAGCACGTCTTGCTCTTAACCATTTTTCTTTTTGCTGTGATCTCATTTCTTCACTGGTCGTCTCATAATTATTAAGAAAATCACTCCTGAAACAAGCAAATCTATCCTGTTTAATGGATAACCTTATGTCATCTATAAGACACATCATAAAACGCAAATTATGAATCGTGGCCAGACGATATGCCAATAATTCCCGACTTTTAAAAAGATGATGTAAATAGGCGGCAGAAAAATGCTGGCAAGTGTAGCAATCACAGCCTTCTTCGATTGCCCGATCTATTCTTTCAAAGCGCGCATTAGTGATATTTTGCCTCCCGGTACGGGTAAAAACAGCTCCATTACGGGCAACACGGGTTGGTAGAGCACTATCAAAGATATCAACGCCACGGGCAACACATTCCAGAATATCCTCTGGTGCCCCTACCCCCATGAGATAACGTGGTTTATCCACGGGAAGTAGTTGCGTCGTTTCTTCTGTCATATCCAGTGTAATATTCTTGGGTTCGCCCAGACTTAGACCACCAATAGCATAACCGTCAAAATTTAATGAGGAAATAAACTGTGCCGACTGCCTTCGCAATAAGGGGAACATACCACCCTGCACAATACCGTATATTGCCTGTTTGTTCTTAATATGCGCATTGATACATCGCTCTGCCCAACGATGTGTGCGTTCTGTTGCCTGCTGTACCTGCTCCACACCACTATCATGAGACGGACATTCATCAAAGGCCATAATAATATCTGCTCCCAAATCTTCTTCATATTTTATGGCCAATTCGGGAGTAATAAAATGCTCACTTCCATCCAGATGAGAACGGAAAAAAACACCTTCATCAGTTATTTTACAGAGATGTGCCAGACTAAAAATCTGATAACCGCCGCTATCAGTTAGAATCGGCTTATCCCAGGACATAAAACGATGTAAGCCCCCCAACGCTTTTACAGTATCTATCCCGGGACGGAGGTAAAGATGATAAGTATTACTTAATATCATCTTTACTTCAATATCAATCAGATCCTCGGGAGTAAGAGCTTTTACGGTAGCCTGGCTGCCTACCGGACAAAAAACCGGCGTAGAAACATTACCATGAGACGTAAAGATAACACCTGTTCTGGCTCGCGTGGAACTACAGGTATTACTGAGCTGGAACCCTATCTCCTCGTTCAAGAACAACCTTTCAATAAACCGTCCAGGACTCCCAGAACCATTTCCCGCGGAACATCATCATGAATAGCAGGACAGGCAATATCATGGAGCAGAACCCATCTTATGTTTTTATTCCGCACTTTTTTATCCCACTCCAGAGCTTCCATAACATCCTCCGGACTGATATCACTACAACCGACAGATAAACCATATGAATGAATAATATTACATTGCCGTTGTACTATCTCTTCTGATAATAACCCCATCCTCCGGCTGATTTCTGCTGCGCCTATCATACCCAGAGCAACTGCTTCACCGTGGAGAAAACGATTATAGCCCGTTGCAACTTCCAATCCATGAGCGATAGTATGTCCATAATTCAAGATTATCCGCCGCCCCGTCTCCCGCTCATCTTCACTAACAACACTTGCCTTTAGAGCAATATTACACTCTACCACTCTATGAGATATTTCTTTTTCTAATTTTATAATCTCAGCGACATTTTCCTCAAGTAAATTAAGCAGCCTACCATCAAGTATCATGGCATGTTTGATTACTTCCGCCCATCCGGAAATAAGTTCTCTAGAGGGTAAAGTAAGGAGAGTGCCAACATCAATAAAAACCAGGCGTGGTTGATAAAAAGCACCAATCAGATTTTTCCCGCGAGGATGATTCACTGCCGTTTTACCACCAACCGAAGCATCTACCATAGCCAGCAGGCTGGTCGGCATTTGCACCAGAGGAACACCCCGAAGAAGAGTTGCCGCGGTAAATCCTGCCAGATCTCCTACTACTCCCCCACCCAGGGCCAGTACTATATCATCGCGCTCGAAGTGCCGCTCTAAGAAGAAATCGTGAAGCCTACTAACATTATTTATGTTCTTTGTGCTTTCGCCGGCAGGCAACGTAATTATATGAACAGTAAATCTATTATCTTCAAGATATGATTTAACCCGGCTCCCGTAATAAGAAAAAACATTGTCATCACACACAACTCCCACTTTACCAGTAAGCCCAACCTGCCGTAGTCTCTGAGGCAACTCCGTAAGACAATCCCAACCAATGAAAACCGGATATCTGCCACTACTGGTCTCCACCAAACAAGAAGCATCCTTAAATTCAAGAGTATCCACCTTCTGTGAAATATACTGGTAACCACGTAATACTTCCCGGCAAGATTCCGTCTCCGTCATCTCATCCGTATGAACTGTCCAATCAGCAATAGCATAGTATTGCTGCCGTGATGCTTTTAATGTTGTAATCTGGTTCAATGGGTCAGCAACATTTAGAAGAGGTCTTGCTGTACCAGGAGCAACTCTATTTTGTTCTACAAGCCGGTGATAAATAGTTTCCGGTCTCGCTTCCAGACAAATAACTACTCCATTTTCTAGAATAAGACTGCGGTTTCTCGCCGCAACAACTATCCCTCCACCGGTAGATATTACCAAATTCTGCTTATGACACAAATCCTGTAAAACCTGATGTTCCAGATCGCGAAAATGCGGTTCTCCATCCTCGCTGAACACCTGACTAACACTTTTACCAGCGATACGGGCTATCTCATCATCTATATCTATGAATCCCCATAACAGAGATTCTGCCACCTTCTTACCAACAACGGTTTTACCCGTGTAAGAAAATCCGGTGAGAAATATCAACTTATCTTTTCTACTACCGGCCATGAAGCTTTCTTCTCTCTGCTATAGATTTAATATAATTTTCAAAATTACGGCGAGTTTCTTTAACATTATCCCCGCCAAATTTTTCCAGCATAGCTTCAGTAAGTACTATAGCAAGCATCGCTTCTCCAACAACACCAGCAGCCGGGACAACACAAATATCGCTACGTTCAATGTGTGACTGTATTGCTTCACCGGTAAGCATATCTATCGAATCTAAAGGTTTTATCAATGTTGGAATGGGTTTAATCGCACAACGGACAACAACAGGTTCTCCGTTGCTCATCCCCCCCTCTATACCCCCGGCATTATTAGATTTTCTTTTCCACCAGTACTGTTCCTCTGACGCCGGTTCTATAACATCATGAACCTGAGAACCTTTTCTTTCCGAAGCAGCAAAACCAGCTCCAATTTCAACTCCTTTTACCGCATTAATACTCATCATCGCCTGTGCAATTCTACTATTGAGTTTACGATCCCATTGTATATGACTACCCAGACCAGGCGGCACACCGGTTGCAACCACTTCAAAAATTCCTCCTAATGAATCACCTGCTTTTTGAGCATCATCGATAGCTGCAATCATTTTCTTTTCTGCATCAGCATCATTACATCGTAGAGGAGAATGTTCCACCTGTTCCCAATCGATAGCAATAATGTCAGAATTTACTTTTATATTGCCAATAGCCACAGTGTGGCTTTGCACCCGAATAGCAAACTCATTCAAAAAACAGCGACAGATACTGCCCACAGCAACTCTTGAAGCTGTTTCCCGGGCACTGGCACGCTCCAGCACAGAACGGATATCATCCAGCCCATATTTCATTACCCCTGCCAGATCAGCATGACCGGGACGAAAAGCTGTGACGGTGGTTATTTGCTCATCAGTTGGAGTAACAGACATTATCTGTTGCCAATTATCCCAGTCGCGATTCTCAATAAACAAAGATATTGGACTTCCGATAGTAAGACCAAGGCGCACTCCGGATATTATCTCTGCACTGTCCCGCTCTATCTTCATGCGTTCGCCACGCCCATATCCTGACTGACGACGCGCCATGTCACAGACAATAAGGTCTTCGTTAATTAAAATACCTGCCGGTAGTCCTTCAATAATAGCAACCAGTCCCTTCCCGTGGGATTCACCTGCGGTAAGAAAACGAAAGATGCCCATAATTATCCCTCCAACGCATGCCCGGCTATCTGCAACATTAGATTGACGGGAGCTTTCATATTCGTCCACAACTCAAACGAAGCCGCTCCCTGATAAACCAGCATGGGTAATCCTCCAAGCGTCTTCGCCCCGGCCTGTCGCGCATCTTTTAACAAACACGTCTCCCGGGGATTATATACCACATCATAGACGAATATACCCCGGGGTATCAACCTGGCTTCCAGCGGGGATTGTCCTTCTGTCTCACTATACTTCATACCTACGGAAGTACAGTTAACCAGCAAGTCGCACTTTGCCACAACATCTGCCAGGTTACTATCATCATAAGTAGCCGTATTAATCTTCATTCCTGCCGCTTCCAGTGACAACTTTAATCCTTTAATATGTTCGGGATTACGACCAACAATAGTCATACTACTGACTTTTTCTTTTATCAGAATAAATCCCGCCGCTCTTGCAACACCGCCAGTACCAAGAATTATTGTATTCTTCTTTTCTGGATTAAAGGCACCTTCCTGGACCAGAGCCTGTAAAAAACCTTCGGCATCAGTATTATGCCCCGTTAATTTCCCGGAACGGTTAACTATAGTATTTACCGCACCAATTTTAGTAGCAAGTTCATCAATACTATCCAGAAAAGGCATCACTGTCTGCTTATATGGTACAGTAACGTTCGCTCCCAGGTACTCCTCTTGCCGTAGCTGTTGCATTGCTGCTTCCACTTGATGCGGCTCCAACTCCAGAAGCCCGTATTTCACATCCAACCCATATTTATCAATAGCCGCTTGTTGGAATACCGGTGAAATGGAGTGACCTAGATGATGACCGATTAATTTAACCTGTCTGGTCATAAAATCACCCCTTGTTTTCTAATTTTTTATATCTCTGTCGTTCCAGATAAGCCTGTAATATTAGAGCTGCTGCTATAGCATCACGCCAGTCTTTCTGCTCTTTTCTCTTCAACTTACCCTGCCGCATGGAATAATTAGCGGAAGTGCTGGAAAAACGCTCATCCCATGTTTCTATCGGGATACTGCAACGCTGTGAAAGCTGCCGGATAAATACCTCCGTAAACTGCGCTTGCATCCCCATATCACCACTGAGAGAACGCGGCATACCTACGACAATTTGCTTTACTTCATTCTGATTTACCAGTTTCACCACGTTATCTAGAGCAACATCTCTGTCTTTTGCCGGAATTACTGTCAGCGGCGTAGCAATAATACCTTCCGGATCACTGAGAGCAACACCGATTTTCACTTCGCCCACATCCAGCGCCATAATACGGTTATCCGATGGCATGATGCACAATATCCCTTGCCAGAGCCAATGCCTGGTCTAATTTATTAATATCCTTGCCTCCCGCCTGTCCGATACCTGGTTTACCACCACCACCACCACCAGTAATTTTTGCAATTTGGTTGACTATGTTCCCGGCATGCATTCCTTTTTCTATCAAATCAGGTGTTACCATAACCAGAAAATTAGGACGCTCTCCATAGATCGTTCCTAATACTATTACTCCACTTCCAATCTTTTCCCGAAGAGCATCACCCATCTCCCGCATTATTTCCGCACCTGGAGCATCTATCTTCGCCGAAACTAATTTCACACCATCTACCAGAGTTACCTGCTCAACCAGTTTTTCTATGATACCCAGCGATAATTCACGTTGGAGATTAATATTGTTTTTACGCTCTACATCCAACTCTTTAATAAGTGCCGCAACTTTTGCTGGAGCTTCCTCAGTTGTTGTACGTAAATCATGTGCAATAGACTTTAAGGCTGTTATATTATTTTTAAAATATTCTACCGCTCCCTTACCGGTAACTGCCTCGATACGGCGTAAACCGGAGCCAATACTACTCTCGTTTACAATATGAAAATATCCTATTTCACCCGTAGCATTAACATGCGTCCCTCCACATAATTCGATACTGAATGCCGGGTCTCCCACCTTTACCATACGCACCATTTCGCCATATTTTTCACCAAAAAGAGCAGTAGCTCCCTTCTCTATCGCATCACGATAAGGCATAACTTCACATGTTACCACCAGATTTTCCCGTATTTTCGTGTTAATTATGTTCTCTACTTCCCAGAGTTGTTCCTCAGTAATTGCTCCCAGATGGGAAAAATCAAATCTCAACCGTCCCGGTACAACAAGAGAACCCCTCTGCTCCACATGACTTCCCAGCACCTCTCTTAGAGAAGTTTGTAAAAGATGTGTGGCAGTATGATTGCGTGCAATATCGCGACGCCTTTCAATATCAATAATCACCTCGACAGGGTCACCGACAGAAAGTTTCCCTTCAATAACATGTCCCTGATGCACGATAATATCTGCCGTCGGCCGCGCCGCATTAATAACAGTAAATTTCCCGTGTACACCACGAATTTCCCCGCTGTCACCAACCTGCCCCCCCATTTCTCCGTAGAATGGCGTTTCCTTAAACACTATCTCTACATCCTTACCGGAAGTCACACTTTCTAATCTTTCACCTTCAGATAATATGTCCGTGATTTCTGTCTGAATTTGAAATTTATCATAACCGATAAAATGACTTGGGGATGCCATCATCTTTTGATATTGTCCTGCCGTTGAATTGGAACCACCCCCATATTTATGCGATGACCGCGCTCTTTCACGCTGATTTTCCATTTCCTTATGAAATCCATCCATGTCTACAGAGAATCCCCTGTCACCGGCAATCTCCACAGTTAATTCCAACGGAAAACCATACGTATCATAGAGTTTAAAAGCGTCTTCTCCCGATATTTCTTTACCCCATCTCCTGGTAACACCTTCAATAGTCTTATCCAGCCAGTTCAATCCCGCCCCGAGAGTTTCACTAAATTTCTGCTCTTCTAATTCAATAACTTTATTGATAAATTCTTGCTTCTCCAGTAGTTCAGGATAAACATAACCTATACGCGAGATAACCGACTGTACAATATCTGTAAGAAATGGCTCTTCCAGCCCCAGTTTCCTGCCAAATAACACAGCACGCCTCAAGATACGGCGCAAAACATAGCCCCGCTCTTCATTGCCAGGTATTACTCCATCAGCAATAAGAAATGACATAGCGCGAGCATGCTCCGCAACAACCCTGATTGCACGACGAGTCACTTTATCGCTAATTTTTTCACACTGTGCTAACTTTTGTATGCACTCAATTATAGGCTGAAAAATGTCCGTTTCATAAACTGACGATTTATCCTGCATTACCGCAGTAACACGTTCCAGTCCCATACCAGTATCAATATTCGGTTTCGGTAACGGAGTTCTTACACCCTTGCCATCCTGAAAATATTGCGTGAATACCAGATTCCAGATTTCCGTGAAACGACCGCAGTTACAATTGGGATTACAGGAAGTTCTACCGCAACCGACATCTGCACCCCAATCATAATGGATTTCACTACACGGTCCGCATGGCCCGGAATCTCCTGCCGGACCCCAGAAATTATCCTTCTCATCACACCCGATTATACGTTTCTCCGGTACGCCAATATCTTTCCAGTATCCCAACGACTCTTCATCATTTAAGAAAATAGTCACCCAGAGACGTTCTTCCGGTATTTCCAGTATTTTAGTAACATATTCCCATGCCCAGGCAATCGCTTCCTTTTTAAAATAATCGCCCACACTGAAATTACCCAGCATCTCAAAAAATGTAAGATGCTTATCATCACCGATAACTTCGATATCAGTGGTACGGAAGCATTTTTGACATGACGTCATCCGTGGCGCAGGAGGTGGTAATTCTCCAGTAAAAAATTTCTTAAAAGGTACCATACCCGCACTCGTAAAGAGCAGAGTAGGATCACCCACAGGTACCAGAGGAATACTGGGCATCACTTTATGTCCTCGCTCCTCAAAGAAATTAAGGTAAGATTTACGTATTTCGTCACTGGTTAGTTGTTTTTTCATACATGGGATTTTAGTGCAAGGTAATATCAGTGTCAACGAATTTGTACAGCCACCATGAGACAATAATTATGCTATACTTTAAAAATAACAACGAATATAGCAAAATCGACAAATGTTTACTACTGGTATCGATATCATTGAAATAGACCGGATTGAAGATGCTGTAACCCACTGGGGTGAGCACTTTCTCCAACGGATATATACTCAAAAAGAACTTGGCTATTGTTGCGGCTGGGCTCCCAGCCTGGCAGCAATATTTTCCGGTAAGGAAGCCGTAATGAAAGCATTGGGGAGCGGCGTAAGAGGGATTAGCTGGCGCGAAATTGAAATTCTCCCTGATAACCTGGGCAAACCTCTGGTTCATCTTCACGGCAACGCACTGAAAAGAGCACAGACACTTAATCTTGGAGAACTGGCAATAAGTCTTTCTCATTCTAAAGAATTTGCTGTCGCTTCCGTAATAGGGGGTACGGAATGAAACTGGTTACAGTAGAACAAATGCGCTGCATAGAAGCCCGGGCAGCGGAAGCAGGTTTCCTATCTCATATCCTCATGGAGAATGCCGGTAGAGCATCGGCACAGGAAATTGCTAAATGCATTGATAGAATTGAAGGATACCCCATTCTTATTCTTACCGGGCCGGGTAATAATGGTGGGGATGGATTAGTAACAGCACGCTATCTCCATGACTGGGGAGCAGATATAAAACTCTATCTCTGTACCGAACGCCCTGTAAACGATCCGAATTATATTCTAACCCAAAATAAAAAAGTCTTAACGATAAAGGCAACAGAAGATAAAGAATTTATTCAATTAGAATATTTACTGCATTCTAACAACTTCATTATCGATGCCATATTAGGCATCGGTAAATCTCGCCTTATTTCAGGAGTTTTAAAAGAAATAACAACTCGCGTTAACAAAGCAAGATTGAAATATTCTCACTTGACAATTTTCTCCCTGGATATACCCTCCGGATTGGATTCTGATACAGGACATATGGATGCCGCAGGTATTAAAGCAGATATAACTATAACATTGGGTTATCCCAAAGTCGGATTATTTTCCTTTCCCGGAGCAAGTAATACCGGAAGAATCATTACTGCCGATATTGGAATACCGTCTGAGACAGCACAAGATGTTAATGTTGAAATTACTACTACTGATTTTATCAAATCCATTCTACCGGAACGTCCATCTAATGCCAACAAGGGCACCTTCGGTAAGGTACTGGTCATCGGTGGTTCCAGTAATTACATCGGGGCTCCCTGCTTGGCTTGCTCAGGAGCTATGCATATTGGCACAGGACTGGTAACTCTGGCTACCGCTGCTAGTCTGCAACCAATATCAGCCACAAAATTGACTGAGGTTACATATCTTCCCCTACCTGAACAAATAACGGGTATCATCGGTTTAAAAGCAATCGAAATAATCAAAGAGCATTTACAGCAATACGATGTATTACTTATCGGCTGCGGTCTAGGACAAAATCCGGATACTATTAAATTTGTAAGATCACTATTGATATCAACTACAACAGATATACCATCGAGACTGGTTGTTGATGCTGATGCACTTAATATCATAGCTCAATCTCCAGAATGGTGGCAGAAAATACCAGACGATGTTATCCTTACACCACATCCCGGAGAAATGTCCCGCCTGACCGGCCGGGGTATTTCTGATATTCAAGCGCAGCGTATTGATATTGCCAGAGAAGCAGCATTATTATGGCATAAAACTGTTGTCCTAAAAGGTGCCTATACCGTAATTGCCGCACCGGATGGTAGAGTACGTGTTAATCCAAATGCCAATCCCGGATTATCTTCGGCAGGAACCGGTGATGTTCTATCAGGTGTCATTGCCGGATTAGCCGCACAGGGCATGTCTTCTTTTAATGCGGCCTCCTGCGGTGTATTTTTACATAGCACTGCCGGAGAAATAATAAAAGAAAAAATAGGCGATACCGGAATACTGGCAAGCGACCTGTTATCAGCATTACCATTAGCCATAAAACAAATTAAAAATGCACCTTAATTTTACACTACTCTCTCAAAATAATATGTAAAGCTTCAATTTCAACACTCATTCCGCTATAATAGAAAGCATATGTCAACTAATACACAACAAAATAATACCGGGAGTAAATTTCTACTCGCCGCCGATATTGGTAATACCAAAATAGCGCTCGGTTTAATGCAGTATGAACAGATAATTGCTACATGGCGTGTTTCTACTGATATCAGCCGTCTGGAAGACGAATACGCCGTTCTGATTCTTAGTCTGCTCGCACATAAAAATATCTCCCAAAATGATATCGGCGGTGTTGTTCTATGCAGTGTCGTCCCGCCAATGACCTCCGTATTTGAGGAACTCAGCCGCATGCATCTTGGTATTACACCACTCGTCGTTAGTGCCGGTGTAAAAACCGGAGTACGTATCCGTATGGATAACCCAAAAGAAGTCGGTGCGGATAGAATTGCCAATGCAGTTGCCGGACATCGGCTTTATGGTGGCCCTCTCATTGTAATTGACTCCGGCACTGCTACTACATTTGATGTTGTATCCAAAGAAGGAGACTATCTCGGTGGTGCTATATCCCCCGGCATGGGAATATCTGCTGAGGCACTAAATATACACACTGCACAACTACCACGCATAAAATTAACTAAACCGGCCACTTGCATCGGGAAAAATACTATCGCGGCGATGCAATCAGGTGTTGTTTTCGGGTATGTGGGATTGATTGAAGGACTAATTACACGTATCGGACAGGAATTGGGTGCTTCCCCTGATGTCATCGCTACCGGAGGATTGGCAACTCTGCTCAGTGAAATGACCCCTATGATAAAAATCGTTGACCCTGACCTTACTTTAAAAGGTATTTATTATATTTATGAAATGAATCGATGAAAGTAGACTGAAAGAAATATAATCACGGGTAATTATCCAATGCTAAAAAATAAAAATATAGTTCTCGGTGTAACCGGTAGTATTGCTATTTATAAGGGAGTGGAACTGGCACGTAAATTATCCCGGGAGGGTGCCTCTGTCGATGTTGTTATGACAGAAGCAGCCACAAAATTTATTACTCCTATGACATTCCGCAGTATTACTCATCGACCTGTAGTTACAGAAATGTTCGAATTAACTTCCGAATTCAGTATTGAGCATGTTTCTCTGGCAAAACGTGCTGATATTATAGTTATTGCTCCCGCTACAGCCAATATCATCGCTAAAATAGCTTCCGGCTTGGCCAACGATATGATTAGCTGTGTCACACTGGCAACAAAAGCTCCTATTCTCATTGCACCGGCAATGGAAACCAATATGTATCTTAATGCCATAACTCAGGAAAACATATCCCGGCTACGCGCCAGAGGCGTCAAATTTGTTGAGCCCATTTCCGGCACTCTTGCTTCAGGAGCAGAAGGAATCGGAAAACTGGCAGATATTCCGGAAATAATTACTGCTATTGAAAATATATTACAATTAAATAATGACCTGTCTAACATAAGAATAGTCATCACAGCAGGAGGCACCCAGGAACCTATCGATCCGGTGCGTCACATTGGTAACCGCTCTTCCGGTAAAATGGGATATGCCATAGCAGAAGCTGCCCGCAATAGAGGAGCTGATGTCATACTGGTGGCTGCTCCTACCAACCTGCCCGACCCCACCGGTATATCTGTTATACATATACGTACTACTAAAGAAATGCAGCAAAATGTATCAAGTTTAGTTGATAAATCAGATGTTATCATCATGGCGGCAGCAGTAGCAGATTACCGACCAGTAAAAAGCTGCCTCGCCAAGATAAAAAGCGGAAAACAGAATCTCGCTCTGAAACTTACTCCAAATCCCGATATTATTAGCGGGATAACCGGTAAAATACTCAAGGTGGGTTTTGCTGCCGAAAGCGAAGACTTGATTACTAATGCCCAAAAGAAACTGGAGAAAAAACATCTTGACCTAATTGTTGCCAACGACATTACTGCATCTGATTCCGGTTTTGATGTCGATACCAACAGAGTCACTTTGATTGAAAAAAATGGTGAACCGGAGAGCTTACCATTATTACCTAAATCACAGGTGGCTAACGTCATCCTTGACAAAGTAGTAAAGTTACTCAACACAGCCAAAAACAGCAAGGTAAAGAAATAATATCATTGATTTCTGATGCCGTATCATCACTCATTTATATACTTACATTAGAGGATATCTTTATATGTCTGAATTATTAAAAGCGTATGACCCGTCACAGGTCGAAACCAAATTGTACCAGCTCTGGAAAGACGGTAATTATTTTACCCCTAAAATAGACATTCATAAAAAGCCATTTGTTATTATAATGCCGCCTCCCAATGTGACAGGAGAACTACATGTTGGTCATGCCTTGACCATGACTCTTGAAGATATCATGACCCGCTGGCATAGAATGAAAGGCGATCCCACGCTCTGGCTTCCGGGAATTGACCATGCCGGTATTGCTACACAGGTTGTTGTCGAAAGACAATTAGCAAAAGAACATCTTACTCGCTATGACCTGGGACGTGAAAAATTTGTTGAGCGCGTCTGGCAATGGGTGAAACAATATCGCCATATAATCTCTGAACAGGGTATGAAACTCGGTTCATCATGCGATTGGTCACGAGAATGTTTTACACTAGATGAAGGCCCCAGTCGGGCAGTCCGGACTACTTTCCTCCGTCTTTATAATAAGGGACTCATTTATCGCGGTGAGCGTATTATTAACTGGTGCCCACGCTGTCATACCGCCCTTTCCGACCTTGAAGTCGAACATAAGGATACCAAAGCTTCGCTATATTACATCAGGTATCCTTTAACGGAATCGGTGGACGGCACTGATTCAATCACTGTTGCCACCACCCGTCCGGAAACCATGCTCGGTGATACCGCCGTCGCTGTTAATCCGGAAGACGAAAGATACAAACATCTCGTCGGTAAAACTGTCCTGCTGCCACTGGTTAACCGGCATATCCCGATTATTACTGACGAAGTAATTGACCCTGCCTTTGGTACAGGTGCCGTTAAAGTTACTCCGGCGCATGACCCGGTGGACTTTGATATTGCACAAAGGCATAAACTTCCGGCATTGAGCGTTATCGATGAAGATTCCAAAATGACCGGGGATGTCGGACAATTCAAAGGCTCAGATTGTATTACCTGCCGCAGTAACGTCGTCTCTGAACTAGAAAAAAAGAGGTTAATGATTAAAACCGAACCCTATTCACATGCTGTAGCACATTGCACCCGCTGTCATACTATTGTCGAACCGATTATCAGTAAACAGTGGTTTGTTAAAATAGAACCGCTCGCCCGGCCTGCGATTCAGGCAATTAAAGAAGGAAAAATTAATATCATTCCAGAGCATTTCACTAAAGTTTATCTGGAGTGGATGCACAATATCCGCGATTGGTGTATCAGCCGCCAGCTCTGGTGGGGGCACCGCATACCGGCATGGTATTGTGAAGATTGTGGTAATATTATTGTAAGTGTTGAGACACCCGGTGTTTGCCCCGCCTGCAAATCAACCAGATTATTCCAGGATTCTGATGTTCTGGACACGTGGTTCAGTTCTGGACTATGGCCTCACTCCACTCTCGGATGGCCTGATGATACCGAAGATTTACGCTATTTCTACCCCACAACAGTAATGGAAACAGCTTACGATATTTTATTCTTCTGGGTAGCTCGTATGATTATGATGGGATTAGAAAATACCGGCGAAGTTCCATTTCATACCGTTTATTTACATGGTCTAGCACGTGATGAGACAGGTGTGAAAATGAGTAAAAGTAAAAGTAACGTAGTCAACCCGTTAGGGATTGCCGAGAAATATGGCACTGATGCCTTGCGTTTTGCTCTGACAACCGGCAATTCACCCGGCATGGACTGGCGTTTAACTACGCAAAAAATGGAAGCTGGTCGTAATTTTGCTAATAAGCTCTGGAATGCTGCCCGTTTTGTCATTCATAATCTTGATGCTGCACAATTACCGATAGATTTCTCTTCCAACAGTAAACAATTACAGGACCGCTGGATATTGAGCCGAATGAACAGACTCATCGGAAATGTAAACCAGTTGATGACTGATTTCCAATTTGGCGAAGCCGAAAGACAGATATATGAATTTATCTGGGGAGAATTCTGCGATTGGTATATTGAGATGGCCAAAACACGTCTTACTACAGATAATAAAACAGAATCGCCACTGCCGACATTAGTGCAGGTTCTGGAAACTGTATTGCGCCTGTTGCACCCATTTATGCCATTTATTACCGAAGAAATTTTTCAGACTCTGGTAAATTACTTACCTGATGATGAAAAACGTCCACCAGCCATTATCATTGCTCCATATCCCGTTATTAATGAATCTGCCCTGGATGATAATGCTGAACGTAATATCGAAATGGTCAGTGAAATTATACGTTCCATCCGTAACGCCCGCGCCCAGTTCCGTATTGAACCCGCTCTCTGGATGACCGCACAATTATACTCATCAGATAATCAAATAATTCTCAAAGAACAATCTCCGGTGATTGAAAATCTTGCTCGCATCCATCCTCTCTTCATCGCAGGACAAAGACCAGTAGACATAGAAAAAACAAATTCCCTGGTATTAGTACTGAAGTATAGTGAAGTTATCCTGCCTCTCGGCACGACAATTGATGTCTCCGCTGAGAAAAAACGTCTGGAAAAAGAAATCAATGAAACGCAAACCAGCCTGAATCAAAGCCGGGCCAGACTAAAGGATGAACAGTTTGTAACAAAAGCCAATCCTGCCATTGTGGAAAAAGAACAGCAAAAACTGCCTTTGCTGCAGGAAAAACTGGTAAAATTACGGGAATGGTATACCCAACTAAGTTAAGATATCGTTAACTACTAAGGCTGTCTCAGCATGAACATTGTATTCCGGCCACGAGTCAAAATTACCGAGATAAGGCAGCTAGAGCTGCTGGAAGACTTCTTTAATCGATTTACCCCGCATCGAGGAATAAACTTTCCCCTATTTATAAAAGAAAACGTCTCTACATAATAGCTATTCTATTGAGAAAATTACTTGTTCCTCTCCTGTGCTATAATGACAAATATGAAATTAGCGAGCATTATTTTATTCACGTTAATTACGAAATGATATTATGACAATAGACAATAGTACTGATAGTTTGACGAGAGTCGAACAAATATATAATGATTACGGTAGCCGTGCCAAAGAATTAAAAGAGCAGGGCACAAAAATAGTAGGTTATCTTTGCGCCTATACTCCTCTGGAAATAATTACTGCCGCCGGACTTATCCCCTTCCGGATAAAAAGTTGTACGGATAAACCAGATTCTCAAGCAGACAATTATATGGAAAATATTGTATGTGACCATGTCCGCAATTGCTTTGCCTTATCTCTCACCGGTAAATACAACTTTATTGACGGCCTTGTTATTCCTCATGCCTGTGATAATATATCTCGCACCTATAATATATGGAAACATTGTCCCGGATTACCCTATACTCATTTTCTTAACTTACCTCACAATACTGACAGGTCATCTATTGAATTTTTTAAAGCTGTATTAGGTAGTTTTATCAAAAGTCTGGAAATATTTACCGGAAAACCAATCTCCCACGATGCTCTGACTGAATCTATCAATCTCTATAATGATAATAGAATCAAGATACACGAATTATACGAGCTCAGAAAACATAACCCTCCTCTGTTATCTGGTACCCACGTAATGCAGACATTAATTGCCGGAATGTCTCTTCCCGTCGCAGAATCGACAAAGCTAATCAATAATATAATCAGTGATATCAAGCAAAACAAGCATTCTGCGAGCCCGGGTAAAAATGGAGCCAGAATTATGATTATCGGTACCGAAGTCGCTGATATATCACTAATAAAACTGGTGGAGGACTCCGGAGCTAATATTATCATTGATGAACTATGTCCCGGCACACGTGAGAATTTTCCTCTTACCGATATCACTGATGACCCGCTGGACGGTCTAGCAGAACGATACTTGAAAAAAATCAACTGCGCACGAACATTTTTCGAACCGGAGAAATCCTATCAGGAATATCTGGAAAAAAGATACAGTACTATTCATCAGTTTATTAGAGACTACCATGTTAATGGAGTAATTCTTTATATCCGCAAATATTGTGATCCCTTTGGATTTGATGTTCCGGAAATAAGAAATTACCTGCACTCACTACAGATCCCGGTACTCTACCTGGAAGAAGACTATTCCAGGTCTTCGTTCTCCCGATTATCAACTAAAATACAGGCATTCCTTGAAATCACTTCTACCTATGAATAGTCTAATAGAGATATTAAATGGAAGAAATTAAAAAGCGCGAAACAAGAAAAATCGCCACAGAGACTGCGGCTCGAGTTGGCTTAATGGTCAAAGGACTGCTTAGTGAAGCACGTAAGGCAAAAGAAGAACATAGACCAGTTGCCTATACTTTTATCTGTTGTTCTTACGACGAGATCATCCGTGCTATGGATATTGTGCCCCACTGGGTCGAGAATTATGCTGGTATTTGTAGTGCCAGACGTGATGCCCAGCGTTTTTTGGAAAAAGCTGAATCTAATAACTTTTCACGTTCTCTTTGCACTTATGCCCTGTGTGGATTAGGATTTGATGCGCAGCGAGAAGAATCAGGCGGGATGCCTCCCAACGCCCCCTGGGGAGGTCAGGTACGCCCCGATATGATGCTAAGCAGCGGTCAAATGCTCTGTGACTCTCGTGTAAAATGGTTTCAGGCAGCACGCAGCTATATGCCTGATGTTCCTGTTTATGAAATTGATACACCCTGGCCTCAGTATGAAGATTATTGCGACTACAAAGACGTTCAGAATTACTATATAAAATATATTGTTGAACAACTCAGAGGCCTGGTAAAATTTTTGGAAAAACAAACCGGCCGGAAGATGAATTGGGACAGGTTAAGTGAACTGGTAAATCTCGTTGACCGGACATGGAATTTAATCTGGGAAACATACGAATTACGCCGGGCATTACCCACTCCTATGGACACGGGGGATGCTATGAACACTATGGTTCCGCTGGCATTTATGATGGGAACTCAGCAGGCATATGATTTTTTTAAAGACTTACACGATGAACTACAACATAGAATAGCTCACAAAACAGGTGTTATTTCTGATGAGAAATACCGCCTTATCTGGGGTGGTGGTTTGCCATCATGGTTCGCTCTAACCGATTTTAACTACTTCAATAGTAAAGGGGCAGTTTTTCCGGTAGAAACCACCTATAGAATGATTGAGGCAACTTATAATTTCGATATTGATCTCTCTAAAATAAACGACCCGCTGGAACATATTGCCTGGAGGTGGGTAAAGTACTGGACATACTGGTATGATAGAGCAAGAAAACGCCCCCATTCTCAACCCGATGTAGAGAGATTAATCCAGTATATCGAGGATTATCAGATTGACGGTATCGTTATGCACGAAGCTTTTTCCTGTCGTGCCTGGCACGTAGGATTACTCGGGCAACTGAAACTCCTGAAGAAAATATATCGCAACATCCCATCACTGGTACTGGAAAGTGACATTGTGGACATTAGTTCCTATAACGAAGCTGACACCAGAGCCCGAATTGATGCTTTCATCGATACTATTGCCGTAATAAAAGGCAAATGAGAAAATTTAGAGACTTGGCTTGTTGCTTACCCACCGCGCAGCATATTTCTTTTCTACTTCCGGATTAACCCATTTCCAAGGATATTTCCCGGACATGATTCTTGATATTTCTACCGCCGGTTGTTGATTTTGTTCCAGCCATGCTTCATCCGAATAATGGGCAGAATGCCCGGTAAAAATAACATTCTCCAGTTTTAATAAAGGGTTATCCATACTAATTGGTTCGTTTTCCAGAACATCCAGTGCTGCCCCGGCAATATAACCTCGAGTAAGAGCCTGATTCAGCTCCTCTTCATTGACTACTGCTCCCCGTGCCGTATTAATAAGATACGCCGTGGGTTTCATAAGTTTAAATTCACTCAAGCCGAGCATATGATATGTTTCCTGTGTCAACGGAACATTAATTGAGACATAATCTGATTCCTTGAGTAATTGTGTTAATTCCACCGGTCTTACTCCCATAACATCCATTATTATACGAGAGATATGCGGGTCATAGATTAAAATATTCAATCCGAAAGCTTTGGCTTTAAGAGCCAGTAAACGGGATACCGGACCAAATCCAATAATTCCCAGTGTTTGTCCGTGAAGTCGGGATATACCCTGCCACATCTGGCGCATTTCTGGCCCATGAAAGACATGCCATTCCCCTGACCTGATCATTTTATCAAGACCGATTATCTTTCTGGCACATGTTAACAGTAGCGCCATAGCATGCTCGGATACTTCCATCGCCGACATGCCGCCGGTATTGGCAACACAAATTCCCATTTCTGTTGCGGCAACTACATCGATATTTTCATAACCGACCTTCGGTGTAACAATCAGTTTACATGATTTAAGATTTTCAATTACTTTCCTGGTACATGGTTCTCCCCTGACAATTAATACATCAGCATCATGTGCTAGAGATATGACCTCTTCTTCAGTATTAGCTGGTTTTTCGATATAAACTACTCCCAGATCCAGGATTGCCTCACTATCGATTCCAATTTTGCTGGAATTAGCATATACCACTTTAAATTCCATTTGTCTTACGCCCCCCAATCCATCCCGATATCAATCACAGGCATTTCAGATGAACTGACTGATGAATTTGCGGATTTATTCATCTGCACTAAACGATCATTATTTAATTTCTTTAATCCTTTACGTGTATCACTAGCTACCTTTTCTTTATTACAGTACTTCAAGCGATATTTAAATCGCCAATAAGTAAATTCTTTCTTCTCCCCCAATGTATGAATTTCGATAATCCGCCCCCTCATTTCTATCTTAAAACGTTTCCGTAATTCTGCTCTCCCTACACCATATATTCTATGACAGGCCTCTTCCGAAATATTATTTCTCTTGATAAATACTGAGGCATGTTGTTCTTTGCGTACTTCATCTTCCACATATCTCGTCAAAGCATCCTCCACAACCACACCGTAGAGATAATTAAGATAAGCCTGATATTTGGCATTACCCATAAGCTGACGCACACGATTATTATCCAGTTCCAATGGAGGTTTCCATAATAAGAGTAAATCTTTTCTCTCTTTTTCCGGAATTAACTTGTGTACAGCATGACAGAGACGTTTAACTACAAGAAAGTAATCCAGAGCATCTCCGCCAATAATATACTGGTAATGTTTCCCGGAATAATCCTCTTCCGCAATATTCCATTTACCAACCGCATTCAGTAGAGCGATATACCAGTGCATCCCATTGATAATGGCATATTTTAAATAACGTACGACATCATCTGCATTATCGCCGTCAATATCCATCTGTTCTAAAAAATCTTGCATTCTATCGCTGTCAGCTATCACCAATATCACCACAATATATTCTTAGATTAAACCAGAGTATTCCTTGCGAGATAGTCTTTTATTTTCTGTCTGGTATTACCAATGTGTTGTATTTCACACCAGCCACGCCGGGCCACAGTAACACCATAACGCATCATATTGAGATGTTGCACATCATGAGCATCCGTCCCGATTATCAGTTTCACTCCCATTTCACGCGCTCGAAAAACATTAACATCAGATAAATCCAGGCGGTTAGGCATGGCGTTGATTTCCAGAGTAACACCATTATCTCGCGCCGCCTGGAATATCTTTTCCATGTTTACTTTTACCGGCTCACGTTTACCCAGAAGCCGACACGTAGGATGGGCAATTATATCGACATGAGGATTATTTATGGCAGAAATAATCCTTTGCGTCATTCTATTTTCATCCTCATCCATCCCTGAATGTATTGAGGCAATTACCACATCCAACTCACTCAGCACCTCATCGGAGAGACTTAGTGTATTGTCGGCACGAATATCAACCTCGATTCCGGTTAAGATAAGAATACCATCAATCTCTCGACTAATTCTTTTAATTTCAGCCATTTGCGCCCGCAAGCGGTCTTCTGATAATCCATGGGTGAGACCCACACCTTGAGAATGGTCGGTAACGGCAATATATTGATACCCCATCGCCTTAGCAGCCAGAGCCATTTCCTTAATAGAATTCTGACCATCACTCCAGGTGGTATGCAAATGCATGTCACCTTTGATGTTTTCCAGTTTGACCAATTGCGGAATTATATTTTGTTCTGCCAGTACTATCTCATTCCGCCCCTCCCGTAATTCCGGCGGTATATACTGCAATGACAGCCGCTGATATAAATCCTCTTCGCAGGAAAACACCTCCCATTCTCCGGTTTTCATATTTTTCATTCCGGATGGGCTTAATTGCAGACCTTTCCTCTGCCCGTACTCCTGAAACAAAACATTATGCCGCTTACTGCCCGTAGTGTGCTGCAGAAATGACCCCAATATATCTTCAGGTACGATTTGTAGTTCTACTTGAACACCCTGATAAGTTACGATACTTATCTTGGTTTCTTCTTTAACCAGAACATCCGCCGCCAGGTCCAATCCGATAAAAGACTGTATCACGGGTTCCGCATTATCAGTCACCGCAATTAAATCAATATCCCCCACTGTCTCCTTACCACGACGCGTGCTGCCAGTAATCATCAATTTTACCGGACACGACAAACACGCGGACAAACATGCGATTATTTGTTCCGCTATTGGTAAAGCTACTCCCAGCAGAACACCCTGTTCTCCCTCTTGCCGGGAACGAATACCCTGTAATATTTTCTCTGCTGTTTTATTACCAAAATGACTTAATCCGGCAACCCGGCCATCAAGAATTGCTTTTTCTAGTTCATCAACTGTCGTAATTCCCAGTTCACGTATCAATTTGTCTGCTGTTTTCGGCCCGATACCGGGAATTGTCAGTAATTCAAATAAAACATCAGGAAATTGTGCCCGCAAGTCATCATAATATTTGAGATGTCCGGTAGTTACCAACTCGGTAATTTTTTGGGTAATAGCATCACCTATACCGGAAATACCTTTTAATTCATTCTGTTTCACCAATTTTTCTATTGATACGGGGAGAGTCTCAATAACTTGCGCCGCACGTTGATAAGCCCTTACTTTAAAAGGCTCTCCTCCTTTAATATCCAGAAAAATAGCAATCTGCCGGAAAATCTCGGCAACTTCAATGTTTCTCATTGTTATCTACTACAATCTAATTTTAATTATTCCGGATACCGACTCTTGTCGGCATGATAACAATCATTCCTCATTCTATTCCGGCACAAGCCGGAATCCAGAGGGGTGGAGGAGCGGGGGAATTCCCGATTCTTAAACCTGAATCTAATTATTCCGGCCGCAGCAATGTTTATATTTTTTACCGCTGCCGCAGGGACAGGGATCATTCCGTCCCACCTTTTTCGCTGTCACACGGGTAGGCACATGATCACCGGATTGACTATTGACACGTGCCGAAGCCATGGGTGACACATTCTCTTCCTTACGTACAATATTAACGTGAAATATGGTGTGCACCACATCATGTCTGATGTTATCCAGTAAACTCTGGAACATTTCATGCCCTTCTCTTTTATAAACAATCAGAGGATCGCCACGTCCTATTGCCTGCAAACCAATACCCTGCCTCATATCTTCCATGGTAGTCAAATGATCAATCCAGAGATTATCAATAACCCGCAGCATGACCAACCTTTCCAATATCTTCATATCTTCGGGGCCGGTCTCCTTTTCTTTATCTTTATAAAGCTTCTCAACCTGCTGCAATAAATATTTCTCTACTTCACCACGGCTCATTCGGGAAAGAAATTCAGCCGTTACATCGGCTGGTAAAGAATAAATAGTGGACACTTCTCGCCGCAGTTCATCGTAAGACATATCTTTACTTTCATCATCAGGTAGATATGTATCAACCAATTTGTGAATCTCATCACCAATCATGTTCAGAATATTTGACTTTAAGTCAGCACCACTGAGAATCTTTTTTCTTTCCGCATAGATAACTTCGCGATGTTTATTCACGACATCATCATATTCCACCAGATGTTTACGAATATCAAAATGGTATCCTTCCACCTGTTTCTGCGTATTTTCAATAGCCCTGCTCACAATAGCATGTTCTATCGGAACATCCTCTTCCACACCAGCCCACTTCATTAAACGCTTAATACGCTCTCCGCCAAAACGGCGCATAATATCATCTTCCAGAGAAACAAAGAAACGGCTGCTGCCCGGGTCCCCCTGTCTTCCCGAACGACCGCGCAACTGGTTGTCAATGCGCCTTGATTCATGACGCTCGGTACCGATAACATGCAGTCCGCCCAGTGATACTACGTGGTCATGTTCTTTTTGCCATTCCTCTTTTTCACGCCCTTCAGGATTACCGCCCAATATAATATCCACACCACGTCCTGCCATATTGGTCGCCACAGTTACGGCACTGATTCTTCCTGCCTGAGCAATAATATTAGCTTCCTGCTCGTGATTTTTGGCATTTAATATATGGTGCTCCACACCTTCCCTTTTCAGCAGTTTACCCAGCTGTTCCGAACGCTCAATAGAGACCGTACCCACCAGCACCGGTTGTCCTTTATCATGCAACTGCTTGATTTCCCGCACGACAGCACGGTATTTACCCTCTTCTGTACCATAAATCTGGTCAGCATTGTCTTCTCTAATCATGGGTAAATGAGTCGGTATGACTACTACTTCCAGACTATAAATCCGACTAAATTCCTCCGCTTCAGTTTCCGCGGTACCGGTCATACCGGACAGTTTGGGATAAAGACGAAAATAGTTCTGAAATGTAATGGTAGCCATTGTCCTGCTTTTTGGCTTTACCCTCACATTTTCTTTCGCTTCTATCGCCTCATGTAGACCTTCAGAGTAACGCCGTCCAAACATCAAACGTCCGGTGAATTCATCAACTATAACTACTTCCGGTTTTGCCTCTTTCGTCTGATGTATCACATAATCTCTATCACGCCGATAAAGAACCTGCGCTTTTATCGCAGCATCAACATAGTGCTTAATCAAATTCCTCTTTGTCTGAGTATTAATATCTATAGTTTCTTCTGCATCGCCCCCATACAGCTGAGAATCCTGGAATGCATCGGCAATTATCTTTTCGCCCCTGGTAGTAAGCCAGATGTTCCGTGCTTTTTCATCAACGACATAGTCAAATTCTCTGTCTCGAATTTTCTCGGCTTCTGCTTGCCCCCGTTTCGCCTTTAACTCTTCGAATTCCTGCTGCGTAAGTTGTTTCTTTAATCCATGAATCGCTCTCAGAGCATTAATATGCAAGGCCGAGGTATCTTCCGCTGCCCCGCTGATAATAAGCGGAGTGCGTGCCTCATCAATCAAAATATTATCTACTTCGTCCACAATGGCATAATTAAAAGACCGCTGGACACACTGCGAAAGGTCAATCACCATATTGTCGCGGAGATAATCAAAGCCGAATTCATTATTCGTTCCGTAAGTAATATCCGCACCATATGCTTCTTTACGACTGATAGCTTTGAAATGTTTCCACCTCTTATCCGTACTCTCATAGCTGGCATCATAAAGATAAGCTGTTTCATGCTGAATACTGGCAATACTTACTCCCAGCGCATTAAAAATCGGTGCCATCCAGTACGGGTCACGCTTGGCCAGATAATCATTAACTGTAATCAGATGACAGCCCCGACCGGTAAGAGAATTAAGATACAAAGGAAGTGTGGCTACCAGCGTCTTACCTTCACCGGTTCTCATTTCTGCAATTTTACCCTGATGCAGAACAATACCGCCCATCAACTGCTCATCAAAATGACGCTGATGTAAAGTGCGTTTGGCTGCTTCTCTTACTGCGGCAAATGCCTCCGGCAGAATATCATCCAGGGCTTTTTTCTCGGCAGCACGTAATTCTTCATTACGCTGTTTTAAACGTGTTTTTATATCGCGGATGTCGCGGACAAAGTCCTCCTTTTGTATCGGAGTATCTAATTCCGCCTCGGTCTTTTGCCTCTCCGCCAGTTCCTTGCATGCCTCTTCTACTTCACTTCTTTTTTCCGTAGTGGCTTCAATAATGCGCTTCTTGAACTCATCGGTTTTCGCGCGGAGTTCCGCATCGGTTAATTTCGCAAAATCCGGTTCGAGATCGTTAATCTTATCAACGATCGGCCGCAGCCGTTTAATTTCACGTTCGTTGGAATCCAGGAGCCCGGAAAATAATTTAAATACCACGACTATCCTCTATTTCTCAAACATCGCTCCCACAGACTGTCCGTTGTGAATGCGGGCTATGGCCTCACCAATCAGCGACGCTGTAGAAAGAACAACAATCTTATTTAACTTTTTCGCTTCCGGAAGAGGCACGGTGTCCGTTACCACGACTTCTTTAACGGTACTCTCCGCAATTCTCTTTATCGCCGGGCCGGAGAAAATGGGATGTGTGCAACAGGAATAGACTTCAGTGGCGCCATTCTTTTCCAGAGCCGTGACTGCTACTACCAGCGAGCCTGCGGTATCTATTTCATCATCTACCATCAGAGCACGTCTGCCGCGAACATCACCAATAATATTCAATGTCTCTGTTTTGTCATTATTACCGACACGCCTTTTTTCAATAATTGCCAGTGTAGCATTAAGCATATGTGCCAGGTCACGTGCCCGCTTGGAAATTCCGATATCTGTGGCAACAACCGTCAGATTATCCCATTTCTTTTCCATAAAATAATTGCGCAAGATATAAAGTGCCGTGAGTTCATCAACAGGAATATTAAAGAAACCCTGAATCTGACCGGCATGCAAATCAACGGTTAATACTCTATGCGCTCCGGCAACTGTAAGCAGATCGGCTACCAGCCGACCCGTTATGGGTACACGTGGCTGGTCTTTCTTATCACTACGGCCATAGCCATAATAAGGGATAACTGCAGTAATTCTATCCGCAGAAGCTCTTTTTAATGTATCAATAAAAATCAGGAGCTCCATTAAACTCTGGTTCACAGGAGCAGAGGTAGGTTGTATGACAAAAACATCACGTCCGCGCACATTTTCCAGTATACGCACAAATGTATTTTCATTAGAAAATTGAAATGCTTCTGCTTTTCCTAGAGAAATGCCCAGATATAAGCAAACTTCCTTTGCCAACTCCGGATGTGTATTACCAGTGAAAATCTTCAGTTCATCAATCAACTATGTATCCCCTCTCTTCCTGATTTTTAATTATTATTTTGTATCCCGCCATTATAGATAGCAGGAATTATAGCACTCGTTTTTACCGATGCTCAAACATTTTCTCGCGCAAGAGCATTCCGTGCCGCTTCGTTTTCTGCCATTTGCTTACTCTTCCCTTTACCGTGTCCAATAACTTCATCTCGCACCAGCACCTCAACGGTAAATTCACGGGCATGGTCAGGACCGGCAACACCCGCCACACGATAAAATGGCACAACATGCCTCTTCTCCTGAAGCAATTCCTGGAGTTGCGATTTATAATCGGTAGCCATGCCTCCTTTTACCACTGTCTGTAAAATATCACCAAATAAATCCAAAACAAAATTGCGAGTAACCTCAAATCCCTGATCAATAAAAAGCGCCCCGATAAAAGCTTCCATAGCATTAGCCAGATTACTTTCTCTCTTCCTGCCGCCCGTTCTTTCCTCACCATGTCCCAGATAAAGATAATCTCCTAACCGGAGTTTTCGAGCGATATCTGCCAGAGTTTCACCACAGACTACCCTGGCTTTGATTTTAGTCATCTCCCCTTCCGCAAGGTCAGAATACTCACGATATAACATCTCTGCAATAGCCAGCTCAAGAGAAGCATCACCCAAAAACTCTAACCTCTCATTAGATACAAGCATTAAAACCGGTACTTCGTTAAGATACGAACTATGTGTCAAGGCCTGACGTAACAAAGATTCATCTTTAAAGTAGACACCGGTATCTTTCTGTAATTTTTTAAAATCAGCCATATTGTTTTTATCGGTCCTTCACTATAAAACAGTGGATTATATTCCAATCCGGATTATAATACGACCATATCTATCGGTCATAGTGCCGCTATGGATGCGACAGGCTTACTATGAGCAGCTTATATTTATTATTCCCGTTTTATCAATTGTTTCACTAATTCTATTTCCTCTTGTTTTGTTTTCACCATACCATCGAGTCGCGCTTCCTTCAATCTTTGTAAAATATCCCCTGTGGCATGTCCCGGCGGTACACCAAGTTCACTTAAATCGGTACCTCTAAGTGCTGTTCGCACATATTGCAGCCGAGTCAAATACAACTGTATATAATCATGTACTTGAGGTATATCCGCAGATACATCTCCGGCCAGTAAAGACACCGGGGAATAACTATGCAATAAATGGTAAATTTTACTCCAGGGTAAACCTGGTTCTCTTAAGACAGCCAGGTGAGATTTAAAACTAACCGTCATACGCATTATCTGTGCCACAGAACGGGGCAATTTGAGAAATACAATAATCTGCTCATTATCACACTCCGTCATATCATAAGCCAACAGAGCATAATAATGTGCTACCCCTGCTCTGCCACCGGTCTCATTACGGATACGTTCAAATCTTGCCGGCATACCCTTATCCCAGGGGAAAGCAGCATGAATATGTTTCAGCACCTCCAGTTCATGGGCCCTTTGCAGACATTTCCCCGGTTTTTCTTCATGCATAATCAATTCCAATTCCCTACGAATACGGTCTCCGCTTATTGTACCTAAATATGAAAGACTATTATGTAATGCCGTTTTTGTTTCATCTTCCAGTTGAAAATCAAGTCTCTGTTCATATCGTAAAGCACGCAAAATACGTGTTGCATCATCAACAAAACTGAGGGGATGTATAATTCTGACAAAACGCTGTTTAATATCCTCCTGCCCATGATAAAGGTCAATCAGTTCACCATAACGGCCGGGATTGAGGCAAATTGCCATTGCATTAATTGTAAAATCACGACGATACATATCATCAGCAATGGAACCCTTTTTTACTACCGGCAAAGCTCCCGGTCGGGGGTAAATTTCCGACCGCGCCGTTACCAAGTCAATACTGATGCCATCGGAAAAATATGTAGCTGTACCAAAACGGTCATGAATCCGGAGATTGCCCCCTGCTTCCAAAGAAATCTGGCGGGCCAGTAATATGGCATCTCCCTCCACCACCAGGTCAATATCAAATATTTTCCTTTTCAAAAACAAATCCCGCACCGGTCCCCCGACGAGATAAAGTGAGAACCCGGCTTTACCGGCAAGAGCAGCAATATGCTTAATCAGTACCAATACTTGTGGTGCTAACTGTTGCTCCATCTGAAATTGAATCTCCTGCAATACTACCATCCCTCACAACCAAATGAATTATAACACGCTGTTTAGAGTAAGCACCAAGCATCAAGATACAAGCACCAAACAAATCTCAATATTCAATACCCAAACAACATAAATCAGCTCAAACGTTAAAGGTTAAAAGTTAAATCCACAACTTAAAAATAAAAACTTAAGACAAATGAGTAGTTAACGAACTTTTGCGTTTTGAACTGTGGCTTTGACTTTTAACTTTTGACTTTTAACTTTCCATTAGTATGGTTATTGGTTTTAATGATTTGGTTATTTATGTTTGTCTCGAATTTCGAATTTAGTATTGCTGTCATTCTTGTTGAAGCCGCTGCCCTGACACGCTATAATTACAGCACATTAAATGACCGATATAAATATTCTCCAGGGATTAAATCCTCCGCAAAAAGAAGCTGTGGAAACCACCTCAGGGCCACTATTGATACTGGCTGGTCCCGGCAGTGGAAAAACCAGAGTTGTCGCTCATCGTATTGCTTATCTCATACGTCACTGCCATATCCCGCCATATCGCATCCTGGCTGTTACATTTACTAACAAGGCTGCCCGGGGAATGGAATCAAGAATACAATCCCTCGTCGGCTCATCAACAAAAGAAATGACCCTGGGAACTTTTCACGCTATTTGTTCTCGTATCCTTCATAAAGAAAGAAGTCGTATTGGGCTCGACTCTGATTTCGTTATTTATAATGATGAAGACCAGATAACCCTGATAAAAAATATTCTCAAAGAATTAAATATTGATAACAAAAGATTCCAGCCACGAACGATGCAGTCACAGATTAGTGCGGCCAAAAGCCAGCTTCTGACACCGCCGGAGTATGCTCAATATATCAATAGTTACTTTGAGGAAGTATTGACACGAGTATATGAACGATATCAGCAGCTTCTTCTGCAAAATAACGCCCTTGATTTTGATGACCTTATCATGCATACGGTATTACTCTTCCGTGAGCATCCGGAAATACTTGCCAATTATCAGGAACGTTATCTCCACATTCATGTCGATGAGTTTCAGGATACTAATCTGGCACAATACGCCCTGATAAAACAACTGGCAGAAAAGCACCGTAATATTTGTGTAGTCGGTGACCCCGACCAGTCGATATATTCCTGGCGGTCTGCTGACTTACGCAATATACTTAACTTTGAGAAAGATTATCCTGAAGCCAGAACAGTAGTACTGGAACAAAACTATCGCTCTACTAAAATTATTCTTGAGGCGGCTCAAGAAGTAATTTCCACAAACACCCAGCGTAAAGAGAAAAATCTCTGGACGGATAATGAACAGGGAACCCCCATTACTATTAAACAACTTTACAGTGAACAAGAAGAAGCACAGTTCATCCTTTCCGAGATAGAAAAATTAATCGCACAAAAACAAGCTAAAGCCGGTGATTGTGCTGTCATGTATCGCACCAACGCCCAGTCTCGTGCTATTGAAGAAGCTTTCCTGCGTCATGATATGCCCTA
Source organism: Dehalococcoidia bacterium UBA2247 (assembly GCA_002347295.1). Classification (GTDB taxonomy): domain Bacteria; phylum Chloroflexota; class Dehalococcoidia; order UBA2247; family UBA2247; genus UBA2247. The sequence continues at coordinate 1,651 of DDXZ01000008.1, read as the reverse complement.
TCAGCTAATCGGAGGCACCCGTTTCTATGAAAGACGGGAAATAAAAGATATCCTCGCTTACTTGCGTTTTATTTATAATCCCCGTGACAATATCAGTCTGCTCCGTATTATCAATACTCCGGGAAGAGGTATCGGCAAACAGACGCTGACTGAATTAACACAACTGGCAAAAGAATATAATTCCTCCGTTTATTCCGTACTACAATCTCTGGCACAGGATGAACTGGAAAAGGTACCTTCCATCTCCCCCCGTATGGTAAAACCTCTGGTCGAATTTCAGATGAAAATGGTCGACCTAATTTCCGATTCCTTAAAATTATCCGTGGCAGATTTACTGGATAAATTATTAAGAACCATTGAGTATCAAAAGTATATTCTGGAAGAAGACAACGGAGAGGAACGCTGGGATAATATTCTGGAGCTATGTTCTGTCGCCGGACAATACGAAGGAGAAAATATTCGTGATGACCTGGCTGCCTTTCTGGAACGTACCGCCCTGGTGTCCGATGTTGATACCCTGGAAGAAAAGCCGGACGCAGTAACTCTGATAACCTTACACCAGACTAAAGGACTGGAATTTCCTGTTGTTTTCATTACGGGAATGGAAGAGGGTGTCTTCCCGCATATCAGGTCTTTCGACGACCCGGCACAGATGGAAGAAGAACGCCGTCTGTGCTATGTCGGTATAACGCGGGCGCAAAAAGAACTTTACCTTCTTCATGCTGTACACCGTAACCTTGCCGGACGGAGCACCATCAATCCTCCGGCTTCACGATTCATTGAGGACATCCCTCCTCAATTAGTAAAATCAGATAATATACATGACCTGGAAATCAAACAGAATGTTTCCTCATCAGCAAAAAAAGACGTTCCCGGAGCGGGTGACCATGTCCATCATACCGTATTCGGTGACGGTATGGTTATTAGCTGTTCTGCTGTCTCTGATGATTATGAAATCACCGTCGCCTTTGGTCCGGTAACAGGAATAAAAAAACTCCTTCTCAGCCTTGCTCCTATGGAAATTACCAATAATTTGATTGTCCTCCCCGACTCGGAGAATTAATATAATATAAATTATACCCCCCACTCCACCAGATCCTTCGTCGCTAACGCTCCTCGTGATGACACCGTCTTTTTCTTGTCATGCTTATCTTTTTTTGTCACTCCCGCCCCGTATCAGGTACGGTATAAATTCCGCGAAGCATCTTGGGTGGGGTAGGGGTCTGTTGTCATTCTTGCCCCGTATCAGGTACGGGGTAAACTCCAGCGAGAATCCAGGGTTAATAAAATAACATTACCTTTTCTGTCATGCTGGAGCGTAGCGAAGCAACTCAGGGCGGAGGGAAAAAATAACAAATTTCAAATCACAAAACACAAACAAATTAAAATGATTAATGACCAGGACACTTGTTCCCGTTGCTGTCCTGTTAAATACTATTATCATTCTCTGCTCGGATACTCTCAGTGTGCGGAGAATCCAGGAAAATTTTACCTTTTGCATTTTGGTTTTGACCTTTAAGCTTTGACTTTTAACTTATTGAATTATTGGTAGTATTAAACTGTCGTTCTGGAGTCCTGTATCAGGTAAGGGATAAATTCCGCGAATCATCTTGGGTGGGCCAGGCGGTCTATTGTCATTCCCGCCTCCGAG
>DDXZ01000072.1 GCA_002347295.1 Dehalococcoidia bacterium UBA2247 | reverse complement strand
AGGAGTTATTACTAAACCATTTTTTATGACCAGATCTTCCATTTTATTACCTCGCCTTATATTATATCTCCAAGATTACTCTCTGCCAGTATAAAACAAATCAGGGTGTTAGTATGATAAATAATACATGTAAAGGCAAAATAACCTCAAGTTTTCGGTGCTGTGCCAAGACATGGTATCCACTCCAGGGTCCCAATACTGTAAACAATACCGTTAGGTAATGTTGTTCCATTTAAAGAGCATGGATTATAATTGCCTTATGGATAAACGGCAGATGGCACAAAAAGTGTTCCGCTCGGACTATCTTAAGCTGGCTTTAATACTGGGGCTGGCTTATTATATTGCCTTTATTCCTCATCGCAACTATCCCTACATAATACATATCGATGAATGGATGCATTTGGCATATTCCCGGACAATGATGAATGCAGGTAATCTTACCTTCACCGACCCTTTTTCCTCGGGAGCATCTGTTCCTTACAGCCCTCACCTGGAAGCCGGATTCCATCTTTTCTGGGGTGTGTTTCAGAGTATTAGCGGGATATCCTGGATGTCTTTATTCCGCTTTTTCCCCGGTATCATTTTCATGATTATTATCCTCTGCGCTTATGTTCTGGGAAAGCGAGAAGGATATGGCTGGGAAGCAGCATTTTTTACCTGTCTTATCCCTACCACTCTCGGTATACTGGGGCCGGGATTTCTTGTTCCCGTAGCGCTGGGATTGATTTTTATTCTGCTGGCTTTATTGCTTGTGTTACACGTCAAGACATTTTCTGCTTATCTCACCCTCTTTATTTTTATTTGTTTTCTACTGGCAACGCATGCTCCCGAAGCAGTGGGTATTGTCCTGATACTAACACCCTACTTCTTGCTTAACATTCGCAGAAACTGGCACGAAACTGCGGGAATGGTTTGTTCTCTTTTGCTACCTTTTTTTATTGTCTTCCCCTGGATTACCAGCATGCTCTGGCCGACTTTTCTCTCTCTGTTTGAAAAACAAACTTTACCTACTTATATCTCCTGGCCGCAGGTAATAGAAAGCTATGGCATATTACCGACAATTATCTGCGCTATAGGTATTTTCTTCTTAATACAACGGATTGAAAAAAAAGGTTATGCCCTTGTTTTTGGTTTTGCTGCCCTGCTCATTATGCTTATGGTCTATATGCAGTTGCATTACGGTGTACCTATTATGTATGACCGGGGATTGATGTATTCTATGTTGCTTATCAGTATTCTGGCAGGATATGGCCTGTGGACAATACGAAACCTGGATTTTAAAAATCTCCCGATATTACAAAGGAAAAATCAGGGTAAAATGTTTTCTTTTATTACTCATAATGCCGGAAATATCCTGGCAATAGTGCTTATTGTGATAACAATGGCAGTTGCATTACCGGCACGCCATCATGAACTTTATTATCATATGATAGACTTCACAGATTATGAGGCATTTATCTGGATAAATGATAATATCGATGACAGCTATAATAAGGCCATCCTGGATCCGTGGAAAGCCACTGCTTTTTCTGCTCTTACCGGTAAAACAGTTTATTCCCGTATTCATTCATATCCTGTCGAGAGTGACCTCAGGGCATATGAATTTCTGGATAATAAATGTACGGATACCACATTTTTAAAGGAGAACGACATCACTCTGGTTTATACCACCGGTGAGTGCAATAATCCTGCTCTGGTCGAAGTAAGAGAAAATATCTATCTCTTAAAAAAATAATCGACAGCAGCATATGATAAAGGAGACAAAGCAATGAACACAGCAGTACCCGTTGAATTAAACCTCAGCTTTTATGCCCCACCGGGGCACATCCTTTCAGCAGAATGATCGGTGACTGGGCTGAAGGAGTAGAAACTGCCGCAAGCGGCAAGGTCAAATTTATTCTCTGCGTGATACGGAATATGCTATTGAAATTTTAGCCACGACTAACCTCTTTAAAAAGGGACGCCGTATTTGCCCTCGAGATTACCTCTATGGATGTCCCTACCGGCACCACCGGTTTTACTAATGTGGAATATGTTCCCTACCATATCTGTAGCAACAAGACGACACTGCATAAGATATATCACAATAAGAAATACCCGTCTTACCTGTTATTCCCTATAATTCCTGCTCCCTCTATTTCAACAAGTAGTAAAATAAAATCTGGAAAACGAAAGACAATTTAAATATAAAATAGATGATATGACTGTAAATAATAAAATTTGTAAAGGTACAATTGATGCTTAATCTCTTTAAAAACAAACTCGGCAGGATTATTGTTCTGATTATCCTGATAATCTTTATTATCGGCGTGAGTGTTATCGCCTATATCTTCAGTAGATTAAATTCTTAACAAAAGTCATCATTTATTGAAGCTATTAAGTTTGAGCTGCTCCCCATCGCAAAGGAGCAGCTCAAACAAGGGGGGCAAGTTTGGCGCCGGAGCCGATTTTATCTCTGTATTTTTCTCATAACAGCAATGACTTTACCCTGTATTTCCACATCCTCCGGCTGGCAATAAATTGGTTGCATTGTGGTATTGGCAGGCTGTAAACGGATTTTGCCTGACTCACGATAGAATCTCTTCAAAGTTACTTCCTGTCTGTCTTTCAACCAGACGGCTGCCATAGTGCCGTTTTCAACACTATTCGCTGCCTGCATAACAACGATATCTCCATCATCAATCAAAGCGTCAATCATGGACTTCCCTTTGACCCGCACGGCATAGACATTGTTAATCCCGCCGATAAGATAATCCGGTATTTCCAGTGATTCTTCCGGAACAGCTACCCAGGTGTCTGACTCCGGTACCGGTATGGGAGACCCGGCGGCAATAGTTCCGAGTAAAGGAACTCCGGAACCTGTTGTTTTATCAATTAATGAAATACTTCGTGAAATATCAGGGCGGCGGTTAATGAAGCCGTCTCTTTCCAGTGCTTCCACGTAATACTGTGCCACGGAAGGAGAACTGATAGAACAACCGGAAGCAATATCCCGTATCGAAGGAGCATATCCTCTATCCTGAATAAAATCAGTAATGAAATCCAGGATTCTTTTTCTCTTTGGTGATATTGCCATCATGATAACCACACTACTAATACAAATGTACTATAGTACATTTGTATTATATACCATAGTAATATTTTGTCAATAGGGGAAATTAACTCCTGTAAATAATATAATGAGAACACTGGTTATGGAGGAGAGTTTTTATGCTGAATAATCGGGTAGAAAAAAGAGCAAATGGTAAGCCGCGCATTCTAATCGTGGGAGGAGTAGCCGGCGGAGCATCCTGTGCCACACGGGCACGCCGCCTCTCTGAGGATGCCGAAATTATTATTTTCGAACGCGGTAATTATGTTTCTTTTGCCAACTGCGGTCTCCCTTACTATATCGGTAATGTTATTACTGATGAAGCAAGCTTACTCGTGGCTAAACCGGCATTATTTCAGGATAGATATGGTATTGCGGTCCGGCTACAAACGGAAGTTCAGGCAATAGATAGAGTAAAACAGACAATAACGGTCAAGAATCTTGTCACAGGAGAAATATACCAGGAATATTATGATGCTCTATTACTCGCTCCCGGTGCCAGACCGGTGATACCTCCGTTACCGGGCATAGATTTGCCGGGAATATTTTCCTTGCGTTCCATTCCGGATAGCCGTGAAATAATTAAGTGGATTAATGGGAAGAAAGCACGACAGGCCATCATTATCGGAGGAGGTTTTATCGGGCTGGAGATGGCAGATAACCTGGTAAAACTCGGTCTTGATATCACCATTGTCGAAATGCTGACACAGGTCATGCCGGCGCTCGATGCTGAAATGGCAGTATTACTCCAGGAACATTTAACTGCCAATAATGTTTCTCTGAAAATGGGAGACGGGGTCGCCCGGTTCGAGCAAAATTCATCCGGTTCTTTGACTGTAATTACTCAATCCGGCAAAAAATATTCCGCTGATGTTATCATACTGGCAATAGGAGTGCGTCCTGATATTGCTCTGGCAATAGAAGCTGGCCTGGAAATAGGTACTGCGGGGGGTATTCGTGTCGATGACAATATGCACACCAGTGATAAAAATATCTGGGCAGTAGGTGATGCGGTTGAAGTAAAAGATTTTGTGTCCGGAGAATGGTGCCTGGTTCCGATGGCCGGACCGGCCAACCGGCAGGGACGCCTTGCCGCCGATGCTATACTCGGTCGGAAGATAAAATTCCGGGGCTCCCAGTGTACTATGGCGTGTAAGGTCTTTGATATTACCATTGCTGCTACCGGAGGATCAGAAAAACGGTTACAGAAACTGGGAATACCATACGAAAAAGTCTATCTTTATCCCAACCAGCACGCCGGATACTATCCGGGAGCAAAACCAATAATGCTAAAGCTCATTTTTTCGCCTCTCGATGGAAAAATTCTCGGAGCGCAGGCAGTCGGAGAAGAAGGTGTAGAAAAACGTATCGATGTTATCGCCATGGCAATCCAGAAAGAGGCTACGGTATTTGATCTGGAAGAAGCGGAGCTCTGTTATACACCTCAGTTAGGTTCTGCCAAAGACCCGGTCAATATGGCCGGTATGGTCGCCGCCAATATGCTGCGTGGTGACACCCTGCTTGCACAGTGGGCCACAAGCAAAATTTCGAATAATTCATTTCTCCTCGATGTCCGTGAAGTAATGGAATTTCGTGAAGGGCATATCACAGGAGCAGTAAATATCCCGCTGCATAAATTGCGCCATCGTCTGGCAGAGATACCGCGAGACAAGGAAATATTAGTCTATTGCCGCTCCGGATTGCGTTCATATATTGCTACGCGCATTTTGCTCCAGAATGGATTCAAGGTGCAGAACATCTCTGGCGGCATACTCGTTTATGATATGCAGAAAAAAGCAGAGGGCAGCAATAATCCGTAAATCCGCTCCTGCAAAACAATTAACTGAATATTTTCTCGACAGCAGCTTTAATTTGCCCGGAGGTAATATCCTGTCCGGTAAGCCGCATATTTTCTATCCCGTCTCTGTACAGAATAAAGGTAGGGAAACCCATTACCTTTAACTGGACACAGAGCATGAAATTTTCTGACGAATTAACCTTTGCCACTTTCAGTCTTCCAGCGTTTTCCTTTTCGATTTGCTCCACAACAGGCATCAGCGCCAGACAAACAGGGCACCGCGGCCCCCAGAAATCAACCAGTACAGCCCCATAATATTTCAAGACTTCACTTTCATAGTTATTCCTGTTCAGTTCTATTGCCAATTATTTCCCTCTTGTCCCCAGTATTCCCATCTCCTGCATAACTACCTATTATTTTATAATAATATTATGTAACATTATAATTTACCTTTTTGATTTCTCGAGGCCGTTTAATTTTAAAAAGCTCCAAAATTAGCTTTAATGTTGAGGCCTTCCGGCCTCTATTTTATTCCTTTACCCCCAGCGATTTGTTACAATTAGCTTATCTGGAGGATAAGCTAATGAGAATAGATAATCAGCTCACTTTTACTACCTATGAAGCCTCTCTCAAACTAAAAGCCTATGATCCGATCAAAATCATCTTCGACCATATCGATTGGTCTTTTATTCATCCCTTGATAAAAGATAAATATTCGGCTTTACCTCCTGGCAACAAAAGTATGACAAGCGTACCAGTGTTGAGAGAGCTTACTCCGAAGAGAAGGGCAGTCACAAGTTAGCCGATCCCCGAGTGAGGGGATTATCTAAGGTCAAGATCCATGTTTATCTAGCTCTGTGTGCTCAGATAATTAAACGCATCGGAGTTGCCATAACCAAAGGATGGGTTAGACCGGAACCGGTAGCTTGTCCCATCAGAGCTTGAGCGAACCTTAAAAAGATGGTTCGGTTTTCTCCCGCTATTAGCGGGATCAGGTAGCTTTTTTTTAAACGGCCTCATATTTCTCCAGATTCTGTTGCGGGGTGAGGTAACGCAAGGCCTGGTTGGAACGGATAGTATTACTTACTTGTCAAAGGTACTATCAATGACTTCATAGAACTTTTCGGCATGGGTACGATTGGCTCTTTCCACTGCTCCGTTCAGTTGGGGTGATCGGGGTGGTAAAACAAAGAGTTTGCTCTTTCGTTTTTGGCATTCCTCTTCGAATACCGATTGAAATTCACTACCGCCAGTTTGTCTTTGCCCCTGTGGGGATATCATTCCTGTACCTTACGTACGGCTTCAATTTGTGCCAGAGTACAGGTTGGTTGGCGCACTCTCTTTGGACGGCAGAAACGGGTTCCAGAATTTTGCGATGATGAAGATCATAACGTTTCTGCCAGCGATAAAAGGTCTGCGGCGATATCCCGAAGTGCCGGCAAGTTAAGCGGGCGTTATGCTGATGATTTTGGTAGTAATCAAACCAGCTCAGTCTGACTTGCGCTTCTTTAGATAAATCAATTGCTAATCTGCTTAACTGATAGCTTCCTTGGGCGATGTTATATCTTATTTTCATGACACCATTATAGTGTCACTTATCTATCTGAACGAGATCAGAAATAATCTCTGCCCCTTACTCCCTCAGAAACAAAGCAATAATCTTTCCCAGGTCGGTAATATCCTTCTCGTAGACAAATTCATTTCTGCCATGGATATTACATTCCGGACGGATAACACCGAGACTGAATTCCTGCCCGCCCCAGTTTTGCGCTACGATGCTGGAAAGATCTCCCGACCCCATCTCGCCATATTGACCGCTGCTCCCGGTCACTGTCTTGATAATCTTTTCCAGTTTATCTATCACTGGTCCTTGCACTGGAGGCACAGGCGGAATACGGTAGATATCCGCGATTTCCCATTCTACTCCGGATACCGGCTGAAGAGTATCCATCAGTTCTTTTTCCGCAGCAGCAATATCTTCTTCCGGTATCAGCCGGCGGTCCACGGAAATCAAACACTCATCGGGAACGATATTAACCTTCAGTCCTCCCTTTACCACATTGATATTCAATCGCGCCACCATATGAGTCAAGTCGGTAGCCGGATGCACCCGCACGCTGGATTTACGCTGCACTACCCTCTCCTTCAACTCCATCAAAGCATTCAGTATCGGTATTGCCTGTTCTACCGCGTTAATACCCTGGTGAGACATACCGGAATGTACCGATTTCCCTTTCACCAGAATATCCAGATGAATTACTCCCAGATCGGTGATTCCCACACCACCGAAACCAGAATCAAGAGAAAACACATGTGAACCGGCTAACGGCTGCAAGAACCGGGCAATATAAATCAATTGAGTTGCCTGGCTGAATTCTTCATCGGTGGTAATAATAACGGAGGTATCATACTGCAATGGCTCATCCTTGACCGCTTCCAACCCTGCCAGCAAAGCAACGATCCCACCTTTCATGTCCGCCGCACCCCGGCCATATACCCTGCCACTTTCCCGGCGTGTTTGAAAAGCCGGCCAACCTTCTGCCGGAACAACATCGATATGTCCGTAAAAAATCATCCTTGGCTTTCCCGGCTCACGACGATGGCACACCAGGTTCACCCGGCCTGACCGACCTTCCGCATGTTCCGGCGGAATTCTTATCACTTCAGTCTTACAACCCGCCTGCTGGAATAACGGGTCGAGATAAGTTATCGCTTTTAAATAATTTTCTCCCGGGGGCATGGTGGTATCAATAGAAATCAGGTTTTCCAGTATTTTAATATAGTCCATTTCTTTCTCCTGCAGTTCAGAGGTAATAATCTATTATACTCTACTTACCCGACAAAATAATGGATATCTCTCTTCAGAAGCAGGTCAGCACATGTCATTTCTATTGCAATTCCCGCCGGCTACCCTCCGGGGGTCTTGTCAAGACTCTTGTGTGAAATTTCCCTCGATTAATTTACGGAGAGAGGGAAGATTAAAGCGCACTTTCCCTACAGGGTTCGACCTCCAATATATTTCCATCTTAATGCTGATAAAGGCTAACAGAGTATAACAGGCATGCTCCCCGGCCACGATCTCCATCGGTTTGGTCCGCCGCCGGAATTCTTTGTTCAACCGCTCAATGACATTGGTAGTACGCAGAGAAATCCATTCCTCTTCCGGGAAAGCGCAGAAAGTGAGACAGCTGTCCCGGGAGTTCTGTAAGCATTTCACTGCCGAAGGAAGTTCCTTTTGCCATTGCTCGCTGAACCGGGTTGAGAATGCCAGAGCTTTCTCCCGGCGGGAAGCATAGCAAATGGAACGCAGGTTGTCTGCCACCTTCTGTTTCAGTTTCTGCGGCACTTTAGCCAGGACATTGCGCGCTACATGTACCGGGCATCTCTGCACCTTGCTCCGGGGAAATTCCTCCCGGAAGACTTTCTCCAGTTCCCGGCTGCTCCTGAAGTTCCTTGAAAACCTGCACTACCTCTGCTACACTGATTTCTACTTTCACGGGCGCTTCTCCTTTCTTATTGTTTTATTTCTTCCAATAAAACCTTGTAAAGGAAAGCGCCCTATTTTCAATCCCCTGCAATTTCACACAAAAAATGTTACACTACCATTTATTTTTCTCCGATGTCTGTGCTTGGTTATCGGAGGAAATCGCTAAAAGAGAATTCACAATCTATTAACGACAAACTGCTTTCACTTTGATAGGATTAACTATATTGGGAATTAATAGGTTATCGCTGAAAAACATTATCTCTGAACCATTATAACGATCAGCAACACTATACTTGAGCTCATATGGCATATTTCTGTATTTGCGATACATTTGCCTGATTTCCGGTGTGTTATCATATGACACAATCCATTTTTGAGTTACGTTATATAAAAGACTCGAGATTTTAATGTGGTCATTGAATCCATAATGGTTCTCATATAAATTACTACCTTTGTTAAAATAGGGTGGATCTAAGTAAATGATAGAGCGTGTCGGTAGCGTAGGAACGATTCTAGTAAGAAATTCAAAAGCATCTAGGTTGTAGACACTGATATGATCACTGAATCTAGATATTTTTTCTATTCTTGAAATAAGTTCAGTCTTATTATAACGTGCGTCAAGTTTCCAATGTCCTTGTTGACTTTGGCCACCTATTACACCACCACTAATAATACCGGACCGATTCGTTCTATTCAAAAAAAACGTGGAGAAACCAAGCTCCAATATTGAGTGTTGCTCAGGATGCTTTTGAATTTCTTTTTGTTTAAACCAGTTATCAATATCAACTGAGGTGTCATAGATAAGACGGCATATGTTATCTGTATCGTATAATACTATACTCCAAAATGAATATATAGATTTATTCAGGTCATTTAAATGGATATGACTCGTATATCCGGTAAATAATAGGTGAAGGGCAACACCTGCACCACCAGCATAAGGTTCTGTGTAATGTTCACCTATGAGGTTATTTTGTGTAAAAAGCAACCTCATAAAATTAGATAGCTTACTCTTACCTCCAGGATAACGAAGAGGTGTTGAATATTTCATATTGTCACGGCCACATGGTCTCAAAAAATTTCTCGAAGTTATCCCAAGTCAGCTTAAGGTCATCCGCTCTAGGTAAAAGATTGGGATTATGGACATAAGCATTTAATGTATTTGTTGATACTAGGTTATCTGGAGTCGAACAAGCAACACGGATAGGTTTAAGTTCATTCGTAGACATAAGCTTATTGGACTCCATGTATTTGCCAACTTTATCAATCTTTTTTGCCAAACTATCGTTATCATGAAATATGATATTTTTCCCCTTAGCGTAATTCTCAACACTTAGTTCAAGAAAAACGCGAAATGTAATAGCGCAAGCATTCTCATAACCTTTAACTTCAAGGCCACGTAATTCCTTGTATATTTTATTAATTCGGATAGGATTTTTTATTATTAAAGCGCATTTGGGAGGTATAAGTGTTAGTCTACTGGTAGATAAGGGAACACTTTTTTTACCTGTAGTTGTACTTGAAACTATTACGCTGGGGATGATGCGTGGTTTTATAGGGCTTGTCTGCGATTGTATTTTCCAAGTTCCGATTGGAGTAACATTAGAATCAGGTAAGAATTCTTCAGTAAACTCAGACATATAATCTGCCCTATCATCTTTATGACGAATATCATCTACAGATTTTGTTTGTGTGGCGATATCCATTACAAGTTTGGTAAGACCATTTATTATTTCATCTGGTGGTAAATTCGTAGTTACGTATCCATCTGTGATATCTATTCCGAGAACTTCTCGCACATCAGGATCACTCACAAGACGTTGAATACTAGAAAAATTGGGCTTTTTTAGAGCTTCTTTCTCTTTGTCAGTTAAATTAGCATTTTTTCTAACAAACTCCAGCACTTGTAATGCGCTGGAAGGTTTTCCTTGTAATTCGTTAAACCTAGCTTTTTCCTTAGCTCCCCAACCGACAATGCCCTTCCCTTCATTTTCTCCTGTATGTCTTAATTCAATCCAATGATTAGCATCTTCACGTCGATTAAAAACTACACAACGTAATTTCTGCACCGGGTCTTTTTTGTAACTTTCAGAGTGAAGCTTGAATGCATTAATGCTGTTTACATCATAACCTAACTTCGCTAGGGTTGGGTCACATAATAATTGAATGGCTGCAAGCCGCCTATTGCCTTCAAGAACAATGAATTTATCGTTGTCATCTCCATTAGGTATGACAATAGCCAATTCTGAAGGATTTATGCCGAAATCTACCATGTCTTTCGCTAACTTCAACAGTTTGCTCTTTTGGTCAAGGATTATTTCTGCTAAGGTTTCGTTTTGCTTTTCGAGGATATCGTGTCGAGGATTCCTAACATCTAATAATAGTCTATCTACTTCAATTTCCTGAATGGTATACGTAGCCATATTAGTCCCCCTTATATGTGGTTATTCAGGATAAGAAATTTGATGACAGTATACTCTTTAGATAATATTAAGTCACTACCACTATACGAGACATAAAAAGACACCTTCTTCTTACCGGACAAATGTCATGTTTCGGATTTGTTGGCGTACAAACCAGGGCTGCGAAATCAAGAATAGCAAGATTCGCTTTACGCGGATCTTCAGTTGAAACATAAGTCTTTGCTACTCCTATAACATGTTTATCTCTTCTTCCTTCTCTACTGGTCTTCATGCCAAAATATCTTCGATAAACACGCACAATGTTGCTATCAACCATCCATTCCTTTTTATTATATGCTATAGATAAAACTGCTCCAGCAACATAATCACCGACCCCGGGCAGATTTAGTATTTCTTCTCTGGTTTCTGGAACTTTACCACTATATTGCTGGATAATAAGCCGTGCAACTTTTTTAAAAGCTGGAGATCGCCATCGTAACCCGAGATGATAAATTATAGAATTTAGTTCATTTTCATTTGCATTAGCACAACTTTCTACATCGGGATATTTGTTAAAAAGTTCTTGATATACTCTATTAACCTGGTCTGCTCTCGTTCTTCTGAGCATCATTTCAGCAATTAATACCCTGAATGGATCACCAGTATTACGCCAGAGATAATTACGACCATTAGTATCAATCCATTCCATTATTCTACGACGAAAAGAAATGATACGGTATCTGGAAGGAATGTAGAAATTATTGTTTTTCATAAAGCTTATTCAGCTCTTTCCTGATCTGTCTGGCTATATAATAAGCTAATCTAGGAGGAACAGCATTGCCAACCTGTTTGAATTGTTCTGTGCGGGGGCCCTCAAAAAAATAATTGTCAGGAAATGACTGACATCTGGCAGCTTCTCTCACAGTAAAAGAACGACACTGTTCTATATCTGGATGTATAAAATAATGACCGTCCTTGCTAATATGTGCCGTAATCGTAGAAGAAGGTGCGTCCCACCACTGTACTTTGAACCTGTCTATAAAATCATCAAGATTCTCATGGCCAGGTGTTAAATCTGGTCTTTCACGAATAAGATCAATAAGTGTTGCCGCCTTGTGCCCATTATTATGATGCTCTATAAAGAATCTGTATCTTTCAAGATCACTGGCCATATGTGTTCTTGCTTTATGATTCAGTACTCCAATAGATAATTTACGCATATCCTTCTGGTAGTCACACAAATCATTTTTTTCTAAGTAACCACCGAAGTACCTATCATCACCTTCTCCGGATTGAAGAGATGGTAAATCACCTATAGCATCATGTACATCTAAACAACAAGATTCTCTATTTTTTATGGCAATCCTTTGTATCTTTTTAAAAACATCCTTAATAAGAGGATGGCCTACTTCTAGCGATTTTTTATAGCCAATCAAAATTAATCTTTTTCTACGTTCAGGTACATTAAAGTCGGAACTATTAAGAATATAGCTACTTGGCTTTTTTTTGACTTTTTTCAGGGGAGGTGTTATTACATAGGCAGGATCAAGAGAGGAGAAATCATTTTGCAGTTTTTCAAATATTCGCCCACCTTCCGCTTTAGCTGAAAAAAGACCGGGAACATTTTCATAGACAAAAAAATCTGGCCGAAGCCTACGCATAATTGTCAAATAATGACGATATAAGTAATGTCTTTCATCTTTTTGCATTCTGTCGGGGTCGCGAGAACGACCAATAAGAGAATAGGGCTGACATGGTGGTCCACCAATTAACACATTTACCTTAGAACCGTTATTGTATTTTAGGCTTGATTTAATCTTCTCTATAATGTCATCTATTCCATTTTCTTCGAGCTTTTCTTCAATTACTCTTTTTGATATTTCCTCTTTTATCTCTGGATATTTTTGATAAATTTCATCAAGTGAAATTTTCTGTCTGACATACTGATTGTATAATTTTTGCTCCTTGATTTTTATAAGTTCGTGAAAAAGATGCCTCGTCCTTAACGTTTCACATGCAAAATGATTCATCTCAACTTCAGCAATTACGTTAAATCCTGCTTGTTGAAAACCCTCACTCATCCCACCACATCCAGCAAAAAGATCAACTACATAAAACACTTATTTTCCCTTAAAGTAAAACCTAATTTCAAACAATAACATTCATTTCTAGTTTAAGAATCCTTCAGCTAAAAAATCCAGTATGTTATTTAATGACATTTGTCTCAAATCATTAGTCGGCCAAATTAGTAATCAAACAAATTAGACTTCTACTATAAATTTGAGGGGAATGATTATTCTTCGCTATCATCGTATATTGATTGGAGCAAAGTACTTTTCCTCCCTACCTCTTCCAATATAAAATGAGCAGCAAGAATCTCTTTGGTCGATAAAGTAATCCTATCCCTCACCTTTTTACCAATATTGTGTGCCATATCTGTGTAGAACTGAGATATCTGCCCCGAGCTCTTGCACCATAAGTAAATTTTTTTCCAGTTCTCATCGCCCAACGATTTGATATCCTCTAAAATTTTGTCTCTTATTTGTTGATCAATATCATCACGTCCTTCTTGATTTACTGTGTTTTCATCACGAATGTAATTTTGGATTTTGTTGAGATTAATATCGAACTCTTGATTCTTGACAGAAATCCAGCATTCTTCTTTTTTTGCCCATTCACCGTATAGTGAACCAGGTGCATTATTTTTAATATATTCCTCAATATTGACCATGATTAGATGGAGGATATTTTCAAATTCTGAATCTAAATTTTGTTGCCTCCATATTTTAGACAGATTTATTTTATAATTTAATTTATGGGCAAGCCATGCGATGGAATAAGGTACTGTAATATAACGCATATCACCTATTGCATTGGGTTGAATTCCGTAGACTTTTTCTGCTGATTTAAAAATTATTGCCTTGGCGACAGAATCCTGAAAGTATTGCTCATCCGGCTCTTCCACAAGGTTATGACTTAAGAACTGGGCATAATTTTTTTGATTACCTCTGACAACAGTATGAGGTCCAATGGCAATTCTGTTATTCTTGATGACCTCATTATAGCAATTGATATACTTCGCTAATAATTCTTTTGTTAATACTTGTCTTAAAGGATTGGTAAGCTCAAATGCTTTTCTCTTTGAAGGTGTAAACCCCTGTAAAAGTCGTTCATTCTTAAACTGACCTCTGGCTCTCTCAAAAAACCATCTGGTTTGTGTTGATTGCCCGGCTCTTGGGGGTGCCCAAACCGACCGGGAAATCATTTCCAATCGGATTAATCCATGCCTATTAGAACTCAGGTCGGAAGCTGAGATCTTGTTCTGTGTATTTGCATATTCTGCTATCTTAGCAACCGTCTCTCTTATGGTTTCTTTATTCTTTATAGTTGTTAATTTTAGCTGGACATAGATTTGGGAAATATCGCCCGAATATTTCTTACAGGTGTGATATATCGCCGCTGTCGTCTGTCCCCCATTTACAATTTGAAAATCCTTAACGTATGTAATAACACGTCCCTCATTATTTGATAGTGTCTCAAGTCGAATTTCTTCAGCGGTCACGCTAATCCCGTTATTATAAGCAAGGAACATGTGTGGTTCATTACGAATTGTGTCCCTGATACCACGATTGATTTTCCCAGTAAATTGAAGAAAGGATCTTAAATTCTGTTCCAATAATCTTGGCCCATACTTTTCATAGATATTAGCCAAAACAACACCTGGAATAATTGCCAGATACGATTGATAACCTTCAAGCTCGACATTAGTTGTGATACATGGTAAAGGAACTCCCAGTTCAGCGAAATTAATCTCAACAGGAATGCGTGATTTATCCGATAAATTATATAAATAATGGATATCTATTATTCTTAGAAGTACTCTATAGTTAGAAAAAGTTTTACTAAACTCTATATTTGATTTCACCTCGCCGTTTGTGAGGACAAAAATATTTATTCGCGATAAATACTCCCTTACTTCAGGAGATTTGTAGAGTGTATTGGCAAGATCAAATATTTCTGAACTCTCCTCAACTTGGTCAACATAACCCTTAGATATTGCATTTTCAAGAAATTTTAGAGCTCTATTAAAAGCTTTATCTATCTCACTTTTTTGAATTGTCACAATGGTTTCCGTGTTATCATAAATCGTGATAAAGATGTCCAGTGTCTCGTAGTTCTCATATAAAGCATAGCCATTAATCTTATGTTCAATACCACGTTTGCTAATTTTTTCATCATAACAGACTCTAAAATTCTCGGTTTCACCGGCTTCATCAAGTAGTGTCAGGGTACTATCGGTAAATATTTGTTCAGGAGTTGCACCCTCTTCCTCTGAAACTAGTAGGGCTTGAATGTTCTGTTGCAGTTCGGAATGGAACCTTTCTATTTCCTGTGTCTCAAGCATTGTTCTGCCTCATTTTGGAAAATAAATCTTCTGCAGACAATTTCCATGGAACGTTATCTTCAAGAACAATTGAGTATCTCACGTCACCTACTCCTCCTGACAGCTGGCCTTCAATAATTCTTGGAAAGGTTTCAGTAACTGTAAATAATCTTTCCTTCCTTATTCTGTAACCATTATTGGAATATAATGTGCGGTGATTCCCAAAATAACCTGCGTTTAAAAGTTTTTGTTTAAAATTGATACTTGCAACACTATCAGCATCAATTAAATCCAGAATATTATCAACTAGTTCATTTAAAGTTTCGCCTTTATTTTCTCTAATATCAAGCGATAGATGATACAAATATATGTTCGGTATGATGCTTGTATCTAATTGACGTTCGCTAGTAATTTGGATTTTTTGATGGTTTTTACCATGTGTGGTTTTCACTTCGATAGCCCAATCTGAATATTGAAAATCTTGAACCGCTTGGTCGGGACCTTTCCATGCATTAATATAAAATCTGTGATTATTTAAATTACTGAGAAGTTTTCGTAAAAAAAATAGCTCGCCATACAATCCTATTTGTGATTCTTCAGATAAACCTAGGGACTTATATTTCTCAAATATAGTTTGCCATTGGGCTAGCCTGGCTAACAATTCATTAATTAGTCTGTTTTCGCTGGTAATATCTGCGATTTGGTTCATCAAATCTTCACAAAGAGGAGCGAAAACATCGTTATATTTACTGTCGAGAAGAAGAATAAGTAGAATTTTTTTATCTTTATGCTGATGATCGTCAATCGTTTCTATTTTAATATCACGGAAACTGTTTAAGTTTTCTATGTTCATATCTATAGGGGAATCTAAACGAGCTGCTATACAGCGTAATTTTTCTGGGAATTTTAAAGCAATATAAATATCTGGTTTAATATCGGCTGAGAAGCGTTTACAGAGTAATCCAGAGGATAATTCATCACGTTCCAACTCTTGCCATAAAGTTTCAATCTTCAGTACTTTCATCAAAATCCTCTTCATCGTCTGCAGTATCAAGATATTCTAGTAGTTGCTCATGTACAGCATAAGTTATATATTCTTCATATCTACTTCCTGGGAAACTTATGGCATATCCCATAAAAGGATCAGAACTATCAGGCATTTTCGCATGAACAGGATCAAGCAGATAAATTAACAATAAAGGATTTTGTGGATTTCTGATATTATTACGTATGATCTCCCCATTGGGATATTGGGGTTCACCTTCTTTGTTTTGTTTTAAACGATGTTCTTTAGTTAACTCCATTGCACGGGCACGTTCTGAATCTGTGAGGTCAATACATTCATGGTCCGGACTAATAATGTGAGATTTCCTGAGATAGTAAATAGCTGTATTTGAACTATATTCATCCTGCGTTCTCACCCAACACCCGATATTAACCGAGATATCTCTAATACAAAATGATACTGTTCGGGAAGCGTTCTGCTTTGACATTAAAGCAACCCGCCAGCTTGTTAATTCTCCATTCGGCAGTTGTGCTGTTATGAATTTTATCAAGTTACGTGGCACATAAGCCTTTAAATTTTCAGGTGTATAAATACCGTTTAATAATTCAATAATTTTATCTGCAGGTATGTCATACCACACGAAATTGTATTTCCTAACTTCGTAGTCTTTTGTTAAACTCAAAATAAAATCCCGTGTGTGTTTCAGGTTGTGTGCAATAGTTTGAGGATTCTTTATCAACTCGTATGATTCGACTAAACGGCCAGCCCAGCTTAACTGCACATTTACTACTGAACGCATTTTATTAGTAGCAGAAATCTGCAGGATACCCGGATGTGTTCTTACTTTTAATGCATACTGCTCTGGTGTCGAACCAGCAACATCAGCCATATAGTCAAATTCCTCACGTAATTCTTCTGATGCACGAGTAATGTGACAAAAGTGTTCATTTAGTTCTCGGCTGGTGAATAGTCTGCACAAATCCACATAACCAGGCCTATAGCCAAACCAGCGTCCCATTTGCATCAAGGTATCGTACATCCGAGATGAGCGTAAAAAATAGCTGACTGATAACCCTTCGAGAGTAAGGCCTCTCGATAGTTTGTTCCCACCGATCACAATAACGGAAAGACCATTTTTGTGATCATAATAGTCTAATGCTTCTCTGGAACCACCGTGTATCTCCCGGACATCAATTCTTGATACCGCTTCGCTCAGATGCGGTAATAAATCCTTCCATGAGTGAACCTGAACCCAAGAATCTACGGTTGATAGCGGAGAACTAAGTATTTGATTGGATACAAAGACATATGATTTATAAGTACAATAGCCTTTTTCATCATATTGATCTTCTTCAAATGTACTTTTGAAAATATCCAGTACCTCCGGGTCATTTTGATCTATACCCATTCTATAATAGTCGAACTGTTTCTGAACAAGTTCGGTAATGTGGTCTTGCCAGCGTCTGAATCGCGAAACATGAATAAGCATAGAGTTGTGCACCAATGTCTGTCCTCGAAGTCGACGAATAGCACAGGTAAGAATAAAACAACGCATTGCCTTCATCAAAGAACTGGGAATTGAACTTGGTAGTGGATCATTTTGTTTATGTCTATCTGGAACGAAGTCGTGACAATCTTCTATTCTGTTTATGATAGGTAGAACATCATCTGTTATTTCCTCTTGTTCAGCAAAGCGAAACCCAAATACCTTTTCCGGCCCAATATAATTTGAGGGTGAAGGAATGTTTATAATAAAATCCCGCGGGAAAAGATCATCATCTTTGAGAGGAATAAAAATATTCGCAAATGGAGTTGCAGTATACCCCACGTACCCTGATTTTCTAAAAATGTTTAATATACTCCGAATTTGTCTATTTATACGAGTTGGTTGCCATTCGGGTTTATTAGTGTTAATTGAAGCGTAATCAGCCTCATCATCAATCATTAATAAAGATTTACTGCTGATGATTTTGTTATCATAAGATTCCGGGTTTGCTTGGTTATAAAGCCACTTGTATAGTCTATCCAGAACATAGGGATTCTTTTTAACGACTGCAATAATTGGCTCACCTGTATCAAAATTAAAGCCCGAAGCATTTGCAGCTCCCTGAGTAAAATCACCATTATCAAGACTGGAGGTAAGAGAATGTGCAACACCATTACGATTTATTAGCCCAACCCCGATCCTGATATTATTCTGGTTATAGGCTCTTGTAAGTTGTGTATCAAAACCAAGAAAACCTTCGTCAAGCCTCAACTGAGTCTGGCTCCGGAGATTATTATGTATACCGGCAAGAACGATTATCAGTCTGAATCCAGCATCTGAAGCTTTACAAATAAGACCCGTATAATTAGAGGTTTTGCCCGATTGCACTTGTCCGACTACTAATCCCTTTTTGTCTATCTGGATATTTGCTGTTGGGTCAAAAAGGCTATCGAGTATTCTGTCTGTAAGACGGTTAAGCTTGTTTAATGTATCTGGGGCAAAATTCTTATCATCCTGCAGGTACCTTCTGTAACGAGACCAGAAATTCCAATCTATCTCAGACCTTTTTCCATTCAACCAAGGTAACCGTCTTTCTTCCTTTTCGATAATTCTGTATTCATCGACTCTAACCTTGTAAATACTTTCAGCTTCTCTAATTAACTGACTCCGATCACATATTGAATAATCGGGCATTTCTAAAACTTGATTTACTTTAGCTTCTATTTCATCTCTTGAAACTGAGGATTTATCCCCGAGCATTATTCTTATGATTCTAATTGCCTCGTTGTTCAACGGCGTCCTCCAAATGATCAAGATACTCTAAATAAGAATCGAACGGTTCTATATTAGCTATTCTCGCTTTGGCATCTTCTGAACTATAGCCGTTATTAATCATTTGTCTGTACATTTCTTGCATATTATGCAAGATAGGATCGTGACTTATTCCTTCGAAAGGTATCCCGTGCGTTATCTCGCCTTCATTTTCACGAATCATAATCAATGGAACGGGAATAGTTTCTTCAATAAACTTGAATGCATTTTTAATATTATTTCTCGAACTATTCTCCGCATCCAATAAATCCCGGATAATCGGATGACGTCTATTCAGTTTGAAAAAAAGTTTACCATGTCTGACATATTCTTCCCAAATAGGGAAATAATCATTCTTGGTAAATGTCCTTTTTATAATTTTGCCTCTATGACGATATACTTCTACTGCTAAAGCTCTCGCTTCTTTGGCTAATGCCGATATCTGTTCGCGATATTGAGGAGGTGGTATCGCCTGAGATTTTTTAATATCGATATTCCAATCAATGTCAAATTTATTTGTTATATCGAGTTTGATTCTGCATAAATCGTAATGTGTCTCTTTTTTAAACATTCCGAGCCAATCTCCGGCTACTAAAAGTCTGTTATTCCTATAAATATAAAAACCTTGATGATGGGTCCAGCTATCTTTGGGTCCCTTCCCGTAGTCATAATCTTCCGGAGTTAATTTTGACCTGTGTGGTAAAATAAACCCCTGAACGATAATCTGGCCATCTGCAATTTTTGTTTCTGGTCTGGTCTGTATGCCATCTGTACCTATCATAAAAGGATCCCAAGGGATAATTTTTCTGTCGCGGAAATATATATTGAGACCATTTTGAATAAATCTATGGAATACCATCCCAATGTGATTTTTTGAAGATTCCATTACTTCAAAAAACTTGGCCTTTGCTCTTTCGTCAGATTTGCCTGATTCTTTTGTGAGTCTATCAATATCCCACCACACTACTACCGTTCCTGAGTTAAGTTTTTTCAATTTTTCATAGTAGATTTCATAATCAGGTTTATACTTAAGTATATCCCAGGCTTTACTCTGATTAACATAGTCTAAATCCCAAGTCCAATACGCACTTTCACCACCACTTATCTTGGAAATTAAACAGAACTTTCTGCATTGAGAAAAAGAGGCTGTTTTTAAGCCAAGACCAAATCTGCCCAAGTCATATAGGGTTCTTTGTTCTAAAGGATTTCGGCACCCTGGTCTCATAGCCTGAATAATCTCCTCGTTACTCATGCCATGGCCATCATCAGTAATGAAGATAATAGTTTCTGGACCATTCCACTTATAATCAACCCATATATTGTTTGCATGTGCCGAAATAGAATTATCGATAATATCTGCTATAGCTGTTTCCAAATTGTAGCCAACAGCTCGGAAAGTCTCAATCATTGAGGAAGCTTCTGGTTCAGCCTTTGTAGTTTCTATCTTAGAATAATCAATCATTTCTTATCCATGTAAAATTATACTTTATATTTAGAAGACAAAAACAAAAAATCCTCTTATTTAAATCATATTACTACTGCTCCCAAATTGTAACAAGAAATATATTTTATTAATAGCGGTTCTTACCACGAGAATAGTAAATACCTTAACATAGAGTCTTACTCTACAATAAAAATCATATCAATTTTAAATACAATGGATGTTCCAATATCAGGATAATTCTTATAATATAATCAGGCCATTCATGCAAAACGGGGTTACCCGATTATCTTCTGCACGCGACCGATTTGGCCGCCTTCCAGGCGGACTTTGATGCCGTGGGGATGAGTGGAAGATTTAGTAAGGATATCCCGGACGATTCCCTCCGTTGTTTTTCCGGAGCGCTGGTCCTGCTTTAATATTATTAAAACATGCAAACCGGGTTTGATATTTACCCGCGTGTTACCATTCATACTGTTGCATTCTTCTTTATTTTTACCATATTCCCACTATCATACAGGAATTCTGATAGTGTATTATTCTGATTTATTTAGCTATTGACTAGTAGTTCACAACATCCAAGTCCAAATCACAGATTCCGGTCATCTTATCGAAAACCAGCTCTTGTTCTGGTTCCGAAAGTCCGGAAAACGATCCCAGACCTATTTTTTTAGTCACGTGTAAACTATCGCATAATCTATTATAAGTGCTAAGTCTCTCCTCGGTTAAGTCACTGTACTCGTTCAGTACATTAGTGACACATTACCTTCTTATAATATTTCTCCAGATTCTGTTGCGGGGTGAGGTAACGCAAGTCCTGGTTGGGACGGATAGTATTACTTACTTGTTCCTATTGTAAGAGTTCAGGTCTGATATCCGCAAGGTCAAAGGTACTATCAATGACTTCATAGAACTCCTCGGCATGGGTACGATTGGCTCTTTTCACTGTTCCATTCAGTTGGAGTGATCGGGGTGGTAAAACAAAGAGTTTGCTCTTTCGTTTTTTGGCATTCCTCTTCGAATACCGATTGAAATTCACTACCGCCAGTTTGTCTTTGCTCCCGTGGGGATAACATTCCCGTACCTTACGTACGGCTTCAATCTGTGCCAGAGTATAGGTTGGTTGGCGCACTCTCTTTGGACGGCAGGAACGGGTTTCCAGAGTTTTGCGATGATGAGGATCATAACGTTTCTGCCAGTGATAAAAGGTCTGCGGCGATATCCCGAAGTGCCGGCAAGTTAAGCGGGCGTTATGCTGATGATTCCGGTAGTAATCAAACCAGCTCAGTCTGACTTGCGCTTCTTTAGACAGATCAATTGTTAATCTGCTTAACTGATAACTTCCTTGGGCGATGTTATATCTTATTTTCATGACACTATTATAGTGTCACTTATCTATCTGAACGAGATCAGTTTTTGTATTGAACAAGAAAAGTGGCGCGCCCGGTGGGATTCGAACCCACGACACTCGGTTCCGAAGACCGATGCTCTATCCAGCTGAGCTACAGGCGCATTGATAGACGGGAAGAAAAATTTGTCTGGGGTGGACGGAGGGATTCGAACCCTCGATCTCCAGGGCCACAACCTGGCGCCTTAAGCCTCTGGGCAACGCCCACCACGCGGGTCATTCTAGCATTGTGGTTGATAGGGGGTCAAGATAATTCGGCAATACGGTCGATAACGTATGTTGCTGCTCCGATTACCCCGGCATCATCGCTTAATTTGCTGGAAACGATGCTTGCTTTTTCCATTGATATGGGGAAAGCTCTTTCTGCCGCGGTACGGTAGGCCGGCGCAAGGAGCAGGCTTCCCATTTTGGAGAGCCCGCCACCGATAACTATCATCTCCGGATTAAAAATATTGATGAGGTTAGCCAACCCGATGCCGAAATACACTCCCAGTTGTTCTACCAGTTCCAGAGCAAGAGCGTCACCATCTTCGGCAGCATCGGAGACGGTTTTAGCGGTGATATTTTCGATGTTTCCTGCCGCCAGTTTGAGAATGGACGATTGTGCTCCCTCGTTAATTCTTTTTTTCGCCTCCCGGGCCAGGGCTGTTCCCGAGGCAAACATTTCCCAGCAGCCCCGATTACCGCAGGTGCATTGCGGGCCGTTTGTTACAATAGTCATGTGGCCTATTTCTCCGGCAGTACCACTGGTGCCGACATATAATTTTCCGCCGGTGATTATGCCCCCGCCGATGCCGGTACTGATAGTGATATAGAGCATGTCTTTAGTGCCTTTCCCGGCGCCGAAACGATGCTCTGCAAGAGCGGAGGCACTGGCATCATGGATGAGGAAGGAGGGTACATTAAATTTTTGTTTGATGATGTCGCGCAGGGGAATATTATCCCATCCCGGCAGGTGGGGGGATGTGGTAACAATACCCCGGCTGATATCCAGCGGTCCAGCAACGGCAATACCGATTCCCTCTATTCCGGTGGTATTCAGAGAGGCCTGATACAGTACCTGCTCCAGAGAAGATAGCGCCCGGTTAATGACGTCATCCGGCCCTGCCTGGGCATCGGTAGGGAATAATTTACGGGTGACAACTTCTCCCTGCGGGGATACCAGCGCGGTTAATATTTTAGTACCTCCGAGGTCTATGGCAAGACATGGTTTATTTGGCATAGTATTTGTTCCTGATCCTGTGATAAAATCACTTTTTACTTTTCCAGGTTGTTCCCTGCGGGCTATCTTCCAGAATTATCCCTAATTCTGTTAAAGAGGAGCGAATTTTGTCCGCCAGTTGCCATTGTTTGGCAGCACGTAAATCATTACGGAGTGTAATTAACAATTCAATGAAAGGGTTTGCTTCCAATAAAGCATCTTCTTTTTTGGCCAGGGTCAACCCTAGAATATTTGCCAGCTCCGTCAATGTTTGTTGTGCTTGAGAAATATCCCGATGTTCTTCTCGCCCTTTATTGATTTCCCGGGCTAAATCAAATAATGTTGCCACAGCCTGAGGTGTACCGAAATCATCATCCATAGCAGTAATAAAGCGCTGCCGGTAATCTGTGATGTTTATCTCACTCTGGTTGGTGGCAGAATCAGTATTTTTTAGGGCTGCCTGACGCAGTCTTTCCAGACCTTTTTCGGCGGCATCGAGCCCTTCTTCGCTATAGGTAAGGGGACTGCGGTAATGAGAGTTAATGATGAACAGGCGTATTGCATCCGCAGAATGTATATTGAGCAGGTCTTTAATGGGGATAATATTTCCCAGAGACTTGCTCATCTTTTCTTTGCCCAGTTGTACCATGCCGTTATGCATCCAGATGGAAGCAAAAGGTTTTTTGCCGGTATAGCATTCCGACTGGGCGATTTCATTTTCATGGTGAGGAAAAACAAGATCTTCACCACCACCGTGAATATCGATAGTCGTTCCGAGGTATTTTAATGCCATGGCAGTACATTCGATATGCCAGCCCGGTCTGCCTGCTCCCCAGGGACTTTCCCATGAGGGTTCGCCTTCTTGGGAAGCTTTCCAGAGAGCAAAATCAAGAGCACTCTCTTTATTTTCCTCTGCAGTGTCCCCGGATATACCTTCCGGATTACGATGACTGAGTTTACCGTAATCCGGGTCGCTTTTAACACGGAAATAAACACTGCCGCCGGCTTGATAAGCATGTCCTCTGTCAATTAATCCCTGCACCACCTTGATAATCTCCGGTATTTCTTCCGTAACCCTGGGATAAGAGTCGGCTCTTCTGATATTAAGGGAGTCCATATCACGGAAATAGCGTTCAATAAATCTATCAGCCAGTTCTTTTGCCGGGATACCCAGACGATTAGCACGGTTAATTATTTTATCATCGATATCGGTAAAATTCTGGATGTATTTGACTTTGAAATTACGATATTCCAGATATCTGCGCACAACATCAAAAATGACATAACTCATAGCATGGCCGATATGAGAGTCATCATAAGGGGTGATGCCGCAAACATATATTTTTACAACTTCGCCTGCGGGTTTAAATTCTTCTTTTTGCCCGGACAGGCTATTGTATATCTTCATTACTTATCCTCAGGTTTTTCTATTAACGCTATTGCCTGTGCGGCAATTCCTTCTCCCCTGCCGCAGAAGCCTAATTTTTCTGTAGTTGTCGCTTTGATACTAATATACTCTATCGGGAGATGCAGTGTATTGCTTATATTCGACCGCATCTGATTGTAATACGGGGATAATACCGGCATTTGGGCGATAATAGTGGCGTCTATATTATTAATTTTCCATCCTTGTGCCCCGAGTATTTCTGCAACATTATGGAGAAGGGTGAGGCTGGAAATATTAGTGTAACGGGCATCACTGGAGGGAAAGTGAGTTCCGATATCTCCCAGTGCTGCAGCTCCCAGGAGCGCATCCATGATGGCATGACTGAGCACATCGGCATCACTGTGTCCGGCAAGACCTTTTTCGAATTTTATCTCAGTGCCGCCGAGAATCAGTTTACGGCCTGAGACCAGAGTGTGAACATCATATCCGATTCCGATTCGCATTGTTTTCTGATGAAGGAGCAGGGTAACGGGCCTTCATCTCCTTTTATTTGTTAGAATTATTTCTGCCAGTGACAGGTCATGGCTGGTGGTGACCTTTATATTATCATAGGAACCGCGATAAATCTTTACCTTATAACCCAGTTTTTCTACCAGGGCAGCATCATCGGTTGTTTTCAGGTTATTTTTAATTGCATTATCATGTGCCGCAATAATAATATCGCGGCGGAATATTTGAGGAGTTTGTGCTGCCCAGAGAGATGTACGGTCAGGTGTATCGTTGATAATAAAGTCACCATTTACTACTTTTATCGTATCTGTGATGGGCACAGCGGCTATAGCAGCACCTGTTTCCTGTACACAGCATAAACCTCTATCAATAATATAACCGGTCAAGCAGGGGCGGGAACCATCGTGAATAATAATCCACTGACAATCCGGTAGATAGGAAAACCCACGTGCTACCGAGTCCTGTCTATGTTCCCCGCCGGGATATATTTTGATTAGTTTCGACCAGCGATAATCATCAAGTAATTTTTGTCCGGATGATAGATTATCTTCTTTTAATGCCAGGACAATCTGCTGAACAGCATTGTTTTTTTGGAATACATTTATGGTATGTGCAATTAGTGGTTTACCTGCCAGTGAGGCAAATATCTTGTCTTTGCCATTCATCCGCTGGCTGCGTCCTGCAGCTACTATAATACAACCGACACTATCCATGCTATCAGGTCAGGAGCTGTGTTTTTCGAAATCGTCAAGGTTAAGATTGTTTATAAAATCAGCAAAAGCAGAGAGTTTTTCTATTTCCTGTTCCGAGACTTCTTTTTCAGGCTCGGTACTTTCAGGAGTATTTACAGGAGATGATGGCTGTACACTCTTTTCTTTAGGGGAAATACCGGCATTATTAATTACTGCCTCGGTAACGAAAATGGGTGCTTTTGTCCTTACCGCAATTCCGAGAGCGTCGCTCGGCCGGGCATCAATTTCTAGCAGCCGTCCCTGTATGTCAAGGATAATCTTGGAGTAAAAAGTATCATCTTTTAAATCACTAATAATAATAGAACTCGTTGTTACTCCTAGTGCTGATAAGATATTACATATCAGGTCTGCCGTGGATGGTCGATGCGATGTAAGCCCCTGTAGTTTGATATAAATTGCACTTGCTTCGGTAGGTCCAATCCAGATAGGAAGAAATCTATCTGCATCTTTTTCTTTTAATAAGACAACCTTCTCAAACTTTAATGTGCTGGATGCAACTCTATCAATAACCATTTCAATCATATCAGGATATCCCTTTCTAACTCTGACTCCCCTAATTTTATGCTTGTGTTCCGATGACTGTCAAATGTAAATTGAATAAATAATTAGCCTGGAGTATTTAAAAATGATAGAATCAGTAAATTATGGGATTCCAGTTGTTGTCAGGGTAATAAGTCTCTGCAGGGGGAGATAATGAAGAAAGTAGCTCTTCTAATTTTTATGATGGTGATGGCGCTAAGCTTCGCCGGTTGCCAGAGTAGTAGTATTGATACGGAAACGGATGCGTATTCTAATCTCGTTATTAATATCCCCTGGGCTGATAGCGAGCAGCTATCTTATCAGATGGAAGACGAATCCGGCGATGTGATAGGTAAGATTGTGTTGACTGTTGAAAAAAGTGATGAAGCCTATATTCTTGGGTATGACCGTGTTACGGATACGACTTCAATTAACGGCTTTGTGGCAGTAGATAAAAAGACTCTGGCTCCTATAGTTAGTTCAAAGATAATAAGTAGTGAAAGTGCCGGAGCAACCGAACTGGATTGTTCATATGAAAAAAATCGTGTTACTGTTTTAATGCCAGTAGATGCAGAGGATGGAAGTGATGATGTCGAGGCAACATATGGGAGTATAGTAATTGCTGTTCCTGATGTTATCTATGATAATGATGAAATAATATTTTTAGGTCGCACATTACCACTGGCAGAGGGATATTATGCTGAAATTCCCAATTTTGTGGTAACGCAGTTTTCGGCTCCTGTTGTTTCTTTTGCTGTTACCAGTACTGAGACGATAACTGTGCCGGCGGGTACATTTGATTGCTATAAGGTTAGAATAGGCGGTCTGGATGAGGATAGCATCCAATCTGTAATCTGGTTGTGGTATGGGGTTAAAGGAACAAATCCCCTGGTTAAATATTCTGTAGATGGCGGAAGCTATATTCTGACTGGTTAGTGGACTATTGTTATTCTGACAGTTTCTGCGGTTTACACTTTAGGTAAATGAGTGAGTGCTTCTTTTACTTTTTCTTCCGGATATGATTAATCCTCTAATTTGTTGGCAAAATAGGCATCATAGGCAGACATATCAAAATGACCGTGTCCACTGAAGGCTAATAATAGAGTTTTTGCTTCTCCGGACTTTTTGCAGGCAAGTGCTTCGTCAATTAATACTTTTATAGCATGAGATGTTTCTGGAGCAGGTATAATACCCCTCACTGCGGGCAAATGTTATGGCACTCTTGAATACAGCAGTTTGATGCGCTGCCTGTGCTTTAATAAGTTTTAGTTGATAAAGGTAAGAAATGAGAGGCGCCATGCCATGGTAACGCAGTCCTCCGGCAGGAACGGACGGAGGCACAAAGGAATGTCCCAGAGTTGTCATTTTTAGAAGTGGTGTTAATCCTGCTTCATCACCGAAATCATAAGCATACAGTCCTTTTGTAATGTGGGGACATGATTCTGCTTCGACTGATATAATGCGTAATTTCTTTCCTTGAGCTTATCGGGGATGAAGGGCATTATCATTACCGCCAAAATTGGAATCACCACCGACACAACCGATTATTACATCAGGGTAGGCATCAGCCTCGACAGCTTCACTGATAGCGATTCCCAGACTTCCCGGGCTGTACGGGTCCTGTGCCAGAACCTTGCGGCCGGAATTGGTTGCTGTATTGGGGCTGGGAATACATTGTGCTCCCCATGTCTGCATCATAGAACGACGGTATGGTTTCTGGGTAATAGCTTGCCTTGACCATATAGACACGGCATTCCAATCCAAAGTAATTACAGGCTAATGCCAGAGCACTGCCCCATTGTCCTGCACCTGTTTCTGTCGTCAAACGTTTGACCCCTTCTCTTTTATTGTAATAAGCCTGAGCAACAGCGGTATTCGGTTTGTGGCTATCGACGGAGCTGACTCCTTCATTCTTAATAGAATATTTTTGCCGGTATATCCAGAATATTTTCTAACTGACAGGACTCATTTCTTGCTTGATAAGTTCCATCGGAAAAAGCGGAACCAGGTCAGGTGGGATTTAAACGGACACTTCAGTTTTGCTTCGAGAAAAAACTTTCTCGGGATGCCACAATTTGCTATCATGTTCATATTGCATGATAGCAATTAATTGACCTCCTGATGTATAGACACGGCAATAGTCCATGTTATTTATCATTTTTTCTCCTGATAAGGATAATATATTATCATTATTTACCGGGGCTTCCAAATCCAGATGTTTGCCATTTTCTATCATCTGCTGAGTTTCCCGGTTTACAATGACTGCCGGCCAGCTCATTAAATGGGTATCCAGAGGATAAACGTAGTGCTGCCAGTAATTATTCTGAAATGCGTCTTTAATTTCAGGAAGCGTAACCCCGTCTTCAATGCAAAAAGGACCGCATTTAAGACGGATAAGGTCAGACATGTGAGCTCCGCATCCCAAGGATTTCCCGATATCGAAAGCCAGAGTGCGAATGTAGGTACCCTTACTGCATTCTACTTTAATGGAGATGGTAGGGGAATGCCAGTCCAGAAGTTCCAGGTTTATTATGTTGATTTTTCTGGAGGGGCGCTCAACTTCAATTCCTTTACGGGCAAGGCTGTAAAGTCGTTTTCCTTGCTGTTTGAGAGCACTATACATTGGTGGTTTTTGTTCAATATTACCCTGGAAAGACTGCAGGGTTTTTTCTATCTGTGATAGCGTGATAGTGGAAGTATCACGTTCTTCTATTATTTTACCGGTAGCGTCGTATGAATCAGTAGTGATACCCAGTCTAATATCAGTTCTGTAAACTTTAGTTTCTGCGGTAATGAATTGGGCAACCCTTGTTCCCTGTCCCAGACAAATGGGAAGGACTCCGCTTGCCATCGGGTCAAGTGTCCCGGTATGGCCGATATGCTGCTCACCGCTCCATTGTCGGATTAGCTGAGTAGCTCTGAAGGAGGTTCCTCCTCGTGGCTTGATGAGATTGATGATGCCATCAATGCTCATTTTTCTTCCGGTATCATATTGTTATCTGTGTTGCTTTCGGGAGAAGCCTGTTTAATAAGTTCTAGTAAATAGGCGCCGTGTTCGATAGAATTATCCAGAGAGAAACTCAATTCAGGAACGAAACGCATCGACAAATAATCGCGTAGTTCGTGGGAGAAATACTTGGAAGCTCTGGTAAGCGCTTTTAGTGCTTGCGTTTTTTCCTCTTCACTCCCCATAACACTGACATAAACTCTGGCATATTTCAGGTCGGATGAGGTGCGTACTTCAGTAACGGAAATAAGACTGCTTAGTCTGGGGTCACGTATCTCTCGTTGTAATACTTCGCAAATTCTGTCACGGATAACATGGTTTACTCGTTCAGCACGTCGCGACATGATATTATCTTTCTTACTCTAAAATAATTCTTCTGCTATTTTTAATATGTATTTAGTTGGCAACTTTTTCAGTATGGAAGAATTCAATAATATCGCCAACAGCAAAATCGTTACAGTTTTCCAGAGTAACACCGCACTCAAGACCGGTGGCGGCTTCTCTGATATCATCCTTAAAATGCTTGAGGCTACTGACATTAGAAGACTGACAAATTACCTTGTTATTGCGAATAACCCTGGCCTGGGATGTTCTTCTTGCTTTACCACTGGTAACGTAAACCCCCGCTATTTTTGAAGTTTTAGTGGAAAAGATAGCGCGTATTTCGGCATGACCATCAACAACTTCCTCATATTTTGGTTCCAACATACCGTGCATTGCTTTTTGGATGTCATCTGTCAGGGAATAAATGATGTTATAGTTACGGATGTCAACCCCTTCTATTTCGGCAAGGCGTTTTGCTCCGGGCTCCGGTTTCTCATTGAAACCGACAATAATTCCATTGGATGCCAGTGCCAGGAGGACATCACCTTCTGTTATACTACCGGTGGCAGCATGAACAATATTAATTTTTACCTCATCTGTTTTTATTTGATTTAATGTATTCAGAATAGGTTCAATACTACCCTGAACATCGGTTTTTAGAATGATATTAAGATTTTTAATCTCACCCTGTCGAATCTGGGATGAAAAGGCACTCAAACTATTACCTTTTGTAACTCCGGATTGTTCTTGTTGACCGATGGTTCTTTGTTGAACAATAGCTTTTGCCTGATGCTCATCGGATACAACAGTGATAGTATCGCCGGCTTGAGGTACGGTATTAAGCCCTATGATTTTTACAGGAGTGGATGGTCCTGCTTTTTTTACGATTGCACCTTTATCATCAAACATTGCTTTTATTTTGCCATAGGAATTTCCGGTGATAACGATATTACCGTTTTCCAGCGTGCCTGATTGTACTAACACTGTAGCTTCAGGGCCACGTGTTTTGTCCATACCAGCTTCAATAACTACTCCCGTAGCGGGTAAATTAGGATTTGCTTTTAATTCTTGCATTTCTGCCAGGATAAGAATATTTTCCAGAAGGTCATCAATACCCAGCATTTGTTTCGCAGAAACAGGGACTAATATAACATCTCCACCCCATTCTTCAATCAACAAGTCCTGTTCGGCTAATTGTTGTTTCACACGTTCGATATTAATATCCGGCTTATCGATTTTATTCAATGCTACGATAATAGGGACTCCGGCTGCACGTGAGTGGTTTATGGCTTCAATAGTCTGTGGTTTTACGCCGTCATCAGCAGCGACAACGAGAATAGTGATGTCAGTAGCGCGTGCTCCTCTGGCACGCATGGCAGTAAAAGCTTCGTGTCCCGGGGTGTCGAGGAAAGTAATCTTACGTCCTTTAATTTCAACCTGGTAAGCTCCAATATGCTGTGTCATTTCACCTGCTTCAGTGGCGATGACATTAGAATGACGGATGGCATCTAGCAAGCGGGTTTTACCATGGTCAACATGTCCCATGACAGTGACAACCGGAGCGCGGGGCTCCATGGCTTCTTCTTGACCTTTGATAACAATAGGTGTTTTTTTCTGTTGTGGTGTTTCGCTTAGTTCCGGTTTAGGTTGGTAGCCAAGTTTTCTACTTAAATTAGCGGCAACTTCATAATCAATTGTCTGGTTGATATTAGCCATAATGCCGTTACGCATCATCTGTTTTACAACGGCTACCGGTGTTAGATTAAGAATTTCTGCGAGGTGTTTTACCGTTATGGAATGGGGTATTTTAACAACAGGTACCGTTTTGGCTTTGTTTGCCTGGGTAATATCACCCGTGTGTGGTATTCCTGCTTCACTACCTGAAACTGACTTTGTATTGTCAGGTGACATCTATAATAACTCCTCTTGTGACTCGTTTTAGCTCTCTGGTTTATATGATATAAAATTTTTACTTTGCTCGACAAGAGAAGCACGGTTTTCCGGAGTAATCTTAATGTGTAGTGTACGGTCTAACCATTTCTCTTCAAGAGCTTTTTCCCAACACACTTGTTTTGGGCAGATATATATCCCCCGTCCTTCTTGTCTCCGCCCCTGGTCTATCAGCAATCTATTATCGGATGTTTTCATCAGACGGATTAAGTCCTGTTTATTTTGTACTTTCCGGCAGACAATACAGGTTCTTTGAGGGGAACGTTTCGTTTTTTGATTATCTAATTGTCTGACTTCTTTTCTCGATATTTTCCTATTATGAGCGACGTGTTCTTTCGAATTTAGCACCTTTTCTCTTTTTTGACTTACTCCCTTTTATTTCCGGCATTAATATATCCTCAGCAAATCTAATCTGTGATTCACCGGGTTCGGTTTGATTACGAACAGGGAATGGTGCTGCCATTTCCGCAACGGGAATAGGTACCGATTCTTCCTCTAATTCTTCCTCTAATTCTTCTTCTACTGCTTCTTCGGGAATTGTTATCTCTTCCAATTTCTCCGGTTTTTCTTCTTTTTGTTGTACTTCGGGGACAGGAGCAGCTTTTTCTTTCGAAGAGGAAATATCAGCAGTTTCAATTACTGCTTCGGGAGCGGGAACCTCTTTAGTAATTGTTTCCTTTTCTTCCAGGGAAATTTCTTCTTTAACAGTTTTTTCCGTCCTTGTAACAGCGGGAGCAGGAACTGCCTCAGCAGCAGCAGTGGAAACGCTCTTTAAATCGATACGCCAGTTTGTCAATTTAGCAGTCAGGCGGGCATTCTGTCCGTCTTTACCGATAGCAAGAGATAACTGTTTATCAGGAACAATTACTGTTGCTCTTTTATTTTCCTGATCCAGGTCAACATGGACTGTGGTAGCCGGACTGAGTGCATTGGTAATAAAGGTTGCTAGCTCCGGACTCCACTGCACAACATCAATTTTTTCCCCATTTAATTCAGCTACTATATTTTGAATTCTAATGCCGCGTAACCCCACACAACAGCCGATGGGATCAACCCCTTCCTGTCGTGAAGATACAGCAACTTTGCTCCGATAACCTGCTTCGCGGGCAATAGCTTTTAATTCAATAGCATTATTGTGAATTTCCGGCACTTCCATCTCAAACAGCTTGCGCAACATTGCCGGATGGGCTCTTGATACAATCAATTGTGGTCCGTTTGAAGCAGTAAGAACTTCCATCAGGTATACTTTAATTCTTTGACCGATACGGTAACGTTCTCCCGGTATTTGTTCATTGGCAGGCATTATTGCTTCTGCTCGCCCGAGATCAATTCTTATTTGTCTATGGTCAACCTGCTGGATGATGCCGCTGATAATATCACCTTCTCTGGGATGATATTCCGCATAAACGGCATCCCGTTCTGCTTCATGCAGGCGTTCCATAACAACCTGCTTGGCTGTTTGTGCTGCAATTCTGCCAGCATTGGGAGGTGTTGATTCTATTGCCAGTACATCACCGATTTGAGCATTGGGATTAATCTTTTGGGCGGAGTTTAAAGAGATTTCTTGATTATCATGTTCAACCTGCTCAACAACTGTCTTGTTAGTATATACTTCCACACCTCCCGCCTGGGGGGTTAATCTGACAAATATATTTGTATTAGCAGTGAAGCTATCTTTCTTGAAAGCAGCAACTAAAGCTGCTTCTACAGCTCTGATTACTACTTCTTTCGGCAGATTTTTCTCAGCAGCTAATTGTGTTATTGCTAAAAAAAGATCGCTCTTCATTTTTATTCAGGACTCCCTATTATTCTTAAATACACAACAAAAAAGTGGGCTGAACCCACTTAAAAAGTTTCACCTTTTCACTTCAAGTATAAGGAGATGTCGATACATGCCATCTCCGATTTCAGGAGATTCCTCTCTCTTAGATGGAAGTTAGTATAACATAATTAAGTTTTTGAAGCAACTGCTTGACATGGAAAATACAAGGTGCTAGCCTTATTTTTAGAACACATGTTCGTGACAGTAAGAAATTTTTAGAAGAGAGTTCAGTGTTTAGTGAGGAAAGAGATTTCGGATAAACAAAAAAGAATGCTTAGTTTTATCCGTGAATTTTTATCAGGAAGAGGATATCCACCTACGATACGGGATATCGCTGAAGGTTGTCATATAAGTTCTACTTCTGTTGTTAATTACAATTTGCGTGTTCTGGAACGTGAAGGATATTTACATTGTGATAAAGGAGTATCCCGTGGTATAGAATTAAGTGAATATAATAGAGGGGAAACATGGTCGAGTGTGCCTGTAATGGGTCAGATTGCTGCCGGTCTACCTATATCTGTTCCAGATAGCGGTTCATGGAATAGTGTCCGTATCGCAGAAACTATCCAGTTGCCTCAGGAATTGACTGGAGGAAGAGAAAATATTTATGTTCTGCGTGTAAAAGGGAATTCTATGATAGATGCACTTATCGGAGATGGCGATATGGTAGTGATGCAGGAAGCAAATACCGCCGAAGACGGTGAGATGGTAGCGGTGTGGTTTAAAAATAAAGAAGAAGTGACCTTGAAAAAGATTTATCATGAAGGGGAATATATCCGTTTACAACCGGCCAACGAACAAATGAGTCCTATTTATGTCGCTCCGGGAGACATACAGGTGCAAGGTAAGGTAATTTGTGTTATCCGCTGTATGGTGTGATAGTAAAAAATAAGGTAATATTAGCTGTTTAAAAACGGACAAGAAGGAGACTTATTATGGATTGGGGAATGCAGAATCGTATGGCACGGCTTATTCAGGATGATGGGCATTGTTTATTTCTGCCTATAGACCACGGATATTTTCAAGGACCTACCAGGAAACTGGAAAAACCTGGCGAAACTGTTAAGCCTTTATTATCATATTGTGATGCTCTTTTTGTTACCCGCGGTGTATTACGCTCAGCAATAAATGCTAACACCAAAGTGCCTATTATTCTGCGAGTTTCCGGTGGGACCAGTATGATTG
This sequence comes from Dehalococcoidia bacterium UBA2247, assembly GCA_002347295.1. GTDB lineage: Bacteria > Chloroflexota > Dehalococcoidia > UBA2247 > UBA2247 > UBA2247. The sequence goes on along the minus strand of DDXZ01000072.1, from coordinate 14,598 downwards.
GTAAGGATTTGGCCAATGAAGGGATTACAACCTCCGTACAGGAAATGCTGCGTCTTAATGTGGCGGCTATAGGTCTCTCTATATTTGTAGGAACGGATTATGAGAGGGAGTCTCTTTTGAATCTGGCGAAGTTAGTTGATGCAGGTGAAGAATATGGTATTCCTGTTATGGCAGTTACTGCTGTGGGACGGGAATTAGGGAAGAGAGATGCTCGTTATCTCGGATTATGCTGTCGTATTGCGGCTGAACTGGGAGCAAGGGTGGTTAAGACATATTATTGTGCTGATTTTGATAAGATAGTTAACGGTTGTCCTGTTCCTGTAGTTATTGCAGGTGGTCCTCAGGTAGACACCGAAATGGAAGTGTTTGAATTTATTTATGATGGCATGCAGAAAGGCGCTATCGGAGTTAATCTGGGACGTAATATTTGGCAGAATGACTATCCTGTGGCCATGATTCGTGCTATTGATGCTATTATTCATCATGATGCCAGGCCACAGGATGCTCAGGAAGTTTATAATATAGTTAAGAATGGTAAATAATAATACTATGCGTGTTGCTGTTTACTATAACAATCGGGATATACGTATTGAGGAGAAGCCTGTTCCTCCCATTGGTCCTGATGAGATACTAATGCAGGTAGAGGCCAGCGGTATATGTGGCAGTGATGTTCTGGAATGGTATCGTATCAATAGAGCTCCTCTGGTATTGGGACATGAAGTTGCCGGTAAAGTAGCCGCAGCAGGTAAAAATGTTACGAAATATCAAAAAGGTGATCGTATTGCGGCAGCGCATCATGTTCCGTGTAATACCTGTCATTATTGTCTGAGTGGCCATCAAACGGTCTGTGATACCCTGAGGCAAACAAATTTTGACCCGGGTGGTTTTGCGGAATATCTTCGCCTTCCGGCAATCAATGTTGACCGCGGTGTATTTCTTCTGCCGGACAGGATAAGTTATGAAGAAGCCACGTTTATTGAACCGTTAGCTTGTGTTTTACGGGGTCAGAAGATTGCCCGTGTTCAGCCGGGATGCAGTGTTCTTGTTATGGGGAGTGGTATTGCCGGTTTACTCCATGTGCAACTGGCAAAAGCAACGGGGGCTCGCTTTATTGCTGCTACGGATATTAACCATTATCGTCTGGATATGGCACTTAGAGTGGGTGCTGACGTTGCACTTCATGCAGAAGATGATATTCTCCGCCGGATAAAAGAAGAGAATAATGGCGCTCTTGTTGATGTTGTGATAGTGAGTACCGGTTCTGCTGCAGCGATAAATCAGTCATTGCAAGCAGTTGACCGGGGTGGGGTAGTGCTTTTCTTTGCTCCGACAGCACAGGGAGTCACTTTCCCGGTATCTATAAATGATCTTTTCTTCCGCAATGATGTTACTTTGACTACCTCCTATGCTGGTAGCCCGACGGATTATGCTATGGCACGTGACCTGATTGGTTCCGGGCGGATAAAAGTGAACGGGATGATTACGCACCGGCTTCCTTTGGCAGAGACAGGGAAAGGTTTTCAGCTTGTGGCTGGAGCAGAGGGATCGCTTAAGGTGATTATCCAGCCGCAGAAATAATATTTCTGCAAATAATTGCCAACGCCATTAAATCTTCGCATTATTTATTCAGGTCTGCGGGTGTATCATTCTTCCTGTTATAAATTTGAATTAACCTCTTTGTTATATTAAGCTATGGCGGGATTAAGTGGACCGGACGGTCGCCGCGAGAAATCGAGGAGGAAAGTCCGGGCTCCACAGGGTGAGATGCTGGGTAATACCCAGGAGGGGTAATCCTACGGAAAGTGCCACAGAAACATACCGCCTCAGGACTCTTTATGGGTCAGCAGGTAAGGGTGAAATGGTGGGGTAAGAGCCCACCAGCGGTCAGGTGACTGGCCGGCTGGGAAAACCCCGTCTGGAGCAAGACCAAATAGGAGGACTGAAGGTAGCCCTGCCTGTCCTCGGGTTGGTCGCTGAAGCCGGATGGTAACATCCGGATTAGATGGATGGCCGTCGCCCGATTTGTTCGGGGCACAGAACCCGGCTTACAGGTCCACTTAATCCCTCTTTATTCGAAAATAATTGATTTTGTTTCGATTTCAATATACCCGGATTGCTGCTCAAGAATGGAAATAACACTGGACGGCTTGTTTTTTCCTTACATAATTTATCAGGAATCATTTCAGGCGTAGTACCAGTGAAAAAATGAGGGAAAGGGCTTGCGGAAGAGTTTTAAAGAGATATAAAACATATTCTCAAACTCGTTGTATTGCTCTTATGGCCTTTGCTTTTAGCATATCGTTGGGATAATCTGGAGCTGTCTTAATTATTTTTTGCAGGAGGCCTCGTGAAATTTCTTGATCCGGCATTAATTGGCTTCGTTCTTTTTTGTGTCAAGCGTAAAGGCAGAGAATGGCCTGCTTTATATGATGAAATGTGCTGGGTGGCAGGTAGGCATTTATATCAGGGATTAGGTTACACTGAACTTAAAAATAAGGGGTTGTCTTTAGGTCTCAGTGATATTGATAAAACAATTGAAGCGGTAGAAATGATTCTTTCTGCTCAGACAGGGAATATAAACCTCGCTACAATGGCATATATGCCTTAATTATCCTCAATCCCTTCGATTTTTTTACTTGTATATCTGATTATTCCCATATTTTTAATCTTCTTATGGTACTTTTGTTGAAGAAGCTAAGCTAATGGATGTAAAATAATCTCCAGTAGTTTACCAGTTACTATAATTTTTCTTCAGGAGTCAGGAAGATATGGAAATGCGACGATGTCGCGGTACCCGTGACTTGTTGCCTGCGGATATGGCAAAATTCCGCAATATTGAAAAAATATTTAGTTTATGTTGTGCGCAGTGGGGTTATCAGGAAGTAAGGACCCCACTTATCGAATACCTGCACTTATTTACATCTGCCGGTACACTTACTCCGGATATGCTCAGCAGGCTCTATTCTTTTCTGGATTGGGATGGCTGGAGTGGAGAAAGAGTGGTATTACGGCCGGAAGGCACTATTCCCGTAGCAAGATTGTATGTTGATAATTTACAGCAGGGAACACTCGCCCGTTTTTTTTATGTGGAGAATACATTTTCTTTTGATGAAACAGGAGAAAAAACACGCGAAAAATGGCAGTGTGGCGCTGAATTGGCCGGAGCATCATGCCCTGAAGCTGATAGCGAACTGATATTACTCGCTATGGATACACTGCGCCGTCTGGGATTGGATAAAGTACAGATACGCCTGTCACATGCGGGAATTATCCGTGGTCTTTTTCAGGATGGCGGGTTTTCTAATGGCGAACAACTTAATATGCTGGATACGGTACTTGGTGGGGATAATAGTAAACTCGTTGAGATGATAGCTGACACTCCGCAACTACGTGAATTTCTCGGTGGGCTTTTGAAAAATAAAGGACAATCGGTGGATTTTCTGAAAAATATCAGGTCCTGTGCCTCGGAATTTTGTCCCCACATTATACCCGGCCTGGATAATTTTATTACTATTGCGGGCCTGCTGACTGCGGCCGGATGTGATTATGAAATTGACCTTACTTCAGCTCAGGGATTCGAGTACTACACCGGTGTTATTTTCCAGATTTATACTGGTGGCAGGAAGATAGGCGGAGGGGGGAGGTATGATGCTCTTATTCCCCTGGTAGGAGGAGGAGATGTTCCGGCATCCGGTTTTGCTCTTTATCTCGATCAGATTATGAAGGTGATACCAGTTGGAAATGAGGGGGAAATTAAACCGCGAAAAATTCTTCTGAAGAGCCAGTTAAGTACACCCGATGATTATGGTTACGCTGTCTCTATCAGTAACATGCTGAGGCAGAAGGGATATCTTGTTGAATTTGATCTGGGATGTCAGAATCAAGAATGTTACCGCTGGATACTCACTTTACTAAAAAAGCAAAATGACTATTCTTTTGAGTTGCTGGATTGTGACACACAGCAAAGCACCGTACTGATAGAACTGTCTAATGTGATGCAATTTCTGGAGAAGGCTTAATGTCACTAAGGATTGCTCTTCCGAAAGGCAGATTAGCGGCGGAAACATCGAGCCTGATTAATAAAGCAGGGATTGAACTGGATGATTACGGAGAAAAATCCCGCCTTTACCGATTAAAATCAGCGAATTATTCTCAACTGGCTTTCAAAGTATTGCATGAGAAAGATATTCCCATTCAGGTAGCTATTGGTAATTACGATATGGGAATCTGTGGTCTGGACTGGATTGAGGAACTCATAACTAAATATCCCAGTAGTGAGATTCTAAAACTAAGAGATTTAGGCTATGGTAAATATAACCTTTGTATAACAACAAGCCGGGCAGGAAAAATATCATCCCTGGAAGATTTAAGGCAATATGAGGGTGATGTGCGTATTGCCAGCGAATATCCCAATATTGCCGAGTCTTTCGCTCTTAAACTTCGCTTAAAAAAGTTTCGTATTTTCCCGGTCTGGGGAGCGGCTGAGGCACTTCCACCGGAAAATGCCGATATTGTGCTTTTAGCCTGTTCTCCGTCTGACGGATTAGCAAAATGCGGGTTGAATAATATCATTAATGTTTTTACTTCCAGTGCTTATATCATTGTCAACCGGGAAAGCTGGAAGCAAAAGGATATGAGTTCTCTGCTGGAGTTGTTCTCCGGTATTCAGATTGCTGCTATTGCAGAAAAGAGAGAGAGTTTATCTTCTATTTCTGCATCCGGTATGTTTGATGATATGAATAAAAGCCTTTTAACTCTTGCCTTACCGGATGGTCATCAGCAGAAACCTGCGGCGGAGCTTCTGCAGAAGGCAGGTTTTGTTACTACAGAATATGATGCGGGTTACATCAGGCCTGATATCGGTATTCCCGGTGTAGCGGCTAAGGTAATCCGCCCGCAAGATATGCCGCTACAAGTAGCTAATGGCTATTTTGACCTGGCAATTACGGGGCAGGACTGGCTTAAGGAACATTTATATCGTTTTCCTTCCAGTCCGGTTAAAGAGGTTCTTAAACTGGGGTTTGGAGAGGTGCGTATTGTTGCGGTAGTGAGTATGCAGCTTGATATTAACGATGCAGCAGGATTGCGTGAATTATTGAAAAACGGTACTCTGCCTGTAATCAGGGTGGTGTCGGAATATGTTAGTATTGCGGACAGATATTCCTGGGATAAACATCTCTCACCTTACCGGGTAATTCCTAGTTGGGGAGCCAGTGAGGCATTCTTACCTGAAGATGCAGACTTACTTATTGAGAATGTCCAAACCGGAAAGACTATTGCACGGAATAATCTAAAAATAATCGATACCCTTTTTTGTTCTTCTGCTTGTATTATCGGTAATACCTACAGTCTGGAAAATCCGCTTAAAGCAGAAAAAATAGATGATATTGTGCAGAGATTATGTCGGTTTTTGCCAGCGGAGGCTGAAAAATGAATATTATTAAAGGTGCCGAAATTGCCCGTAAAACGATATTACAGCGTTCTCTAACGGCAAGTTATACTGCAACCCCGGTTATGCAGGAAAGAATAAACAAGCTTTTCGGAGAAGAATTAAGTCTGGAAGAAGCAGTTGCCCGTATTGTTACGGACGTTAAAGAAAAAGGAGATATGGCTCTTTTTGATTATACGCAGCGTATTGATAATGTTAAATTATCCCGTCTGGAAGTCACCCGCGCCGAAATTGATGATGCTTGTAATTCTCTGAATAAAGAAATATACGTAGCATTGAATCTGGCAGCAGAGCGGATAAACTCATTTCATCGTTCTTGTTTGGAAAATAGTGCACGGAGTTTTAGTGCTAATGGTCTGGGACAGGTGGTTCGTCCTCTGACACGTGTCGGAGTCTATGTGCCGGGAGGTACTGCCAGCTATCCTTCTACTGTTTTAATGACTGCCCTGCCGGCGAAAGTGGCTGGAGTGGAGGATGTAATAATGGTTACTCCACCGGGTAGGGATGGAAAGGTCAGTGCGATTGTTCTTGCGGCTGCTCGTATTGCCGGTATCGAACATATCTTTAAGGTGGGAGGAGCGCAGGCGATTGCGGCACTGGCTTTTGGTACGGCATCAATACCACGTGTGGATAAGATATGTGGACCGGGTAATGTTTTTGTTACACTGGCCAAGAAAATGCTCTATGGTGTGGTAGGTATTGATGGATTATATGGTCCTACAGAAACAGTTATTATTGCTGATGAAACAGCAGACCCGGCTATTTGTGCTGCTGACTTATTGGCCCAGGCGGAACATGATATGCTTTCATCTGCGCTTCTCATTACTGATTCCATGGATTTTGCGCAGAGAGTTGACCGTGAGGTAGATTTACTACAAAATAAAGTAACACGGGGGGATATTATCCGGGAATCATTGCACAGGGGAAGTGGAATAATTGTGGTGGATAGTGTCAAGGAAGCCATCGAACTGGCAAATTCTTTTGCGCCGGAGCATCTGTCTGTGATGGTGCGTGACGGCCATAAATATATTTCTCAAATTAAAAATGCCGGTGGTATTTTTATTGGTGAGGCGTCTCCTGAAGTGCTGGGAGATTATGTTGCTGGACCCAGTCATGTTATGCCCACCGGGGGAAGTGCCCGTTTTACTTCTGCTCTGGGAGTAAGTGATTTTTTGAAAATAAGTAGTCTGGTAGCTGTGGAAGGTAATTCTTCGGAGTTACTGGATGCCGCAGCATTAATAGCAAGAGCAGAAGGACTTGATGCTCATGCTATTGCTGCCGAAATCAGGAAAAAGTAAGCGTAGAAAAGTAAAAGGTAAAGTTAATATATCAGGAGATTACATGAGTAATACTGAAGACCTGGTAAGCCGCCATATTAAGGGTATCGCTCCTTACGAACCGATTGTTCCTCCGGAAGAGCTGGCACGTCGTTTCGGTATTCCGTCAGAAAAGATTATTAAACTCAATGGTAATGAGAATCTTTATGGTTGTTCTCCGCGTGCTAAAAAAGCCCTGGCGGATTATTCCCAGTATCATATCTATCCTGACCCGGAACAAAGAAAATTGCGTGAGGCACTCAGTAAGTATATCGGTATAGATATGGAAAATATCATGGTGGGAAGTGGCAGCGATGATTATATCGACCTGGTCTTGCGGCTTTTTGTTGAAGCTGATGATGAGGTAATAAGTTGTCCACCAACGTTTGGTATGTATCCCTTCAGTACTGCCGTATGTGGAGGCAGACTGGTAGAAATAAACCGGCATGAAGATTTTACTCTTGATATTGCTGCTATCAAACAAGCTATTAACAAACGCACCAAAGTGATTTTCCTGGCTTCTCCTAATAATCCTTCCGGAAATACTGCTCCTCGTGAAGAAATTCTTGAGTTATTAAAGGAAGGGAAAATACTTGTTGTTGATGAGGCTTATCAGGAATTCAGTAGCGGTGCTTCCGCTATCGACCTGATTCTCCGTTATGATAATCTCATAGTATTGCGTACCTTCAGTAAATGGGCCGGGCTGGCCGGATTGCGTGTGGGTTATGCTCTTTGTCCGGTCCGTATTGCGCAATATTTTATGAGAATTAAACAGCCGTATAATGTTAATGTTGCGGCTGAGGTGGCGGCACTGGCGTCGTTAGCTGACTTGACATATCTTAAGAGTACTATAGCAGCTATTATTCAGGAACGCGGGCGGCTTTCCGATAAGCTGAAAAAAAAATCTTTTCTGAAGGTATATCCTTCGGAGGCTAATTTTATTTTGTGCGCAGTACTTAATGGGAAAGCGAAGGATATCTATCAGAATTTACAAAGGAAGGGTATTTTTATCCGCTATTACAATAATCCTCTCCTGAAAGACTACATTCGTATCAGTATTGGCAAGCCAGAGCATACCGATGTAATTATTACTGCTCTGGAAGAGATGGCAAATGCAGGAGGTTGGTAATGCTCAAAATATTGCATACCGCCGATGTGCATCTGGGAATAAAATTCCCCGGACTGGGCAACAAGGGTGATGTGCAGCGTCGCCAGATAGAAGAAACATTTAAGAAAATTATCTCTCTGGCGATAGCGGAGAAAGTAAATATTCTACTTATTGCCGGTGACCTTTTTGATTCTAATCAGCAAACGCAAAAAATTATCGATCTGGTCATATACCAGTTTAACCTGCTGGGGAAGAATAATATCCCGGTTTGTCTCATACCGGGTAACCATGATTGTCTTGATGCCACATCGATTTATCGTAAGATAAATTTTGCCAATCAGTGTCCTAACTTGACCATCTTTACCGATAGTAAGATGGGATACCACCATTATCCCGAGATGAACTTAACGGTATACGGTAAGCCCAATTTAAGTGAAAAATCTACTGTCAGTCCTTTGCAGGGGCTGAAAAGGATAACGGACTCACAATATCATGTCGCTCTGGCACACGGGTCTTTTTTTATTCCAGAAAAAGTAGCTGCAGATGACCATATCTTCACCGGTGCCGAGATAGCAGAGAGCGGGATGAATTATATTGCGCTGGGTCACTGGCATAATGCTGGGAAGTATACCAGTGGTACGGTGTCTGCCTATTATTCCGGTGCACCGGAATGGTTGGATTTTAAACAGGATGGTCCTGGAAAAATTATTCAGGTTAATATTACTGATAATTGTACTGTCGAAGTTCAAGAGAGGGTGGTTGGTCTTCGCCATAGTGATTTATTAGAAATAAACATGGGTGAAATAGCTAACTGGCAGGATTTAGAGAATAAAATAACATATGGTGCCGATGTTAATCTTGCCAGAACGGTCAATCTAAAAGGACTGCGTAGCGACTCTTTAACTTTTAATCCTGATAGTATAGACGAATTACAGGATAGTCTTGGTACGGCATTTTTTAATCTCAGAATTGAAGATAATTCGGCCATACCAGTTGCCGATATTGCGCCGGATGCTTATGCTGGCAAGCCAATTATTGCCCGTTTTATTGAACTAACTAAAAATAGAATTGCAGAAGCATCGGATAACGAGGAAAAAAAGATTGCTGAAGATGCGCTGCAATATGGGATAGCACTACTGGAAGATAGGGTAAAGTTGTAATGTACCTTAAGAAAGTAGTTCTGGATAAATTTAAAAAACATAATCACCTTGAGATAGAATTCGTTCCGGGTATTAATGTTATTAAAGGCAGGCAGAATGAAGCCGGGAAATCCACCCTGTTAGATGGTATTATCGCTGCTTTCTTCTCCCGTCCGGATAGTACCAGTAAGGAACTTGACCAGTATATTGCCTGGGATTCTGGCTCGGTTAGGGATTATATGACCACTGTTGAATTTGTCCAGGGAGACGATAGTTATCGCCTGGAAAAGAATTTTAAGGATGAAACTACGATACTGGCAATTAATGATGAACAAAAGCATAAGACTTATAAAAAGACTCTTGAGGTTATGAAGGAAGTATTCGGTGTTTTCCCTGAGAAAGAACCGCAAGAATTTTATTCTAACACTGCCTGTATCAAGCAAAATGATGTAGTAGCTATTACTCTGGGTATGAAAGAGATGGGACCTGTTCTGGAACAGGTTGTCATGACCGGTAATACGGATAGCATCACTGCTTCGCAGCTTATTCCGAAACTGGAAAAAAGAATCCGGTCTCTTAGAACGGAAATAAAAAGCAATGAAGCAGAAATACAGCGCATTTCTAAGGAACGGGAAGAGATTAAGACTATAGTAGAGCGAGTGGAAAAAAATAAAATTGAGCGGAATGAAGCAGAGAATAAACTTTCTGTATTAAACAGTAAATATAAAGAATTAAATGGACTACTAGAGAAAAATAAGCAAAAAAGAAAAATACAAGAGTCAATAGATACCCTGAAAAAACAACATAAGGTTTTGCACGAACTGGTAGAGGACATAGAAGAGCTTCAGAAGAAACAGGAAGAAACAGAAAATAAATTATCCTTACTTCATGGCTTCACTGATGAGGTATTGGTTAATGAGGTTGCTAAAGGGATTGAAGAGATTGAAGTAGGGAAACGTACTATAAATGATGACCTTGTTAAGCTTAATAAAGAAGTATCGGAAGCAGAAACGCGTCTGGCAGGTCGTACATTTAATCGTTTCAGTACACGTACTTTCATAGTAATAGCACTTGTGGCGGTAATCATCAGTGTTATGGCGGCTATTCTGGTTAATCCCTTTGCTTTATTCGGATTAATCATTGCTATTTTGAGTTTCATTCTTAATGGTTCTCTGGTTCGGGAAAGAACAAAACTGGACGGATTTAAAATTCGCGTAAAAAAAATGGAAGACGGTTTGCGGGGACAGGATAGCAGAATTACTCTGTTATTAAATAAAGTGACCTGTAGTTCTGTGGCGGAATTTAATAATAAGAAAGCGATTTATAATGGCTATCTGGATGATAGAATCAAATGGAGATATCAATTACAGGGTAAATTGGGCCGGAAAACTCTGGAAAGTATCAGGCAGGAAAGGTCGGAAAAAGCAAGAGAACTTGCTATAGAACAGGCGAAGCTGACCGAGGATCTGGGAGCTATTGACATAAGCCCCGAACGATATATTTCAATAGAAACTGAAGTCAATAAAATGATGGAGGAAAAAAATTATCTGGAGGATAAAATACGGGACGATTCCGCCAGTATCCGGGCAGCAAGGTACGATGTCGAGCAGAAAAATGTTTGTGACGAGCGATTGGATGGTCTTCAGGAGAAGAATAAGTCTCTGCAACGTCAGATTAAGACATATGAAATGGTACGGGATATTGTGATGCAGGCACGGAATGATATTCTGCGTTCCCCCGGTGGAGTTATGGCATTAGAAAAAGAAACTCAAAATTACCTTTCTATCTTTACCGGTGGCAGGTATAATCAGGTACGTATGGAGAATAACTCCGACAAACAGAAATTAGAATTTGAGATATTCTCAGACGAGAAAAAAGATTGGGTCAGTCCGGATAAGCTGAGTAAGGGTACTATTGATGAGTCGTATCTTGCTTGCCGGCTTGCCCTGGTTAAGCTAATTTATGGTGATAAGCGACCTCCTTTGATACTGGATGACCCGTTGGTTAATTTTGATGATATACGCCTTGCCCGAACAATGAGTTTTTTGAAGGAATTATCTAAAGAATACCAGATAATAATCTTTACTTTACGGGATATTTATGATTCTATCGCTGATAAAATTATTCCTCTGGAGGGTAACTGATGACAGAAGTAAGACAGGCAACAATTGTTCGGGAGACTAAAGAGACAAAAATACGGGTAGCACTGAATATTGATGGTAAAGGCGATTCCCGTATTAATACCGGAATTGCCATGTTAGACCATTTACTCTCCCATATTGCCCGGCATGGTCTTATGGATATTGTAATAGAAGCATCGGGAGACCTTGAGGTTGATCAGCATCATACTACTGAAGATATTGCTATTTGTCTGGGACAAGCACTGAAAAAAGCGCTGGGCAACGGGAAAGGTATTACCCGGATGGCACATGCCATTGTTCCTATGGATGATTCGTTGGCAATTGTTGCTCTTGACCTTTCCGGACGGGGTTATCCCGTCATTGATGAATCGGTTTCCTTTAAAAGAAAAAAGGTGGGCACACTGGAAAGTGACTTAATCGGTCATTTTTTGGAAACATTTGCCGTCGAAGCTCGTATGAATCTCCATGCCGGGATATATACCGGCAATAATGACCATCATAAGGCGGAGGCAATATTCAAGGCACTGGGTCGAGCGCTGGGGGCCGCTATCCGGATTGATGCTCGTATTATTGATGATGTTCCCAGTACTAAGGGTGTTATTGAAAGCTGATAGCTATCAGCTAATGGCTATCTGTTCCAGCGCCTGTTTTAAATCATCAGGTAGTTCGGATTTAAATTCCTTTCTCTCTCCTGAACCGGGCAGATTAAATCCCAGTATGTGAGCATGAACAAACTGGCGTTTTAAGAAAATTGCGCTCTTCCCGTAGGTTCCGTCACCAGCCACCGGATAACCGATAGCAGCTAAGTGAATCCTGATTTGATGGGTGCGTCCGGTAACTAAGGTTAGTTCCAGCAGAGTATAGCTGTCCAGATATTGCACTACATGAAAAAGAGTGGATGCATCTTTACCGTCTGAGACAATTGCCATGCGCTGCCGTAGCAGCGGGTCACGTCCGATAGAAGCGGTTATTTCTCCTTCCCGGGATTTAACATGACCGTGTACCAGCACGAGATATTTCCGGGTCACGGTGCGGTTTTTAAATTGACTTTGCAGGTATTCCAGTGCCATATCATTCTTGGCAATGACCATGAGGCCGGAGGTGTCTTTATCCAGACGATGCACAATACCTGACCGTAATGAATCTTTTTGTGCCAGTTCGGGATAACGGGAGATGATGACATTAAATAATGTCCGGTCGGGGTGTCCCGGAGCGGGATGTACTACCAGTCCTGCCGGTTTATCAATGACAACGATATTACTATCTTCATAAATGACATTGAGCGGTATGGATTCTGTTGAAGGAACGGCGGAAGCAGGTAGTGTCAGGCTTATTTTGTCACCAATTTCCAGTTTTATCCCTGCTCTGGCGGTAATATTATTGATGGTAGCATAGTTATCTATAATTAGCTTCTGGATTTGTGAACGTGATAAATCCGGATATTGCCCGGCGAGAAATTTATCGAGGCGGATACCTTTAGTTTGATTGATAAAATGATAAGTAGACAATATTACCTGCGCTTATAAGCTAATCTTTTACAGGTATCTTACCGAAAATACCTATTATTATAATTAGAAGTATTGCTCCCACCACTACTCCGCTATCGGCAATATTGAAAGGTGCCCATTGGTAATTGTTCCAGAGGCGAACGGCAATAAAATCAGTGACCTGCCCGAAGAAAACACGGTCAATCAGATTCCCTATGGCACCACCCAGGATGAGACCAAAAGCGAAGTTTGGCAGAGGCTGATTCACCTTGAAATAATAATGGAAGAAAAGTAAGGCCAGGATTATTATTACAGAGGCAATGATAAATATCTCAACATGACCGCGAAACATTCCGAAGACACCACCGGTGTTGGTTAAATAAGTAAAGCTCAGGATTCCTTTAACAGGAAGAGTAGAACCTGGTGTCATATTGTTTCTAATCCAGAGTTTACTGAACTGGTCGGCAACTACCCATAATACTGTAGTAATGATAAAAACCAGATAGCGTCGTCTATTTTTGGAGCAGGAAGAAGTAATCACTTTGCCTTCAAATTTTTACATTTGAGACAAAGTGTGGCCTGAGGTAAGGCTTCCAGTCGTGCCGGGTCAATAGGTTTGCCGCACATGGTGCATAAGCCATAAGTATTATTATCCAGTTTCTCCAGTGCTTCTTCTATTTCATGCAGTTGATTTCTGATATGTGTTTCCAGGGATGCTCTTCTGCCCATTTCATAGGTAACATCGGCTTCCTCTTCTCTTTTACCGAAAGGGCTGCCGTCACTGTCTTGCCGGGCGTGTGAAGCTTCGGTGGCAGAGTGCTCCAACTCGGCCGTTAAGCGTCTGCGGTCTTCTTCAAGTTTCTTGCGTATTTTTTCGTACTTGCTTGCCATAGTTTTATCCTGACCTTTCCCGAATTTTACTATCAACAGACCGAACAGCTCGTTATCTACTGAAATTTACGGAGAGAAGGTTTTTCCGATAGTCACAATATTTCTAAATTTTCGTATGGTCTTACTAGAATAATCGTCAACAGTTTTGTAACAGCCATGATGATATGGATGTTATATAAAAAATTAAAAAAACCGGTGCTTACCAAGCTCCGGGTGTGCCAAACGTACTTGCTTTGCAAACACCTGAAATCATCTTTAGTGTAATCCATTTATAATGTATAGTCAAACTGAAATAATGTTAGTGGTCAGAGTTAAATAGAATAGCGGGAAGGGGAGTTATGGCGATAGATAAAGGTGTGCCTGATGAGTGAAAAACAACGTTATTTTTTGTTGACAAGCATATTTAATTGATGTATATTATGCGGGCGAGGCAAAATGGCGTATAGAAATACAGAGTAAAATACTCAAGGTTCGTTGAAGGCTAAGCTGGCGGCTTGGTTGGAGAGACGAGCCGCCTTTTGCTTGTAATGGCTCGCACTTTAACAATTGAATACTGTGGATAGAGAATTAGTATAGTATAAATTATTGTCAAGCGGTGGATGAGATACAGGAAATAAATTATCTCTGAAGCAATGCAGGCCAAGCGAATAAGAGCGCACGGTGAATGCCTTGGGGTTAAGGGCCGATGAAGGACGTGGCGAGACTGCGATAAGCCTCGGCTGGTTGTCTAGCAAGCTTAGCCGGGGATTTCCCAATGGGGTAACCTCTCTGAGTGAACCTCAGAGACCGCCGGTTGAACACATAGACCGGAGGGAGGCCAGTGGGGGAACCGAAACATCCTAGTACCCTGAGGAAAAGAAATCAAACGAGATTCCCTGAGTAGTGGCGAACGAAACGGGAAGAGCCTAAACCCTGGTGACTTAGTGGTTTGGAGACCTATGTCATGAGGGTGTTGTAAGGCATAATGTATCTTGACTCCAATCAAGGTAGAGAAGTTACAAACCTTTGTCTAGCCGAAAGTTTCTGGAAAGGGCTACCATAGCGGGTGAGAGTCCCGTAGGCGAAAG
>DDXZ01000004.1 GCA_002347295.1 Dehalococcoidia bacterium UBA2247 | reverse complement strand
TTCTCCTTCATGGGTGACATTTTCCCTGAACTGTTACATGGTGACAAGATTGTAGGACTTCAACAATACCCCATATTCTGTATTGACTTAGCGGCGTTATTGTTTTATATTATATGCGTATATGCGCATATAGGTGATAGTAATGAGAGAAACAATCAAGGGATTTAAAGCATTATCGGATGAGACCAGACTGAGGGTGCTGTTGGTCCTTATGGAGAAGGAGTGCTGTGTTTGTGAAATTATGCAGGCTCTGGAGATATCGCAAACCCGGGCCTCCCGCAGCCTCGCCACATTATATGATGCCGGTTTTCTTAAGCTGAAAAGAGAGGGGCAGTGGTCGTTCTATTCTATTGACAGAGAAGGTATGCCGGATTATATGAAGGAATTGACTGATGCAGCTGGAAAGGCTCTGGCAGGGAATGAGATAGTAGGGATGGATAGCCGGCGTTTGAAAAAGGCAAAACGTATCGGGTTATGTACCAGGTATGAAACATAAGAGTCCCTCTTTTTTTGTCGTTTTTATATGCATAAATGCGCAAGATAGCATGTAGTAAATTAAACTCAATAGATAATGAGGGCAGGTTTAAAACCTGCCCCTACAACGATGTGGCAAAGGGCTATCAGGAATAACGGAGAAAGAAAATAAATGGAAATAGTAATCGAATTACTAAAAGGTGGTTGGAACGGTCTTCTCGATTATTTATCGGCACATGTGGTGACCTGCCTCGTGCCGGCACTTTTCATCGCCGGGGCCATTGCGACCTTTGTTTCCCAGGCAGCAATTTTAAAATATTTCGGGCCGCAGACAAAAAAGATTTTATCTTATAGTATCGCTTCTGTTTCCGGAGCGGTACTGGCAGTCTGTTCCTGTACCGTTCTTCCTCTTTTCGCCGGTATTTATAAAAAGGGGGCTGGGTTGGGGCCGGCTATTACTTTTCTTTTCTCCGGGCCGGCGATTAATGTTCTGGCGATTGTCTATTCCGCCCGGCTTCTGGGTTATGACATCGGAATTGCCCGGGCTGTGGGTGCCATTATCTTTTCTGTTCTGGCGGGGCTGATAATGGCATTTATTTATCGTAAGGAAAAGACACAGGGTGACGCCGCCGCTTTTGCGGCATTAAGCAGCGACAGTGACGGGAAGAGTGCCCGCCAGCAGGGTATTTTTCTTGCTATTCTGGTGGCAATCCTGGTTACGGCGGCGGGAAAGTACTGGATTCCCTTCGGTATCTTTATGGTGGCTCTGGCGGTCATATTATGGCGCTGGTTCAAACACGATGAAATAATGCAGTGGCTCCGGGAGACCTTACATTTTACCCGTCTCATTATTCCTTATCTTCTCATTGGTGTCTTTGTTGCGGGTATTCTGACCGTAGTTATTCCTCAGGATATAGTGGTCAGGTATGTGGGGGGGAATACTATTCAGGCGAACTTTATCGCGGCAATTTCCGGTGCTTTAATGTATTTTGCCACTCTAACCGAAGTTCCTATTATCAAAGCCTTTATGAGTCTGGGTATGGGGAAGGGGCCGGCTCTGGCCTTGTTGCTGGCGGGACCATCGCTTTCATTGCCCGCAATGTTTACCCTCAGTAAGATTATGGGGGTGAAGAAGATGCTTACGTATATTGCGGTTGTAGTGATTATGGCCACGGTAGTGGGTTATATTTTTGGTATGATAACACAATAGAAAATTAAAGGAGGAAATAGATGAAAATCAAGATTCTGGGTTCCGGATGTGCTAATTGTCAAAGACTGGAAAAGACAGTTAGGGAAGTGTTAGAGGAGATGGGTGTGGAAGCGACAATAGAAAAAGTAAAGGATATCAAGAAAATAATGGAGTATCCCATTCTCACTACTCCCGGACTGGTAATCGATGAAAAGCTGGTCAGTTCCGGTAAAGTTCCCGGTAAGGAAGAAATTGCCAGGATAATTCATAATGCCAGCAGGATGAAGTAATGGAAAATCTACATTCCCGCTTTCAAAAGGATGAATTATGAATAACAACGCAATTATTTTTATGGTAAGTTCTCTGGTTCTATCGCTGGTGTCTTTTCTTGCTAATTGAGAGAAGACGAAAAGGGTTTAAAAAGGGGATGGGATATGTTTAAAAATATTCTTCTTCCTTTCATTAATATCCTGATACTGGTTAGTGTGGTGACATTACCCCTGGAGATTAAATATCTGGGACAAAGAGCCGCTATTGTCCGTAATGTCCTCAATTTTATTGCCGCCGTAATTATTGGTCTGATAGTAGGAGTGGTGATGTGAAAAATTCTCTGCAAAAAATAAAACCCTATATTTGGATTATCATCTTTGGTTTATTTGCCGTATTATCCTATATTCTGCAATTTTCGGCGGGGAAAGTAATTTTCTCCAATTTCCGGATATCTCTGGTGGAGATGCTAACTTTTGTTCCTTTTATCTTTATTATTGTGGGATTATTCGATGTCTGGGTTCCCCGGGAAAAGATAGAGAAACATATTGGGGACAAATCCGGGATAAAGGGTATTGTGATAATGGTTTTACTGGCGATGCTGCAGGCAGGACCGCTCTATGCGGCATTTCCGGTAACTTATATCTTGTATAAAAAAGGGGCCAATATCCGGAACATTTTTATTTTTCTGGGAGCGTATACTTCAGTAAAAATCCCCATGCTCGGACTGGAAATAGGGTATCTTGGTATCCGTTTTACCCTGATGAGAAGTCTGGTTTCCTTGCCCCTCTTTATTGCTATTGGTTTTCTCATGGAACGCTATCTTAAGAACAGAGACTTCAGAGTTAATGATTTAGGTAAGGTGAAATGAAGAAGACAGTTCTATTTATCTGTGTCCATAATTCAGGACGCAGTCAGATGGCAGAAGCTTACTTTAATCGTCTGGCGCAAGGGAAAGCACAGGCAATATCAGCCGGGACAGAACCTGCGGATAAAGTTAATCCGGTTGTGGTGGAGGCAATGCTTGAGGTGGGTATTGATATCAGCCATAATAAACCGAAGACTCTGACATTGGAAATGGTGGAGCAAGCAGAGAGGACGATAACTATGGGTTGCGGAAGCGACACTGCCTGTCCTGTTACGCTTACAGAAATGGAAGACTGGAAACTGGAAGACCCGGCAGGGAAAACTCTGTCTGAGGTCAGGATAATCAGAGATGAAATAAAAATCAGGGTAAAACAGTTGATTAAGGATATGCAGCCTGGTTAATAAAGACGAAGTTATTATTTTATGGAGATATAGCGTAGATGTTATTTGATACTGTGCCTAAACAATGGAAAATCACTCTGCTGATAATAACTTGTTTTATCGTCAGTGGCTGTACTATTAAGGCAATACCTGCTGCCACGCCTTCTGTGATTGCGACAACACAAACCATTTTCCAGGATATTCCTACTCTGGCCGAGTTTGGCCGGGATACCTGTGTTCCTTGCAAGGAAATGAGACCGATTCTGGAAAAACTGGCAGAAGAGTACGAGGGCAAGTTAAGAGTTGCCATTATTAACATCGATGACCATAAGACACTTACCAGTCAGAATAATATTCTGGCAATACCGACACAGATATGTTTTGATGAAAATGGTGTTGAGGTATACCGGCATATCGGATTCTGGCCCGAAGAAGAAATTATTGCTCAGCTGAAAGCGATGGGCATAGAGTAATGGAAGGCTTGCTCGCTAATATCGGTGATGTTATCCGGAGTCAGGGCTGGATGGCTTTCCCCATATGCTTTCTCGGGGGCGTGGTTTCCAGTGCCAGTCCTTGCGTTCTGGCAATGATACCTCTGATTATTGGCTATGTCGGTGGTTACTCGGAAGGTTTTCATAAGAAAGCGATACAGTATTCTCTCGTTTTTACTATCGGGCTGACGATTACCTTTACGGTTCTGGGGATAATCGCCGGCGCTCTGGGGAGACTCTTCGGCGACGTGGGCAACTTCTGGCATTATGTACTGCCGGCGGTGGCTATTTTACTGGGGATATATCTCTTAATTTCGGAGAAAGTAAATTTAAAAATTGGTTTACCGCAGCGGTTTTCTCCTAAAAGACAAGCATTATTCGGGGCTTTTCTCATGGGTCTTTTTTTTGGTATTGTTGCTTCTCCCTGTGCCACTCCGGTACTGGGGGTGATATTGACCTTTGCGGCAACGAAACAGGATATGCTCTACAGCGGTGGTTTACTGCTGGCTTATGCTATCGGACACTGGGTACTGGTGCTGGGAGCGGGGATATCTGTGGGATTCGCCGAGAAAGTACTGTCATCAAAAGGTATTGCTAATTTTTCCAGCTATTCTAAGAAAGTCGGCGGAGTAATTTTAATCGGAGTGGGTATATATCTGTTTAGTAATGTCTTTTGAAATTAATTTATTATACATTACTAAATGAGAGAAAGATATTCTGGTGACTTTTCGAGAGAAATCAGGGCTAATGAACTCTATTTAATATTTATAAAGGAGGAGGGCTTTACTGGTTTATGGTAAAAGAGGAACGCAAACTGGATGTTTTTACTCGATATCTGACTATCTGGGTACTGGTCTGCATGGGAATCGGGGTTTTGATTGCCCTGTACTTACCGGATATCCCCTCCTTTCTGGGTAGATTTGAGTATGCCCAGGTTTCCATACCGGTAGCGGTACTTATCTGGTTAATGATTTACCCTATGATGTTGAAGATAGATTTTGCCAGTATTAAGAACGTGGGGAAAAATCCGAAAGGTCTGGTAGTGACCTGGGTGGTCAACTGGGGCATCAAACCGTTTACGATGTATGCTATTGCCTGGCTGTTCTTTTTTGTTATCTTTAAAACCCTGATTCCGCAAGATTTAGCCCAACAATATCTGGCGGGAGCAGTATTGCTGGGAGCT
The DNA here is from genome assembly GCA_002347295.1 of Dehalococcoidia bacterium UBA2247. GTDB lineage: Bacteria > Chloroflexota > Dehalococcoidia > UBA2247 > UBA2247 > UBA2247. Next base: position 1,489 of record DDXZ01000004.1, on the reverse strand, counting down.
GCTCCCTGTACGGCGATGGTGCTGGTCTGGAGTTATCTCGTGAAAGGTGATGCTGCCTATACCCTGGTACAGGTAGCAACAAATGATCTCATTTTGTTGCTATTATTTGCTCCTATCGTGGCATTTCTCCTTGGTATTGGTAATATTCCTGTGCCATGGATGACTTTGCTATTGTCGGTTGTCCTTTTCATTGTTATCCCCCTGGCAGGAGGATGGTTAAGCCGGGTATTAATTACCCGTAGCAGAGGCCTTGATTATTTTCAAAACGTTTTTATTCCGAAATTCAACCGGGTGACTATTATCGGATTATTGCTCACCCTGGTAGTCATTTTTTCCTTCCAGGGTGAGGTAATTGTCAATAATCCTTTGCACATTGTGCTTATTGCCGTACCTCTGGCAGTACAGACATACCTTGTTTATTTCATTGCCTTTGGCTGGGCGAAGGCATGGAAACTACCATTTACTATTGCGGCACCGGGCTGCATGATAGGAGCGAGTAACTTCTTTGAATTAGCGGTAGCAGTAGCCATATCATTGTTCGGCTTAAAATCAGCCGCGGCACTGGCAACTATTGTTGGAGTATTAGTAGAAGTACCTATTATGCTGTCGCTAGTTGCAATCTCACAGCGCCTGCGGCATCATTTTCCGGTACTATCTAAATAAGGAATAGGAATATAGTCTGCCAGCCTTAATTCTCACAATATATTAATAAATTCTTCATAAAACTTTCATATTGGCGCGGTATATTGGTATTCAGTGAAAGGTTTCGGATACCTCTTTAAGCAATATACAAAAAGAGGCGGCCATGGTGAGAATGCGTTATTTTATTAATTTGAAAAATAGTCCGATGCCTCTGAAGAAAAAAGTCTCGCGGAATCTTTCATATTTTACCGTGTCCTCACCATGATCGGACCACGAACCAGGTAGTTTGTTGTTGGCGGCTGAAGTAAGCAAGAAAAATCCCCCCTCTTTAGCGGGCAGGTTTGAGACCTGCCCGCAATATGCCATCTATGATGCGGACACCTATCTGGTAGTACGGCACAGACAGGAATACGGGGATATATGTGGCTGATTACAGATAAGTAATTGCGGAATCTGTTATCTGATAATTCCCCGCAGTAATTACAGTTCGGACATCTCCGGACTGTTTTTATCTCCGGAATAGTCTTAATAGACAATACGTCAATATAATGCTACAATTAATCAGTAGTTTATGAAAAGGAGGCGTTTATGTACGACAAGATACTAGGAGTCTGTCCGACTAACAAGTTATAATAATCTCTACAGTCTGCGATATCAAGGTTACTTTAACCAATAAACCAGCTAAATTATTTTTGCTTCCTGTTGCAATGATCCATAAGCCCGCTATTTTGAAAAATGGTCATGCAGATAGCCTTAGACCACGGCTAATTGAGGCTCCTCATTCTCAAAAAGCTGTCCGACTAATCCGTTGCGCCACGCAACGAACAGTTTGAGTATGTTGTGCCCG
>DDXZ01000025.1 GCA_002347295.1 Dehalococcoidia bacterium UBA2247 | reverse complement strand
CCGCTTCCACCCTCTCATAGGGCTGCCTTCCCAGAAAGCGGGTCAGTTCCAGTTGCATGATCTCGCTCAAATAACCTCCCACGGCTTTAGGCATATCGGTTTTAACCATCTCTAAAATCTTCTCCGGCTGCTCCTGAAGTTCCTTGAAAACCTGCACTACCTCTGTTACACTGATTTCTACTTTCACGGGCGCTTCTCCTTTCTTATTGTTTTATCTCTTTCAATAAAACCTTGTAAAGGAAAGCGCCCTATTTTCAATCTCCCGCAATTTCACACAAAAAATGTTACACTACCCACCAAAGAAGGAGCCGAGGCTCTGTTTACTTTTTGTTCTTCAAGGTACAAAAGAGTCTCCATGGTTATCACTACTAACCTGGACTTTGCCCGGTGAAAAGAAATCTTTGGCGATGATGCTTTAACGGGAGCCTTACTGGACCGGTTAACTCACCACTGCCACATCATTGAAATGAATGGAGATAGCTACCGGTTTAAGGAAAGTCTGAAGAGGAAGAAAGGAAACGTTAGTTAGAATATATTTTTTACCAGAGGTGGGTCCCTTTTAGACTGCCGAAGGTGGGTCCCTTTTCGCTTGCCAAAGACACCCAACCTCATTTTAACAATATTATATTTGATATAGTAAAAAAGGAGATTAAAGTACACATCGTTGTAGTCTATAGTTGCTTCAATAACATTTCTGATTCTAATATTACAATTACATTACGCAAAATACCTAAGCACCATATAGAACTACTGCGAATCCCCTTGGATAGTCAGTAATGTAAGGTAGACAGAACTAAGACTTTCGAGTTAGATTTCAATTTGAAAACTTTATAGCCTTGAACCGAATATCTACCACCAAATTGAGTAATATTGTAAACAGTTGCTTACTACAATTTCAGATTATCAGTGTCATCTTCCACAGACATATGATTACTGGATACTATATCAATAAAAGAAGCAGAAATAATTTCATGTTGAGCAGATACTTGTTCTTTTCCCCGTAAACTTGTTAGCCGGACTTCTCGTTCTGCTTTGGTCCTTTCTATCTGCTGCGTCACATTATCCAGATTTTTCTGCCAGGCTGGTATAATACGTCTAACGGATGGATCAGATGATTCCAAAACTCTATTTAATGTTTTTGATACAGCTTCAAGTTTATCAGATAAAGCTTGTTGTCTATAATCATACAAAGTTTCAAGTTTTATTCGTTCTTTTTCTAGTCTCTCCGCATTTTGAATAGACAGCTCTTGCTGTTGCTCGAGTAGTCGTTGCATTACTTTTTGATCAGCGCGTTCCACGGCTTTCTCAAATTCACCGTCTCTCGGTGGAAGCTCATTGGAACCCCGGTCCTCCCTTTTGATTCGGGCAGATCTTTCTAGTAGCCATATTGCCAAATCATCACGACCTTCATCATCAAGACTGATAAACACCGGAAATACTTCTTTAAAATCCTTAACACCGTAATACTCTAGCACGTACACGAAATACCAGCCTTTGATTGGGCTTTGTTCATCCGTACTAACTAGTCGATGACTCACGACTCCCGGGTATTTATCTGAGCGGACATGATCAACTAATTTGTCCACCAATTCGTGCCCAAAGGCTAGGAAATCGATCGTTTCATAATCTCGAGCCACCGATGGATCGAAGGTAACTTGTCGTTCCCTCCCTTCTCTCTCAAATTGAGGAAATTCGTTGAAAAACTCTGTACTCAATTTCAGATCAAAGACACCCTCCATATGTTTTGATCGTTCTATTTTCGCACCAAATTCATTTAACAAACCTAAGATGAAACGCATCATTGCTTCATAGTTAAGTACTCCACGCCGCTCGAGTAGTTCCTGAACCTCGTCCTGTCTAAATGATTTTGTATCCATGATGAAATCAGCCAATCGGGACTCTGCTCTCTTTGCTTCAAATACCCTCTTCTCAAGCTCCTTGTCTAGTGTAGAAAGAGCCCGACTTCTCTCCTCCTCGTTTTTGGCAAGAAGGAATATGTTTTTAATACTATTTTCAACATCACCCAGAATAGGATCTAAGCCACCAATGGTCTGTTCAAACACTTTTATACGGTGATGCAAGACATCAAGAACCCGCTCTTCGATAGTCCCAATGAGAGAAAAATTGATCACTTTAACGGGGTGTTTCTGTCCCAGCCGGTCGAGACGACCTATTCTTTGTTCTATTTTCATCGGGTTCCAGGGAAGGTCATAATTGATAATAATGTGGCTGAACTGGAAATTTCGTCCCTCACCACCCGCCTCTGTTGAAATCATAACCTGAGGGCCATCGAGTTCTTTAAAACGCCGAACAGCTTCATCCTTCTCACTTGGTTTCAATTGCCCATGATAGATGTGTACAGTCCAAGGGGATAGTATTTTCTGTTGGAGATATTCTTGAGTGTCTCGACTTTGAGTGAAGATGATCACTTTAATGTTTTTATCTTCTGGAAGTATCTCTTGGTTCAGCCCCGTGATCAAAATACTCGCCTTAGAATCAATCTCAATGTTATCTATAAGTCGTACTATACGTTCGAGTTCATTAATCTCTGTGAGTATATCTTCTGATTCAGGAACTCCAAGAATCTCTTCCAAGGTTTCAGTCACAGGCTTTTCTTCAATATCATCCTCCTCAAAATTAATGTCGTGTTTTTGTATAGGTAGCCTGGCTTCCAGCTTCTCAATACGACGTAATAGAGACTTGCGTAACGCATAGGAACTACTCGAGTTGATCTTTTGAAAAGTCGCCATGAGGAAACCAAGAGCGTTATTTTTTAAGTTACGAGAGAGAGCATAACCGGACTGAACATAGTTAGTAATAGCGTCGTATGCTTTTCTCTCGGCATCGGACATCTCGACTGGCCATGTCCTGGCAATCCTCGGCATAAAGCCCCCGACTACTGCCTTTCGATTCCGGATCATCACCTCGCTAAGCCGATGTTCTTGGTAGAGTTCGTCAACTAATTGACTACATCCCTCCGCAGTGCATATTGACGCCTCAACCTCGCATCTTTCTCTTTGCAGCCACCCACTAACTTCTTCTATAGTTGATTCTCTCTCTTTATCACTCAATTTATAAATACTTTTTAGTTTCTCGCACGTTTGATTCAAGCCGGCTAGCAACTCGCAATTATTTTCGAAATCACTATAATTCGTGAAGAGGGCTAGGTCGAGAAGCTCAATCAACGAAAATAATTCGAATCTATGTAGCTGCATAGGGGTTGCGGTAAGAAGCAATACCCCAGTCGATTTGCCTGTTTCTGGCTCGGCCAATAACTCTGCCAACCTATACAGGTTTGTAGTTGTGAACTTATCATTTCCCTGCCATGTACGACGGGCATGATGGGCTTCATCGATCACAATAAGGTCCCATCCTGCTAGCGCTATTTCTTTTCTCCTTTTTTCATCAAGAGATGCAAAAGCCTGAGAGCAGATAACATTATTATGAATTGTCCAGATATTTTCAGTTGGGTTGTTATCTTGAAGATATTTGACAGTGTCTCCCCTATAAAGAGAAAACGCTAAACCAAATTTAATCCGCATCTCAATTTGCCACTGCCCAATAATGCCGGATGGGGCTATGATGAGTACTCTATTTGCAATTCCTCTAGTTTTTAATTCTTTAATGATGAGTCCAGCTTCAATGGTCTTTCCAAGCCCGACTTCATCAGCGAGTAAGAATCGGTGTGGATATGCGGAAATAACACGGTGCAGGACACCTACCTGGTGTGGTTTTATCTCGACACGTGAATTAGAAAGAGATGGTAATTCGCCATATTGGTGTTCGAAGAGCAGTCTTGTCGCTGTCAAACGTAGGTTGACTGAACGAGCTGAGTGAAGCTGACCGCGTCTTAACAGATCTAATGGATTGGTGAGGACGGCCAATCGGACGGAAGTTTCGGTAACACTGGGTTGAGACCCATTAGCTAAGTTTATTTTATAGACAATTAGGCTATTGATTTCGTTATGCCCAACAATGACACCCTTCTCACCACTTGATTGTATTTGCACTAACGTACCGGGTTCAAATACAACTCTAGTAACAACATCATTCGGCCGTGCAAAGGTCTGTTGTTCACCGTCATCAAAATGCACCGTCATATAGCGAGAGGAAATATCTTTTATTACTCCGATATTAGTTGACGGCCCGTTTTCCCAGTGCACAAGATTCCCGTTGATAAAATTCGGCATTGGCGACTCCTCGTTATGCACACAGTCTTGATCAGTGTCCTAAAAACATTTCAGCCCAGGATCTCTTTTTTAATTTTAGCTTCAATGGCCGGTACGCTGATGCTCCCATCAAAGCCATCTTCTGAAGTGATTACCTTATCTAGGAAGCCATTAGCAGCATACCACCCTTTTTTCCTATCCCAAGCACTAGCATACGATGGGATTGAGAGCATACCAAGGTGTTCCCAGTACCAAGTCTCACCCTCGTACTTGATAGTAAAATCGGGTAGGCGGAAATCCTTTGGATTATCCTTGGCATAAACGGGTTCTTCATATGAATATGAGATACCAAAGCGAGTCAACGTATCTGCTACGATCACTTCACTTTTTGACCTCACTAGTGTATTGGTCGAAGTCCTATGGATGAGGTTTTCTGGGTGTGGAAACCCCACCGATTCAGGCCGCATAGCTAATGAAAAGAGATTGGTATTTCTGAGTAGCGTCTCTGAAGTGGCGAGTTTTCTGAAACGTTCCAATACCCCTATGTCTTGTTCCATGAGAAGAACCAATTTCTTCTTAAACCGAGTGAGCGCCGTATAGACCAGTTCTCTGGAGAGCGTTGTTGCTGCCCCGGGTAATATAAGGAATACCACGTTAAAATCACTTCCCTGACTCTTGTGTACCGTTAATGCATAGGCCAGTTCAAGACACTCATTTACCTCACTTGTATAGTACTTAAACCGTATGTTCGGTTGAGTCCCAAAAACAACAGTAAGCTGTTCACTTTTATTTCTCAATCGTTCTGCCCATGTCACAATACCAACCTCACCGTTTGCTACGTAGCGAGTTTGATCTTTGTCGGTTCCCTCCGCCCATGATCGCCGATATTGGTTATTTGTATGTATTACTTTGTCATTCCACACGATTTGTTGGTCGCCTGCCGGTCTTGGCAATTGATGGCCTTGACCGATAAATTCGCGAGTACGTGATTTTTCAATTAGGTCTCTCCGGAACTCTAATTGTATTCGCCTATTCAATTCCTCGGTACCAAAGAACTGCCGTCGCACAGGTGACAAAATCTGCCAAGCCTCGGGAGCTAAACCGTTATCATTATCTCTAAAAGAAGCATCTATTGCCCGAAAATCACCCTTTTTAGAATCATTCAAAACAAGTCTGTATATGCAAGTCTCTAGAATGCTGTTGAGTTCTTTTGCATCTTTCCAGTAGTATGCTTCAATGTCACTATTCTCTATGTCCCCGGTCGCGACTCTCGCCAATATCTCATCGTCGGCAGGGTTAGCCTCTCCCATTGAGTAGCCGTCTGAGAGCTGCAATCCCAAGCTGTTTGCATCTTCAAAACGACCTCTGTATCGTAGCCGTATCAATCTCTCGCGTCGGTGTTCATCCCCATCCATCCAAGCAATTATGTCAGCGAATGGTCTTCCTGGTCCTATCGGGGGTAATTGGTTAGGATCCCCAACCATGATAAGTCGACGAACGTCGTTCCATTCAATAGCCCTGAACAGTGCGGCAAGGAGATCAATCGGTATCATAGAAGATTCGTCGATGAGTATCGTAGCAGCGCCTTTCCTAACTCCTCCCTCACGTTTTAAAACGTAACCATGTTCCAAATCTATCCACTTGTTTTCACTGAGAAACTGGTGGATGGTCTTGACTTCTCGTTGTGTCCTCTCTTGTAAGCGTATGCGGGCTTTGCCGGTTGGAGTTAAAAGCAGTGGAGATGACATACCTTCAATGCTCTCAATCCCCTTAATCAAAGCGCCGGCAATGGTGGTCTTTCCAGTCCCAGCTTTCCCAGTTACCACACACATACGAGATCGAAAAGCACGTTTTAAAGCGGTGACCTTCTCGTTTCGAGCATTCAGTTCATCCTCAGAGGTTCGCTCCTTGGCCCCCAAGGCCTCATCTATTAAATTAGCCCAGTTAATATCCTCGTCGCTGTAGGTTTTTTCAATCATCCTACTTATCCGGTCATGTATAAGTGCTTCATCTTCCGCCAAGGAACGGAGTTGGACTAAACGACCTGTTTCAGTGTCCATAAATCGTAACTGCTCTTCGAAGAAAATTTTCGCTGCTTCGATTCTGATGGGATCCGGTAGACATCGCCTCTCGTCGCCAAGTTGACGTTCCGCCAAACGGCACGCATCGTCGAGTGACATTATCGTGTCTCCCTGTTGGGCTGCATTCTTTAGCACGTCTATAAGAAGAGCCCTGACTCTTCTATCATCGTCATTCCTCACAAGTTCGATTGAAGCGTCGGCTATTTCTACAGATGGTAGTACACCATGGTCGATCGAATCAAAATCAAGGGGTGTTGAATCTTTATCCCCGAGATCAAGCTCTGAAAGTAAATACGGATTGTCGATAATCGCGGCTTCACCTACTGGTAATCCCGAATCCTTTCGTTTTGTAGGGTGCATAACGCGCTCGACTTGATCAGGTGTAACCTCAAAGCGGGCAAACAGCCGTAACAAAGATCGCCGATTCTCTGGTTCACCTCTCCATTTACCACTTGCCTCAAGAAGATTTTTAGTGTGACCTGGAAAAGTTGCTGACCTTCTTCCTTCGAGTATAGCTTCAACAAAGGCCCACGGGTTCTCTTTCTTATCAATGACTGATCTAAGAACCTCTCTATGAAAGGTCAGGCCGCTTCGACATCCTAAATATAAGAGCGCTGATCCAAGACCAGGGTATGGGCCACGGTTATGCCATACTTCGCTCAATACTTTTTCAAGCCAGGCTAAATGTTGTACCCATCCTCCTACGACTTTATCTTCGGAAATAACCGTGCGAAGGGAGTAGATCAACCGCTCAATAATAGTAACTGCAGCGTCATCATTAACATGCTCGGCGACGTATGAAAAATTTTCCTGTAATGAATCGGGAACGAGACACAGTATGTTGCTGGCATCGTATCCATTTTGAACATATTCTTGCAGTGGTAGTCGAAAACCTTCGGCAGGATAATTTTGTACTATCGAGCGTGACCATACAGGGTAATGATTCCCTTTATTATCACCAGTGCCTCCGAAAAACAACTGGGGGCCTATTTTTGCTATTCGGCCTATTCCCGCAATAATCCGTTGACTAGTCTCTATGAATGGTTGTCCATCCTTCAAGTAATAAAAAATCAACGATTGTTCCGGAGAAAGGGCAGTAAAGAAATTCTTAAGGCGGGTATGCTGAATTTCTGGATTATACTCCCATCCTCCAGTATCTGCGAACATGTGACCGTATGGACTGGTAGCAACAGTGTAAGGAAGGATTTCCTCATCTGTTGAAGGTAACTTGCGCCAGTTTAACGGATCATGATGAGTGATTGTATAACCCCTTTTAGAATAGACGGCCGGATCTCTGGAACAAGGTGGACGGTAACTAATTTCACAAAGCGGTTGTTTTGCGTGCTCAATCTCATCGGCATCAATTCGAGAATCACGAATATGATCATGTACCACGCAAGAGACATTAGCTATTGGATCATTGCAGACACATCCATTCCACCCACTATCGTGCCAAGCTAATCTTGCTGACAAGTGAATAGTCAAATCACACCTCTTAATATCTGCTATTTGTATTAGTGTTCCAGGTTTAACATCTGGACATCAAATCATCAACCGTTCGAGCTACAACATATTCGGCTGGTTTTTCGCCGACTGCCAAAGATTGAAAATGCACCTTGCCGCATTCGATTTTTGCGCTTTCCTTATCACGCAAGTCCTCAGTAAAAAGGCTGCCCTTGGTTTCGACCACGAAGTAGAGGCGTTCCGCTCCATCTTTCTCAACCAGCACGGCCCAGTCGGGATTGTAGTTATCAAGCGGCGTCGGGACTTTAAACCAGCTGGGAAGCTTAGCATAAACCTTCACCGCTTCATTCTTCTCAAGGTCTTCGGCAAAAGTGCGTTCAACCCCAGGTGAGTCATAAACAACATGCTCGTAAACCGATTTTTTAACTTCAAGACAATTTTTCAGGTATCCAGTTAATTCTTCTTGTTCGAAAAGTTCTTGAGCATAATAATATTCATTACCTAATCTCTGGTATTTTATTCCATCTACTAAGGCAAGACGTTTAACGCGGTTGATTGATTCAGAAGCTATTTCTATAAATTGCTGGGGATTATGCTTGAAATCATTGAGTCGTCCACAACCAGTTAAAATACGTACCAAACTACGACGAGTAAGATGCGTTTTATCCTGTAAGTCTGTCAACAGATCAGGCAATTCAATATCAGTCTCTTCAATAGTAATCGGGGCCGCGGCAGCAATCTCTTCCGATAATACTCCACCCCGACCAATAGCCAAGTCTGCTTTTCTTATTTGCACACGAGTTTTGGTGATAGGCGGACAATCTCTGATAGCCTTTATACATTGAATTATTAACTTTTCGTTATCAAATTGAACGCGATAGGTCGTCTTGTGCTTAATACGGTCCCAAAGAGCCTGAAATTCTTCGCTATGGAGTATTGCTTGCCGAGTCTTGATGAGGATACGTTCATCGGCATTTTTAATATCTAATTTGCCGGCAAGTTTTTTAAGAATACTTTTTACTTCTGGTAGTTGATGTTCGAACTCTTTGGGAAGCTGTAAAGTGTCTTCTTTAAGGACGGTGCGTAAAGCATCCTGGACTTTCCCTCTGGCATCAACGTATCCGGCTTCTTTCAAGTATGTCCAAATAGCTTCAGATTGAGTTATTCCTAAAGCCGTTGTTCCGCCTTGTTCGTCTTTTACCGGAATAACAGCGAATTGATGTTTTTCCACGATACCAAACCGTATGCCGGTATCCTGCTCAATCTCCTTTTGGAGGTTTTCGGCGAATTGCTCATACCCTTCGGTAGCGATAACGGTGAGAGTATTAATATCGAAACCACGTAAGCGTTCTCCCAACTGGTTAACACATAGCCGTAATCCGCGCCCGATGGTTTGACGGCGTTCTCGCTCGGTGCCGATGTCACGTATGGCGCAAATCTGGAAGACATTCGGGTTGTCCCAACCTTCACGCAAGGCGGAATGTGAGAAGATGAATTTGAGCTTAGTCTCAAGGCTCAGCAGCTTCTCTTTTTCCTTCATGATAAGGTTATAAGCACGTTCAGCATTTTCGCGGTTACTCTGGTTATTTTCGGCGGTATCAGTCCAAGCGCCTTTTTTATCAATAGAAAAATAACCATCATGGACTTCAGTAGCATCAGATTTCAAATCTACTTCATGGAAGAGGGTATGGTATTTCGGATTGGCGGCAGATTTGCGGTATTCTTCCTCGAACATGAGGGCATATTTACCTTTCACCGCTTCACCTTGTTCATTGTAACTGCGGTAATATTCAACTCTATCGATAAAGAACAGGGACAAGACTTTTATACCCCGCGGCCGCAGACGTAGTTCTTTATCCAGATGTTCTTCGATGGTACGGCGAATCATTAACCGTTTGATTTCATCGCTAGCAACATCACCGATAGCTTCGCCAGGATGTAACGGCTTCTCCATATTGCTCAGTTCAAGAAATTCCTCTCCCGTCTTACATCCGATACTTTGCACCAGGCAGTCCGCGTAGACTTCACGATTCCCAGAAACCTGCTGAAGGTCATCACCCGGCTTGACGGTAACCGGCATCCGGCAGACTCCCATCATTTGCTGTACGTCAATTTCAACCTTGGCAGTGAATACTCCGTGCTTGTTACTGGTGGAAAGTAATTTAACATATCCCTTGTTATAGCCTCCTTCCACTTGAAGAGAAGCGACTTCGATTTGTTTAACCAATTTCCGCTCATAAGCATCTACGGCATCAAGACGATAAACCATATGATGTTTATCAACGTGAGTAGCAGAGTAACGCAGGGTACAAAGCGGATTCATGGCGCCTAAAGCTTCCTTGCCGCGCCCTTCCAAACCACCGTCGACGCTTTGCGGTTCATCCACGATAAGTACCGGACGGGTAGCTCTGATAAGATCAATAGGTTTTTCTCCGCCGGTTTTTTCACTATCCTTATACAGGTTATTTACGTCTTTTTTGTTGATAGCGCCAACGGTCACCACCATTATCTGTATATTAGGACTGGTGGCAAAGTTACGCACCTGCCCAAGTTTGCTGGAATCATAAAGGAAATATTCATAAGGAGTATTGGTATAAAGGCTACGGAAATGCTCTTCCGTCATCTGCAGTGTCTTATAAACCCCTTCTTTAATAGCTACCGAGGGGACGACAATCACGAACTTGGTAAAGCCATATCTGCGGTTAAGCTCGAATATGGTACGCAGATACACGTAAGTTTTCCCTGTACCTGTCTCCATTTCCACGGTAAAATCACCAGAGGCTAGTGTACTAGAAGGTGCAAGGCCATTGCGGAGCTGGATATCTCCGAGGTTGCCTAATATTTCATCATCCAACAACTGCAACCGATTACCGATACCCAAGTCATTCTGAGCAAACGCCATAGCGAGCTGTGGCGAAAGAACATCCCGGGTCACCGTGAATTCTGTACGGCAAATTTCTTGGCCGCGGAAAAGATCGCATACCGCCTCGATAGCGTCCTTTTGAAAACTGGTACGTTCATCTGTATATGGATTTTCAAACTGAATCTTCATGGTCATGACTTAGATACTCCTCACGTTTTCCAGACCGTATTGCTGGAGAATGGCGGTGAGGTTTGTTTTGGCGACATCATCAGCAAAGGCGCTATCACGGAAGACGACCTGAGTTTCTCCTGCCGGTTTGAGTTCTTCATACCATTCAACTATTCCAAGCGCTAATGCCTCGACCTCCTGCTCAGATATCTCGGTGGCTAGGCACACAAGTAGAGTGCCGGCGCCAATGCTGTAGACGGTTTTTCCAGTAATAGATTTTTCCTCGATAGGTACGGTGAGGTCCGGCCCCAGCTTGAGAAGGAGCTCAAAGAGGATGTCCTGTTCAGTTCGGTCTGTTTTAAGATGTTCAGCATGTTCTTCCAAAGTTGTAGCCAGGTTATCACGGTCTGGCTCCCAGGCGCGGATATTACTGGAATCCAATTTGAAGACCCGGAAACCGATATCACCGGTAAACATAGGATGTTCTTCTCTTATCTTTTTCCCGGCGCGGCGTAGACGTTCTTTGCAAATCTCGGCTATGTTGCGAGGTTTACCAAGTTTGTCGCAGAAATCGGCAACAACCTTCTGGTCATTATTATCATGGTCGAGCATTTCAGGAAGCTGTACGAGGATGTAACGTCTATTTCCAGAATCGGTCACGTTCTGGTTCATTACGGCATGGCCAGTAGTACCTGACCCAGCAAAGAAATCTAGAATGATATCACCGTCATAAGTGGTAAATTGAATAAGAAGTTGTAGCATTTCTATACTTTTAGGATTATCAAATGGAATGCCAAGGGCGGTTAAGGGACTGGAAGCCAATAAATCGGTCCAATTACTGGATCGTAAGATACCATCACTTGGAGGAATCCAGTGCTCGACTCCTTTATTGGCACCTTGTCCGGCAGGATTTCGCCTAATGAATTTTTTGACCTTTCCAGTTCGCTCCCAATATGCCTCAAGTGTTTCTGAACCTGAATATCGATCTATGAATTCTTGGTAGTTGGCAACAGCTTCCAGAGCAGTCTCCTCTTTCCACTTCCATTGGCCACTCTGGGGAGTTACTCCTAATAAACTAAATCGCATAGTTGGTCGGTCAGGAGCGTTCCAGAATCCCTTCCAATATCCAGACGCCTGACGTTCTTCGCTGGCCTCGCGGAATATAGGATTCAGTGTGGCATTAGAACTCTTACAATATACCAAGACATACTCAAAACCTACAGAGAGAGAGTTAAGCCCAAATTCCATAAATTGCCTGGATAGATTCTTATCATATCTCCTCAAAGCGATCGCATTTCGAAAGTTTTCTTCCCCAAATACCTCATTCATAATGAATTTAAGGTTATATAGCTCTTCGTCTCCTATAGAGACACAAATCACTCCTGTATCAGAGAGTAAGTTTCTTGCCAGCCGCAACCGTGGGTACATCATGTTGAGCCAGTCGGTATGCCAGCGGCCCGAAGCCTCAGTGTTACTGGAGTTTTTACGGCCATCCGACTCCATCTGGCCTGTGCGCATCAGGTAGTTCTTAATGTTATCCTGAAAATCATCGGGATAAACGAAGTCATTCCCGGTGTTATAAGGAGGGTCAATGTAGATAAGCTTTACCTTTCTTGCATAGCTCTTCTGAAGGAGCTTGAGAACTTCCAGGTTATCCCCTTCTATCATGAGGTTTTGCGTCTTTTCCCAGTCAACACTTTCTTCCGGGCAAGGGCGCAAAGTGCCGGTGGATGGGGTAAGGGCAATCAGGCGGGCGTTACGTTTGCCGTGCCAGTTAAGCCCATATTTTTCTTCCCGTTCATCCACGGCGCCGCCAAGTAGCTGCTTAAGCACTTCAAAGTCAATCTTGCCTTCAGTAAATGCCTCCGGGAATATTTCTTTAAGCTGTTCGATGTTTTCTGCAACAATATCAGGTGATTTTGTTTCCGGGTCTTTATCAGTGAACTTTTCCATATCCATCATCCTTTAGAGTTTAGTTTTTATCGTGGCCAGTTCTTCTTCTAATCGTTTGATCTCAAGATTCAATTCAACCCGGCGATTAACCTGTTTTTCCTTCTCTGCTTTAGCACGTAACATGATAATTTCACGCTGAATCCGAGCGTGTTCATCAAGATTAGCGCTTAATGAATGTGCTTGGTCTTTAGAACCAGGCAGAGCAAATTTTCCAGAGATCTTTGCAGCTCCCAATGCAGCTATGCAGTCAATCAAACCTTGATAAAGCGCATATAAATCTTGATTGGGTAAATCGGATATTTTTAGACTGGCAATGAACGATGCTTCTTCCGGGTTGAGCGCTTCCGGAATAAAATCATGAGTACGGCGTATGTCTTCGATGACTACTTTCCCTGTCTCTCCCTGTGACCAGCGTTTGTGTGCTAAAGATAAACAACCAGATTCGCCGACACTGGTGATTAATACAACAGGGTAAGGAATCGCCCTGTGAATTAGTTCAATGATGCGAGTTGGCCTGGCAGAAGCACGTAAACTAATTGTGATAACGGCAATCTCAAGATATTCTCGTAGTTTGTCTTTGAAGATCGGCACACCAATATTGGTAGGTTTAAGAGCGGCAACCCAGATCATCTCCTCAATACCATCCTGAATCTGATGTTTGTCAGCTGTAGTAGGAATGTTTTGTTCTAAAAGCAGTTTTTTCGGTATCCGCTGGTTTATGCCGGCATCTGGTGGTGGTGAGAGAGCTTCGATAACTTTCTCCATGCTCATTTACTCGGGACCTCCGGTAAAACAACAAGAAACGCTACTACTTCAAAGTCATTAATACCATGAAACTCACCTTTCAGTGCATGGGTACCGCCGGGAGTAAACAGGCTGGCGATAGCACGCTCCTCCTTGTTTCCGACAATAGATGCAACGGCTTTCTTAAGCAATTCTTGCGCTGTTTTCATATCCTGACCATTCTTAGTTAGCTTATCGTAGTATGCGCACGCGCTAGCATCGGGTAGGTCACGCCCGATACATAACCGTTTGAGACTATCGAGAACCTGTTTTGCCTGGGTAAACGGCAAGAAGATTGTGCCGTCTTCTCCTACGTGCACGATGTAATAGGGAGCAAGGGGATAGCCTGGTTCGATATTTTTTAAAGCGGATTCACCTTCAGCTCGCAGGCAAAAAATAATACCTGGCGGGATGACGGATTCATCGCCATTTTGTACGGTAGTAACAGCCATGGTCCCCGGAGGAAAGTTGTCCAATTTACCAGGATTATCCCTGAGGAAATCAGACAAATCAATACGGAAATCGTTCAGGGTCAGGTCGGTAATAGAGACCCCGCTGCTCAAATCCTCGAGGTCAATGACAGCATCCTGAAGTTTAAGTAGTTGTTTGCGCCGGTATTCCAGATCGTTCATCTGATTGCCCGATTGGTACTCGATGATATTTTCCTCTCCCGTTGCTGATATATCGAGCAACACCATGCGGCCGCTGACACGTTGCTCCAGGTTGATATATTCTTCCAGCTCCATATTAGGCCAGAAATTGATGAGTTGTATACATTTGTTGGTCGATCCGATGCGATCGATACGCCCAAACCGCTGAATGATGCGTACAGGATTCCAGTGAATATCATAATTTATGACGGTGTCGCAGTCCTGCAAGTTCTGTCCCTCGCTAATACAATCAGTAGCGATAAGCAAATCAATTTCACCTTCATCAGTTAAATCCGCAGGACGTTCCTTAGAACCGGGAGAAAATGAGGTAATTATAGAGGTGAAATCCTTATGGAGCTTGGGTAATGTGGTTTGGTTGTGCCCTGCTCCTGTGACGAGGGCTGAATGTAATCCAAGTTCATTTAGCGCCCATCTTGAAAGTTCTTTATAAAGATATTGGGCAGTGTCTGCAAATGCGGTGAAAACGATAACCTTCTTGTTACCTGCATTAAAAGGCTGGCGGCACTTTCTCTCAATCGTATCCCGAAGAGCGTTAAGTTTCGCATCACGTACAGCATCCACCTGCTGCGCCGCCGAAAGCAGAGTGGCAAGCCGGTTTCTATCTTCGATTAAGTCCTGCCGCCAGCGTATTAAATCAACATCTTGCAGCAAGACCTTAACCTTACGCCCAACCAGCAAACTTTCAAAAGCTGGGTCATCTATATCAACGTCATCGATGTCAATCTCTTCTAAATCCTTCGTTTTGCCTTCAATTTTACCCAGCATAGCTTTTACGTCAGCGAGTTGACGAGTAATTGTTAAAGCGAATGAGTTTACTGAACTTTCCATTCGCTTCAGGACGTTTACTCGCAACAAATGAATTAGACTTTCCTCACGGTCAACCTGGCGAAAGTAACTTTCACCTCCCCGAATCTTAGTGCTATATTTGGCATCATACGCTGCCTGCTTATGAGGAAGAACGTATCGTAATGGAGCATAAGCTGCCAGGGTAAGTCGACGAATCTCATCGTTGATTTCACGGATTGAACGAAATTCACCAGAGCTATCAACATCAGGTTTAATATTGATAGGTTTGAGCCTTTCTGGGAAACGTCCGGTTTCATCTGTGCCATAGTATTTTTCAATGTGTTTGCGAGAACGAGCGATAGTTAAAAGATCGAGCAGCTTAAAGTAGTCGAATCCGAGCATATCAATTAGCCTGGATGGACGCCGTTGGCTCTCTTCCAGAGCTAACCAACGATTAAATTGTTGCTGCGCTCGGCTAACCGTAGTTTCAATACTGGGAATACCATGATTAATTAAAGCTAAATCATCCGATTCCGTAACAAAGGCTATTTGGTTTTTTAAATCGGCGAGACGGTTATTGACAGGCGTAGCAGAAAGCATGAGCACGCGAGTTTTAACACCTTCTTTGATGATTCGACGCATAAGTCTATCATAACGAGTCTCACGATCGTTATGGGTGGATTTATTACGGAAGTTATGAGACTCGTCGATTACTACGAGATCATAATTGCCCCAATTAACATGGGCAAGGTCTATATCACCAGAGGTGCCTCCATCACGTGAAAGATCGGTGTGATTAAGTACATCATAATTGAAACGGTCCGAAGCGAGGAAGTTACGACGGTCATTTGTTTTGTATAGCGTCCAATTGTCCCGAAGTCGCTTAGGCACTAAGACCAGGACTCGATCATTACGAAGTTCATAATATTTAATAATGGCAAGAGCCTCAAATGTTTTACCAAGTCCTACGCTATCAGCGATAATACACCCACCTAGACGTTCCAACTTATCAATAGCGCCGATAACGCCGTCCCTCTGGAATTTGAATAATTTTTTCCAAACAACGGTGTTACGTATACCGGTAGCGGATTTTACGATACGTTCTTCATCTAATTGATCACCGATATCTTTGAAAATTTGAAAAAGTATCAAATAATACACAAGAGACGGAGCCTTTGTATCAGCAATATCCTTTAGACGAGAAAGAAACGCATGTTTGCTCTCCTTTGAATCAGAGAGTGCGTTCCAGAGGTTAGTAAACCATGCCCCAAGAAGGGTAGATTCCTCTGTTTTTTCGGAACACTGTATAAGACTGAATTGATTACCAGGAGTAATACCCAAACCTTCCGTTGTGAATGGACAATTCCCCGTGATGACACGTTTTGTATCTTGCCCCTGTTTACCAGCGATAAGGATTGACTGTGGTAACATCGATGTCGCAAAGCGCAAATCAACCTTCTTTTTAATCCAGTCGGCACACTCATTAGCGAGCCAGCGAAGTTGAAGATTATTTCGAAAGACGCGGTCTACATCCGAGCCGGTTAATCCGAGTTCACTATCTTTGAGTATTGGAAGTACAATACGACAGCCCTCTAGTTTTTCTAAAAAATCACGTAATTCAGCAAATGCAAACAATGAAAAGGAGGGAGAAGCTAAGTCAAGCGAAGACTTTGATGCCAAAACTTGACGTAATTCGTCGATTACGCGGTCACTACCAGTGTTCTTAATCAATTTCACGATGCTGACTCCCAATAACCAGATATGAACGCTATTCCTTTAAATGTTCCTATCAGTCAGCCACAAAAAATGTTAATTGGAATAGGGTCGTACATCGACCATACTAAAAGAAGTAATTTTGATTAGAAAAATATTTACGTACATACTACTACTTGCTCCCGCCTTGTCGCAAGCTGTCCCCATTTTGGAGCGCCCATTTGGAAGACACAATTAGTCATATTCTCGCATAAGATATTTTTGGAAACACGCTACTATAATTGATATTCTTTATGATGCTCGTTAGGCAAGGTAACCTGCCTCCGT
Source organism: Dehalococcoidia bacterium UBA2247 (assembly GCA_002347295.1). Classification (GTDB taxonomy): domain Bacteria; phylum Chloroflexota; class Dehalococcoidia; order UBA2247; family UBA2247; genus UBA2247. The sequence continues at coordinate 25,290 of DDXZ01000025.1, read as the reverse complement.
AGTGATATCAATATTTGCCTTGTTTAGCTAACCAATAACGCTTCTGGTAATAGTGGTCGGTATCCCATAGTAAAGTCTCTACATTTAAAAACTAAGATTTGATATTACTCTTTATAAGATTTCTATATTATAGAATTATGCTGTATCCCTTCTGGAGAAATAAAATACTGTTCGTACGTTTTTATCTTTTCAGAAAGTCTTGATGCTAAAAATTTGCTGGCGGAACCCAACGTTTTATAAATCTCCATCGCTTCTCTCTGATAGTGTATTCTTTTCACATTACTCCAATCACGAGGCGGAGGCTGCAGATTAGTAATCCGATCTGCCAGTTTTACCATCCAGACTTCATGAGGTTGCTGTTGAATTTTTTTTAAACAATCTGCCATCTGCAGTGAATTAGATAGATCAGGATTTTTACTTAAAGCAAATACTCCAGATGCAATCTTCTCGCCAAACCTGGATTTTATCTCATCCAATGTGACATTAGTATCCTCAAGAACATCATGCAATAGCGCACACTGTATCGCGAAATCGCTATCATGCCCAGGTTCTACTTGCAAAGCCGAAATTACTTCGATACTGACAAAGCTGACATGCATGATATATGGTAAATTATCTGTGCCAGGAACATATTTCCCTTTATGCCATTCAGCAGCAAACCGATAGGTATAAACATATTTATCCTGGTCCCAGGGTAAATGGATATTACCCTTTTTTAAATCTCTTATCATAAGTTATTTCTTTCTTGGGCATAGAGGATGTACAATAAGTGTCTTGCCCGGCTGATAGCTGTGTAATACGCCTCATGCGCTTTCCAGCGCGGGTCGTTTTTATCTACATCAATCAGTATGACAACATCAGACTCGCACCCTTTGAATTTCATATAGGTATGGTAGTTGATGTAGTTATCGCCCTTTTCTTCCGTTTCCGCTCTAAGATTACCTTCGCCATTGACGAGCGGCAGGTATTGCCAGTACAGACAAAAAGTATGTTCTTCATCCTATTTTCTTTGTATTAAACTAAAATGCTGTTCGATTACGCGGCCCAGCTTAGAGTAGCTTCTTTAGCTTCAATTCACAGGTTATTTTCTGCAAGTGGTCCAGAGTATCTTGTCGTGATGAAATACAATAAGTTGTTGAATTTTTAATATTAGGATGCCAGAAGTCGATTATGGGTATTTGTTTCCCATTATTGTCATGAACCGAGTAATAGTATGGTTTACCAGCTATGCTTACTAATTCGCATTTAGGCAAGCCAAGATTTGTCTGAACTAAATCATAAGTATGTCCACAGATTATTAAGTCGGGGTTAATTATGCCTATCTCTTGTTTCCACAGGTTAAAATCCGATGAAGCATGTCGACTTATTTTAGACCAACTAGACCCTGCATTACCGCCAGTCTTTTTTAGGTTTGTCATCGCAACCGCTTGCAAACCTTTTGCAACATATTTATCATCTTTCAATAAAGAATAGGTATTAAAGCCATAAATAATTGAATAAGCCCAAACACCCACTAGTCTCCAGCTAATCATAAAGCTTGCAAGTAAAGATATGCCTATTGAATAATAATCGGATATGGTCTTATTTAATTCATGTGGAATTGACCAATTACCTCCTTCTGGAGAGTTTGCTTCTTTAAGAATAAATAAAATTTTAGGTTTGACGCTAGAATAGATAGATTCATCAATTACGCCACAGCGAATAATATTGCTACATTCATTTTTGTAATAGTATTTATACAGCTTGTCTAAATCATCATTAATCATGGTATTTCCCTTTAACATTTATCGGTTTTAAAAATAATATTTGGTAATTAATTATTTGAGTAAAAAACGAGTGCATTACGGTATAATTACTGCTTAAACGTTCCCGCAGGAGGGGAAATAACAAAGATTCGGCGTTACTCCGCGTTCCTTTATTCAGTGTTGCCGGAATCATGCGTGCCACGTTATCCTCCCGAATTACCGCATAGTGCTACCAGAGTTCCGCCAGACGGTCTCGTAATATCTTGAGATTTACCACATCTTCTTTGTTATATTCCAGTAGTGTTTGCAGGGCGACGTCATCCCCCTGTTGATATTGCTCCCATAACCTGACGGCATCCCAGCCGCTGATATCAGTTAACCTGCGCGGAATGCCGAGCTGGCGCTCCACCGCCTTAAAACCACCCCACAAGTTGCATTGCCAGCAGTGATACATCAGGTCGTGATGCTCGGTTATTTCCTCCAGATCGATACCAATAGCATTATGAATAAAAGGAAGATCGAAGCGTGAACCGTTATAGGTGTAAAGATGCCCGACATCACCGAGGGCCTCAATCAAATTGTGCCGGGTAACATCTTTCCCCACAAGCTGGACGAGCTGTACCCGGCCGCGAGAGACCAGATAACACCCTACTACGGTAATAGCACTTTTCTCCCATGATAGCCCCGTTGTTTCTATATCAAGATAGACGTCCTTGAAAGTTTTCATATCTATTTTCCTTCGGTTTTTATTATTTTACCCTGCAAGGGAAATGAATTCCAACACCTTATTCTGCTAATTTATCGCGGAACAAAATATAACGAACGAGTTCGTCCATGCTGAAGACATAGTGAGGCTGGAATAAATAATGCTGTTTGACATCTATCGGCAGCTTATCGTCCGGTTTGAGCGAGCCATCAGCATTAAAGCCGGCAAGAAAATTGTCATCGTTAATGCTCTTAAAAGGGTAATACTCCACCCCGAACTCTTTCTCCATATCATGATAGAGCAGAGGAGCATCTATCGGTGAGGATACACCGCACCGGGAACAGGTTAGTATATTGATTTTACCTTCCAGCAACTGTTCCTTCGCCTGCGGATTAAGCTGAGCATTAATGCTATCCCAGACCGCCGACTTATTCTCTGCCTGACAATGGGGACAAGTTAATTTAACTATATGTAATCGGGACATATATCTTTACCTTCCTCTATCTCTAACTTGATTTCCCGGTATTATAGTTATGACCGGCGATATTAAATCCGATAGAATGAGATGACTTCCCATTCACCATAGTAATAATCTCTTTTATGGCATCATCTGTATCTTTGTGCGTATCAGGACTGGACATTGCCGGATGTTCAATAACAAGACTGAATATTATTTCCTGTAATTGTGCCGGGGTGCAACCATTGGTAATACGGGCTACCTGAGCCTGTATGGCAGAGTCCACCGGTATTTTCTGACAGAGTTTTTCCACCAGGGCCTGTCGTTCCTTATCTGTGGGCAAAGGCAGCTTGATGATACGGTCAAAACGTGACGGCCGCTGAGATAAAGCACGATCCAGCATATCGACACAGTTGGTGGTGGCAATAGTAACAATTTCCGTCCGCTCCTCCAGTCCGTCCAGCACCGCCAGCAGTGTCCGTAAAGCAACTCCCCCGGCATAACCCAGCTTATCCCGGTTCTGCCCGATAAAATCGAGGTCTTCAATAAAAACCATGCAGGGTGCAAGACTCTGCGCCAGGTCATAAAGGTCGCTGATATACTCTCCTGATTCTAATAACATGGTACTGGCCGTAATCGTGGTAATTTCCGGTGCATCATTAAGCAAAGCCTTACAGATGGCGGTTTTCCCTGTTCCCGGTTCTCCTGCCAGAATAATACCTCGCTTTAACGGGATTCCATATTCCTGCCACTCTTTCTTACGACGCAAGAATCCGATGGTATTGTCTTTTATACGCTCTTTTATTGCCTCATCAAGAATAACATCATCCCAGGATTTCTGACACGGCTGCAAAAAGAAAATGCGGGAGTCATAGATCAGTTTTTTACCGCGATAAAAATTTTCTTCATCCACTATTTTCTGAATACCGGCAATAAATTGATCCAGAACATTTTTATTATCCCTCAATCCTTTAATATGGAGGATATTGCGCCAGGTGAGATTAACATTAAGAGTAACAATACAGCGTAATTCCCCTTTTTGTAATAATAACTGCCCATCCCGCAAGAGATTAATGGTCCGGCCGAATTCAGTGCTGACATCGATATAAATGGGCTCAGAGCGCTGGTATCCTAGCGTCTGCCGGATTTCCCAGTTCTCTCTGGCGATATATTTCTGCAGTGCCCAGGTCAACAACTCACCATAGTAACAGGGAACCATATATACTGAAACACTGGTAGGGCCATTCCCTATAAAATTTTCAATAGTCTCCTTATTTTTTTCTTCCAGTTTATCGTGGTGCCGGGTAAAGAATTCTTCCGTTGCCTCCGAAAGAGACTCTTCTGCATTGACAAAGGTTTCGATGATTTCCTCTTCTTGCTCCAATTTTCCCCTCCATTTCTATATTCAGCCAAACACAAACCTAACACACTTCCGTGACAACGTGATGTCAAAAAATTCCACTATCAAAGACATTCTCCGTTAGCACGGTAATAGTGCTATAATTTTAGAAATAACCTTTCCGGAGGGAACCTTATGTATGAGCAGCTGCAAAAAATGGAGCGGATAATTCACATCTGGATCCTTCTTTACAACAGGCCCTTTCGTTACAATGCACGAGAACTGGCCACCAGGTTTGATGTTAATGTAAAAACAATCTACCGTGATATGGACACTCTTGATGTCGGGTTGAGGGTTCCTCTCCAGAAAGAAGGCACCCGCTGGGGAATAGATAAGAGTCATTATCTGCCTCCCCTTCAATTCAGTATCCCCGAGGCGTTGACTATTTTCCTGGCGGCGAGGCTCATGCTGCAATATTCCCACCGCTATGACCCCTATATTGATGCCGCCTTTACCCGCCTGGGGACGGTAATGCCAGAGCCGCTGCGGCAGCAAATTCAAAAAACTCTAGACTGGATGGAGAAATTACCGCGGGACAACCATTACCTGGAAGTCCTGGCAAAGCTTTCTTCGGCCTGGGTTAGCCGTAATAAAGTTAATATCAGCTACCAATCTTTTGCTTCCGACAAAGTAGTCTCCAGAATAATCGAACCGTATTTCATCGAACCGGCGGCCGCAGGGCATGCCAGTTATGTTATCGGATACTGCCACCGTGCCGGCGAAATCCGTAGTTTTAAAATAGAGCGCATCACGGATATGGATATACTGGAAGAAAAATATGAGATCCCTTCTTCCTTTGACGCGAATTCCTATTTTGGTTCGGCCTGGGGTGTCATCGTGGAAGGAGAAGCCAGAGTAGTGAAACTGAAGTTTAATAAAAATATTGCCCGTATTATCGAGGAAACACTCTGGCACCCCTCTCAGGTACTGGAGCGGCAGAAGGACGGCTCTCTCATAGCGACATTTAAAATTATGGATACAATAGAACTCAGTTCCTGGATATTAGGCTGGGGAGAACGGGTAGAGGTATTGGAACCACAGGATTTGAGAGATTTTATTGCGCAAACAGCGAAGGATATGCTTGTCTTATATCAAAACGATAAGAAAAGGTAATTGTCCGTTATTCTTCTATTTCTTTTACTTTTGCCAGGCGCACGTTGCTGGTATCTTCATACCAGCCATGCTTCCGGATCTTGTCCAGAATATCACTTTCCCAGCGTTCTTCTTCCAGAATATGGGTCAGCTCTGTAGTATCTAATTGCGAAACCTCCTCCCATTTACCCGCTTCTAATACTATTTCTTCTAATTCCTCGCGCCCCTCATCGTTTTTCCCGGGAAATTTCCACTTCTGGTGGGTGGTTACTTTAACCTGATGATTATTCCCCTGTATTACCTGCATATCATTGTTACACGCATATTCCAGAAGCGCATCCTTCACTTTCTCTATTTCTGCACCAAGCTCTTTTTCTTGCTTCTTTAATTCCGCATATTTATTTACCAGGACTACTCCTGGTTCCTCACGATACTCATTCACCGGCAGCGCTTCCACCATGACGATATGCTTTTTCAGAGGGCAGTAATTATGATAATCACACCATCCACAAAGATAAGATTCCCGGGCGGGAAATTCCTCTGCTGCCTCAATCTCATCAATGAGAGCAGTAACCTCTTTTTCCAGCCGGGTAATTTCTTGCGGTGAGCGGGAGGAAGTAAGGTCCTTACCAAAAGCAAGGTAATGCCAGACCAGCTTGATATTTTTCACATCAGGCCACTTTTTTTGAATGCCAATATTGTAGAGACCCAGCTGGCGGTCATTATCCAGGTATTTCTGATCGGGCAGGGAACCGGATGTTTTATAGTCGTGTATCCAGAAGGTGCCGTCGGATGTGATGGCAAGGCGGTCAATATATCCCTGTAATTGATATTTTCCCTGTTTTCCTATAGCAAAGGAAAACTGCATTTCCGTTTGTACGGTATTATCGCTATTAAAAGGGGCATGCTGCCGGTAGAAGTCTTCCAGCATCTTCTTACCATGGTTATAATAGTGTTCCGGGGTAAAACCTTTTTTATTAATAATAATCTGGTCGTGCCAGTTCTTCTGCCAGACGCTGTCAAAATAAGATAACATCTCCTCCAGGCTAGTTACCTTGCACAGGCGGATATCGTCATAGCATTTTTGCAGCACGCTGTGTACCGTTGTCCCCACAAATGCCTCTACCCCCTCAGTCTCCATCTCTACTTCTACCCGGTCACGGTACTGCAGTTTATACATCAAGGGACAGGCTTCGTAGGTACTGAGCTGAGTATGTGAATAAATCGGCATTATTCCCTCTTTTCTGCTGCATTTGTATCCAGTACAGGTCTGTGGGAGATTATTTCATTATATCTCAGTAATAGAATTAATTGCACTCATTATATTCTAAACTAATTTATCACTTTATTTTGACATACCCCTGTCAAAGACGTGTGCTAGCCTGATACCGTAAAAAGTATCGGAGGTATGGGTATGATGAAAAGAATGATCACAATCATCAGCATCTTAGCGGTGTCAGTTATTTTCATAACCGGTTGTACTGCTACAGCGCAGGTTATGCCGCAGGCCCTTGCCACAAAAACCCAGGATATCGTGGAAGATGTGAAAGAACAAGACAACCATGTCTTTGAAGAAATCCAGAACAATATTGACCTGGTCAATACTCTGAAAAACAACATCGCCATGAGTCAGGAAACAGATAAACAAAAACAACTGAATTCTGTTATCAAAGAACTGGAGAAAGTGACTATTTCTTATGAAACTCTTGCAGAGGAAAAAGAGGAAATCAGGAAAACCTTGTTGAAAAAAATTACCGCGATTGAAGAGCTCCAGAAAAAAGTAGCAACGGAAACAGCACGCTTGAATAACCAGCGTAATGAGTACGCTACCGCCCTGAAGACATTTCATGATCCCGATCCGGAAATTATGAGAACAAGGCAGGCGGCTTTGACCCAGGCGATTAAATATATTGATATGCAGCTGCAGTTGTGGAATGAGTTCTATAACACCGAACAGCAAATCAAAGATGAAACACTGGTCGTGCAGCAGCGCATTGATAGTTTTCTCAGCATTATTGAAAGTTCAGCGATACTGTTCCGGGAGGGCTTAAACCTGCTCACATTACAGCGTGATATCAATGACGCCTTATCTCTCTTCACTCAGGATCTGCCCCGCATGGAACAGCTTTCCCGTGATATGGAACAATCCTGGAGTCACCTGGATATGCTCGTTAGTACGCTGACCTCCATGAGTATTGACATCAGTCATTAGATAAAAAGAGGATAATTAAAAATAACGGTTGCGTTGTAATTTTTAATACGAGAAATATAACAAGAAGAGATTAAAACTCAATATTAGGCAGAAAAAATGAAACATGCACAAGAAAATCGTCTGGAACAAGTTGTATTTCTCAAGAGTCTTGCTCCGGATATAGAAAAATACAAACAGGAGTATCTCTCTAAGCGCCTTATAGTATTAGAATACAAGGACTTACCTCCAGAGATGGACGAAAATGAGTGGTACAGGGTTTCTAACGCGCTAAATGCATATTATCAACCGGTGAAGTTCTTTTACAGAATTGCATTATTAACTGAACTGAGCATTATCGATAAAGACTTACTCTATATCTTCTATTATGAGGAAATACTCGGCTGCCTTCATCAGACGTTTGTGGAGAACAAGCACCTGGCGGATGAGAAGATACTGGATAGATTACAACCGACAGATAGTACTGTCAGAGAGGTCTCAAGTGTCAGATGAAGTCGTGGCTAGTACACTTTATAAGGAAATCGGCGCGCCCAATCCGGCTTTCTCAGGGCCAAACCGCCAACCTCAACAAAAGAGGTGGCATCGGACCATATAATCAATCGCACCGATTACTCGTGACCCACGTTCCTAGTATAAAGTGGCTTACTGCCATATAAAATCATTTAATTACACAAAAAAATGATTCCTGATGTCTACTCTGGTATCTTTTTACCGAATCGTCTCGCCAGGAACGCTGCAATCGGATAATCTCTCATCACACTATGACACAGGTAATTGACGTAGTCAGTCTATCTTGTTATTATCTTCAGTCTGGAGGGGTGTCCGAGTGGTCTAAGGAGACGGTCTTGAAAACCGTTGTATCCGTAAGGGTACCGTGGGTTCGAATCCCACTCCCTCCGCCATTAAAAAATTTCCGCCTGTGTTACGTATAAAAAGCCAGTCTATTTTACGTAGTTTCCCCTGAAAAACGCTGAAAAACGCCTGATGACCTGGCTGGCGGGCGTATTGTTCATGTTCTCTAATAATAGCCTCCCTTTTGCTTCTCTATTTATCCAATCCGGGAGGACCTGCCAGAGGTTATGGGCGAATATTCCCTGACCGACCCCATATATTCACCCCGGAGTTGCCCCGTAGACAGCTCCTCTTGAGCCCGAAACCGCCTTCTTCAGCTTGCCGACCACACGGGTGATCACCCTGATGTCATCATTCAGCAGTCCCGTATCCGTTGGGATGGTGAATGTCAGATTCCACTACCGTGGTGTCGAAACGCAACTTCCTGCCCCTGATTACCTTCCCCTCTTTCAGCTTCAGCACCAGGGCCTCATTCAGGGAACGCACCGTCTCCTCACCATACTTGTGGGTCAGCTTGATCAAGATAGTGCTATCGGGAACGCGGTCGCCCAAATCAAGATGGCAGAAACGCTCATCATCAAGCAGCTTGTCTACCTTGGTCAACTCCTCGTTCATTTGAAAAAGCTCAGGGGTGGTAACACCGTCTCCCACAACGACGGGTTGTGCTGACTACCATTATCTATACGAAGCATTGGAGCTACCTCCTTTGCCCCTATTTTATCAACTTCGCTTACACTCATCTACACTCGACTTTTTCAGAGGGAACTAGCTTAGTTTTTATATAACAACCTTTTTTCTTACCATTACCAACCCGATGACTATATTATCATTTGCCGCAATTTTTGCTGGTCTAGGTTTAGATAGCAAGAACAGCAACTTCTCATCAGGTACAATAATGGTTCTGGGAGTGTTTCTCGGCTCAGTTCTCTGATGGATTATTCTGAGCAGCGTTGTCAGTATTCTAAAATCAAAATTTAACACTAATTCTTTGAAAATCGTAAACCGGATTTCCGGAATAATTATTGCCGCATTTGCCATCTATGCCTTAGCAGGTATATTACAAAGATAAAGAATAACGAGTAATAATCAGTCGTTTATTACCGACTAGAGAACCTCCATAATTCCTGGTTATCAAACGAGTATAGCCCCACCCCGGATTATCACGCCCTGATTGTATCAGGACTCATAATGACAGAAAAACGATTGCTCCGGGCTCTTCTCTCGTAATGATAAAATACTTTTCATATCACCAAACAGGCTAAAGTAAACCCCTGCTTTTCAGGCTGAGATATTTATTATTACAGATAATAATATGGTCGAGAACATCAATACCCATAATCGAACCTGATTCAGATAATCGTTTTGTCAACTTTATGTCATCTTCCGAAGGCTGCGGGTCACCGGAAGGGTGGTTATGCACCAGAATAATCGCGGCGGCACTGGCAGTAATAGCCGCTTTGAATACTTCTCGCGGATGAACAATGCTGGTATTCAGACTGCCCACTGATATTTCTTCTTTACCGATAATCTGATTGCGCGTATTAAGCAAAATTATTTGAAAATGCTCTTTAAGCTTCCCTTTAAGTTCTTCCCCGACATATCTCACCATATCTTCAGGACTCTTTATTGCAGGTCCGGGATTCTTGATGTTAGCCCCGGCATAGAGGTCATCCGTAGCATCAAGACGCCTGCTTAATTCAAAAGCAGCCTTAAGCTGTGTTGCTTTGGCAATTCCGATTCCTCTTACACGGGATAACTCGGCCACAGATGCAGCAGCAATCTTATCTATAGTTTTAAACTCGCCCAGTAAATTCTGCGCGGTAACCATTACCGATTCGCCTTTGATGCCGCGTCCCAGTATCAACGCCAGTATTTCTTGAACACTCAGTGCAGAGGCACCAAATTTAAGCATCCTCTCCCGCGGCCGTTCTGCCAGAGGTAAGTCATGAACAGTAAAAGATTTCTTATTACCACTGTCAACCGTATCTTTCAGCATTAAACCAACCTCATTATTGTTTACCGATTTTTAGCTTCAGGTATGCCTTAATAAATTCATCCAGGTTACCATCCAGTACTTCGGTAGGATTTTCTACCTGAAAATCAGTACGATGATCCTTTACCATACGATAGGGATGCAATACATAACTGCGAATCTGGTTGCCCCACGCAGCATCAACACGTGCTCCCTTAATTTTCGCCCTCTCGTCCGCCTTTTTCTTTAGTTCTATTTCCATAAGGCGCGCTTTCAAGATTTTAAATGCAAACTCTTTATTTTGATATTGAGAACGTTCTGTCTGGCAAGTGGATACTATACCTGTGGGAAGGTGAGTAATACGTACAGCGGTAGATGTTTTTTGCACATTCTGTCCCCCCGCACCGCTGGAGCGGTATGTTTCTACTTTAACATCGTCCGGAGTGATAACAATATCGGTATCATCTTCCGCCTCCGGGAGTACTTCTACCAGAGCAAAGGAAGTATGCCGGGCATGGTCGGCATCAAAAGGCGAAAGCCTCACTAGCCGATGTACACCATATTCTCCCTTAAGATAACCATATCCGTACTCTCCCTGTATTTCCAGTATGGCAGTTTTGATTCCTGCTTCCTCACCGGGAGAGATATCAAGTACCTCCGCTTTACGTTTGGTACGTTCTGCCCAGCGCAGATACATTCTGAGAAGCATTTCCGCCCAGTCCTGTGATTCCGTACCTCCGGCACCGGCATGGATAGCCAAAATTGCTCCTTTGCGATCGTATTCACCACTGAGGGCCAAATTAAACTCCAGTTTTTCTAACCGGGAATGCAAGCCCTCCGCATTATGATGTATCTCATCTATTACAGAAGAATCACTCTCTTCATGAGCAAGTTCCAGGAGTACCAGCAAATCGGAAACTTCTTTTTCCAGGTCACGCCATATTTTTACATCGTTTTTAAGCTCGGAAAGTCTCCGCATATCATCCTGAGCTTTTCTCTGGTCATTCCAGAAATCAGCTTGACCGGCTGCTTCTTCCAGCTTAACTATTTCTTGTTCTTTTCCAGGGATGTCAAAGATGCACCATATTATTAGAAATTTCCGAACGTAAGTTGTCTAAGGTCTCTTTTTCTCCAGCCATATAACAATTCTCCTTATATAGTTAATAAACTATTTTTATAAATTTACTCTGCCCCCTGCCACTTGATGAGCCAATCTTGTAGGCTCAGGCAGCCTGTAACCACGGCAACATGCTACCACTAGATTAACGGCACTCGTTAAATTAATCAAATGCCCGATAGAAACATATATTGGTTTCGTATGTATTTTAGTACGTAATACTGCTCCAATAACTTCTTCTTTATCCTTTAATTCAACATAAGTACCAGTTTCATCAGGCACCACCTCATGTTCACCACAAAGACGTGACTTGGCACAGCCGATAGTTGGTATATTTAAGAAGAGACCAAGATGTGATGCTAAGCCAATTCGTAAAGGATGAGCAATACCCTGCCCATCTACCAGAAGAATATCCGGTGTAAGATGTAATTTTTCACACGCATCAAGAATAAGCGGGGCTTCCCGAAACGACAAAAGCCCGGGGATATAAGGAAATCCTATCGGCTTTTCTGAAATAGCAAAATCAACCGGATTCAACGCGGGATAATCCAGTAATACAACAGCAGCACGAGCAGTATTTCGAAACCGCGAACAGGATATATCTACTCCGGCTATCAGATGCGGTGCTTCTACATTACCATTTCGTGATACCATACCTGATAATTCATTCTGTACTGTACGCGCCTGCTTCGGTGTTATTTGCCAGTTATGTAAATGATTTACTTTCATGCTCTGGTAAAAAATCAGACACCAATTATCATATCTTATGAATTATTATAGCTCTCTGGCAATAGTCAATCCCCAAACTGATGCCGCTCCAGCTTTTTTCAAAGCAATGGCACAGGCATTAAGAGTGGCTCCGGTAGTACAAACGTCATCAATTAAGAGAATCTGTTTATCCTTAAGTTCTTTACTATTACAGGAGAAAGCCCGGGCTACATTTTTTCGGCGTATATTGATATTAGCCGTTCTGGCCTGCGGTGGAGTATCCACAGTACGTATTAATACTCCTTCAATAACGGGTATTGTGGTAATACGAGATAACTCATTTGCCAGAAGAGCAGATTGGTTATAACCTCTCTCCCGTAACCGATGCTCATGTAACGGCACCGGTACCAGCACATCCATATCCAGTTCATGATTTTTCAGATAGTTCGCGAGAAACCGGGTAAGAAAGGGAGCTAATGCCCGCACATAATGATATTTAAAATCATAAATTAACTTTTGGATAACGCCTTCAAATTCAAATACTGAGCGAATCCCGTCAATCTGCATTGGCCAACGTACACAACCGGAACAATAACTCCCCGCACCAAGTGGTCGTCCACACCGTACACATACAGGAGCAGAAATATATTTTAAAGATTTCCGGCAGTTATCACAGAGAAAACTACCCGGCCTCCCGCACCCGGAACAAATTTGCGGGAACAAAAAGTCCAGACCTTTTCTCTTTATGCGGATAAATTGAGTAGATAACTTCAGACTCTACTCCATTTAATACTGAATTTATGTTACCGTCCGCGTGCTACGTGTGATGAGCCATTGATTATAGGCTCATTAATATAAACATCGCCATTACGTATTTTTATATTAAAACCGCACTCGGGATTGGTGCATACCCAGGCTTTATAGTGAATCGGAGCACCCTGACTGCCAAAATCTGATAGAGGAACCAGATCACCACCCTTACATTTCTGACATTTTGGAAATGACATTTGTTCCACTGTACCGCCTCCCACAAAAATCAATTTTGTAAGTATACAACCGTCTTGATATCAAGTCAACATAACGATACTGTACATAACTCGGTGACAAGAATATCAAGAATGAGTTCATCCTCCCATTTCTCATTCTTGATTGCTTTCCATTTTCCTGTCTTCATTTCCAAGTCAGTATCCAATAGTTTGTGATGAAAATAATCCAGTTGCTCCATAGTATAAGAGCGTGCCTGCTGCATAGTTTTACGAAATGGATATTCTTTATTAAAACCAAGACGCCTTTGCGCTTCCTGTGCCGATAATTTTTGTTGAATAAAATCTTTCGCCAGAATTAACAAACGTACCTGACGCGCCAGCATCGCGATAATATGCGAAGGAGTCGTCCCTTCATCAAAGAGTCTCTGTAAAAGCAGCATCGCCTGTCCCGGCTGATGCTGTAATGCAGCATCAACAAGATCAAAAATATTTGTTTCGCGTGTGTAGCTAACCAGTAATCGGACATCTTCACTTTCAATACGACGTCCTGCCGCGTATATCAATAGTTTATCTATCTCACTAACTAATATTTCCAGATTACCACCAACAAAATCAGCCAGCAGTGTCACTGCTTCCGGAGTAATATTTCCCCCTTTATTATTCACCCGCAATCTTATCCAATTAGTCAAGTCTCTTCTTTTTAATAGAGGAAATGAACTTACAGTTGCTACAGAAGATAGTTCCTTTAATAGAATATTATTGGGTCTGATTTCTTCATCAATAAATACCAGCACCGTTGTTTCAGGCATATCTCTGGCATAATCTTTTAAAAGCAACCATTCATCTTTATCTGACTTACGGCCAGTATTCCCTTTATTTCGTTTTCTGGCCTCCGGCCTGTCTGATTCAAATTTTTTCAACAAACCTTCTACAATCACCAAACGTTTTGCTACCAGAAAAGGCACCGTACTGCAAATGTTTTTCAGCTGCGCAGGAGTAATCTGACGGCTATCCAGCACGATAATATCAGCCGCCGATATTTCTCCAATACCAGCACCACGCTTTATATTTTCCAGTTCTCCCTGAAGGGAATACTTATCCGGTCCAAATAATATATAAATTGCTGTTTTCATTCTTCTTATTTTAGCATCTCGAGCCATAAAGTGGTATTATGTTCGGCATGGAAATTGGAATAATAGGAATACCCAAAAGTGGTAAAACCACGATATTTAATGCTTTAACAAAAGGAAACGCAGAAACAGCTGCATACGCTCCCTCCGGATTACAACCCAACATCGGCGTTGCTAAGGTAGAAGACGGCAGGGTAAGAACACTTAGTGAAATGTACAAGCCGGAAAAAACAACTCCGGCAGAAGTAAAGTATATTGATATTGCTGTCGCTCCCGGTGATACCGGTAAAAAGGGAAGCTTCAGCGGTCAGTTCCTGACTTATCTCGGCCGAGTAGATGCCATTATTCATGTAGTACGCGCTTTCGATGACGAAAATGTGCCTCATCCGGAAATTAAAATAGACCCGGAAAGAGATATCAATACTATTAATCTTGAGCTGGCTTTCTCAGACCTGGTCACAATTGAAAGAAGACTAAAGAGAATAGAAGAATCCTTCAAAAGTGCCAATCAGCAAGAACGTGAAAAAAATGCTAAAGAACAAGCACTTCTGTTAAAAATAAAAGAAGAACTAGAAAACGAGCATCCTATACGAGAACTGCAACTCACGGATGAAGAAAAACAATTAATAAGAAACTATAGCTTTCTCACCATTAAACCATTACTAATCCTGTTAAATATTGGCGAGAATCAATTGAAACAGGCAGATACTCTCGAAAAAGACCTGCTTGCCCGTCACAGCGGCCAATATTCCAATGCTGCCGTATTATGCGGTAAATTAGAAATGGAGCTCACACAACTTAATAATGAAGAGGCTGCGGAATTCCGTAAGGATTTAAATATTACAGAGGCTGCCCTCGACCGTGTTATTCGCCTATCTTATGCTCTTTTAGGACAAATCTCTTTCTTTACCAGTGGTGAGGATGAAGTTAAGGCATGGACTATCTCTAATAATACTACTGCCAGCAAGGCCGCCGGAAAAATTCACTCCGATATTGAAAGAGGCTTTATTCGTGCCGAGGTAATTTCATTTCAAGACTTAATCGATTCCGGTAATATGACAGTGGCAAAGAAAAAAGGACTGTTGCGATTGGAAGGAAAAGATTATATTGTCAAAGACGGAGATATCATCAATTTTCTTTTCAACGTCTAAGATTATTTTGTAGTATTAATTTGCCGATAATAATCAGCGGACATCTCCAGTCCTTTTTCGAGAGAGAAACGCGGCTCCCATCCCAGCTCTCTCCGTGCCAGAGAATTATTCAGACTAATACGATATACTTCACCTTTTCTCGCTGCAGTGAATATCGGTTCCTTCTCAAAGTGGAATATTCTTGCCAGTATATCAAACATCTTTTTATCTGATGTCTCAATACCAGTGCCAATATTACAGATACTTTTCGAACCATGTTCCATAGCAAGAAGATTAGCCTGTACAATATCAGAGACAAAAGTATAGTCCCTGGTTTTTGTCCCATCACCAAAAATAGCAGGTTGCTCACCACGCAACATTTGTCCGGCAAATATAGCTACCACACCCGCCTCACCCGCAGGATTCTGCCTCGGCCCATAGACATTAGAATAACGTAGTACTGTATAATCCAGACCCTCAAGAACATTATAGAGGTAGAGATAATGTTCCATCACATGCTTGGAGACCCCATATTGAGAAACAGGATTTATCGGGTAATTTTCAGAAACAGGAAATGCCTGCGGTTCTCCATATACCGCTCCACCCGATGAAGCATATATTATCTTTTTTACCCGGGTGCGAACACAGTTTAAAATTACATTAAGACCCCCGAGAATATTTTCTGAAGCATCGAATATCGGGTCTCTTACCGAACGCGCAACAACCATTTGCGCAGCATGATGACTGACAATATCCGGTTTTTCTATATCAAATATTTCAGCTAATTTTTTATCAGTAATACTGATGTGATAGAACTTAGCCCGGGGATTAAGATTACGCTTAAAACCGGTAGATAAATTATCAACAACAACAACCTGATTACCATGTTCAATAAGAGCATCCACAATATGAGAAGCAATAAAACCTGCCCCACCGGTAACTAGTATCTTCAATTTGCACCCCCATGATATAAACCTGGAATCATAGTAGCATAGAGTAAACTAAAAATTAAACTACTAATAATGTCTTCTAATATCTTTTCAAAATACCACCTGATATTGAATATAGACACTACATCATCTATACTGCCTCTCAATATAATAAATTAATTTTTCATTTATATTTCTAGTAATATTAAATTAAACATTATTACTGGTTATAAAATATAGTTTGTTCTCAGCAGGAGATATAAATGGCGGTGATATCCCATGGGGATGCTATTAATATGGCTTATAAAGGAATACGCAATCGTCTGACAAAGCGACCTCTGGTGATATCCTATGAAACAACTCTTTCCTGTAATTGTAATTGCCTTCATTGTGATCTGGGGGGAGGAATAAAAGATGAAAAGCAAATCAGTCCTGATGATTACGCATGCATAACCCGACTTCTCCAACCAGTTGTTGTACAAATTTCGGGTGGTGAACCTTTATTACGCAAAGACATAGTGGATATAGCAAAAGCCATCAAACAGAGCAGCCGACATGTTTATTTAATATTCGTTACTAATGGATCATTACTTAATAAAGAAAATTATCTTGAATTAAAAGAGGCAGGTGTAAACCAGTTTTCTGTATCACTTGATTTTCCGGACCAGAGGCATAATCAATTTCGTCAAAAGCCAGGTTTATATGAGCACCTGGAAAAAACGCTGCCTCAATTAGCATCCTTTGGCTTTCATAATATAATCCTTAATTCAGTAATTACAAAAACTAATCTTATGGATATCATCCCTCTGGCCTATAAAGCTCAAGAATGGCATGTTTCCATATCCTATAGCATTTACACACCACGACGTACTGGTTCACGTGAGTACTGTATTGATACTGAAGAAGATCTTGATGTTTTGCGTAACACTATGCGCCAGATTATTGAATTAAAAAAACAAAGCGATACCATAACAAATTTGCACAGTATTTTTCAGGATACTTTAAAATTCATCGAACAAGGATATTTTATGAAAAACTGTGGCGCCGGCACCGGGTTTCTAGTAATAAATCCATCAGGAATTCTTATTCCCTGTTCACTTTGTCGTGATAAAGAATTTAATACACAGAAAGAAATGAGGGAAAATTTTTCTTCAAGCAACAAATGTGGCGATTGCTATGTTAGCATCAGGTCATATTCAGAACAGTCTCCTTTAAAATGGATTATTAATGCACCGTCATATATCAGACAATTCATTAGTAATAAAAATAAGAATATGCCTGATACTATCTCGCAGGAAATAGTCCAGAACAAATAGAAATGAGTCTATTACAAAAAATAATAAACCAGGAATTAATCCCTGCATCACTAAAAAAACTGCTTGCCCGCAAATCATTCCAGATTACAGCGCTGGTTATTGTATTCATATTATCTATAGTACTATCTTTATTTATACGATCTCATGTTAATCTTGAAAAATTACTGGTCTATGGTTATTCGGGACTATTTTTAGTAAACATGATATCCAGTGCTACAGTTCTGGTTCCTCTTCCTGGAGAGATTGTTAATATTGCTGCAGGCAATATCTTTAATCCTCTAGTAGTAGGTCTCATTGCCGGTACAGGTTCAGCCATAGGCGAATTGACCAGTTACTATATCGGATACATGGGACGAAATCTTATTCTCTCCCATAAATATCTTGATAAATATCAGCACGCAATATCATGGCTAACAAGAAACGCCAATCTGGCAGTTTTTGTTTTTGCCTTATCTCCTTTTTTTGTCTTTGATTTATTGGGAATAGCCGCCGGTGTTTTTCACTTCTCTTTATGGAGATTCTGTTTATTCTGCTGGCTCGGTAGATTACTCCGATGTATTATTGAGGCCTACTTCGGATTTGGTACTTTTAGTTTTCTACCTGATTTCTAATATCCCTAAAGACTTGCTTACTGCCGCAATAGTTACAAAAATTAAATGTTATTGATGCATAGCTAAATAAGAAGTGGGGTAGCAATTTTAAAATTGCTACCCCACTTCTTATTCATATAATTCTTACAAAATTGCTCTCAGTTAACCATTAATCTACCACAACCCATATTTATAAAGTAAACAGATGGTTTTTATCATATTCCCCGGAAATAATCTATTTGCTTGCTTCTTTCTGGGGCACTTGCCTATAATGAACATTCCACTTTATACATAAATTGGTGATAAATGATTTAAGCTCCGGATTCGCTGTAGTATAAAGTTCTGCCAGAAAACCATGCAGTAACTCACCACCACTCATTCCAGGTGTTGGCTCAGAAGGAGCAGGTAAATTAACATAGACAATTTCAGTCATTATTTTTTGATATTCTATCGGTACGGCCATATTCTATCCTCCTCTTTTTTTCCCTTGTTAAGTAACTTATTTTTTCTCAATTTACGGTGCCTGTCTATAGTAAACATTCCATTTGGCACAAAGATTAAAAATGAACATCTTAATATCCGGATTGGCTGTAGTATAAAGTTCTGCTAAGAAACCGTGCAGCAATTCAGTGCCACTCATTCCTGGAGTAGGTTCTTTCGGCCCTGGAAGATTAATATTAACAATTTCGGTCATCATCTTCTGATATTCTATTGGTACAGGCATACATTTCCTCCACTTTACAAATATAAATCTGTTTAAAGAATAATATCTTATATACTATTTTTAGACAAGTATTTGTATCATGCTTCTACCGGTGCTGTGCCAAGACATGACATCCACTCCAGTGTCCCAATCGGACTGAGCCATCATCCAGCATGAAGGGGATAGTGAATTTCATCTTATCATCTATTTCGAGCATTTGCATTTGCAGTTGAATGGTAGATTTAATAAATTACGGACGGTAATACAAAAGAGTCTATCGTCATTGCATGCCCCATCTTGTACTTGATACAAGAGCACAAGTAACGTTCAGGTTGCGCCTGTTAACAATTAATAGCGATAAGAAACCATGCAATAAATGCTATATCCTCCTGTTAAATTAAAATGATTTACCTTCAATGTAGTGATATAATAACCAGCATACAGTGATTAACAAAGAAAACTAATTAATATATTGATTTGAAAGAGTACAAAATGAAAAGAAACATTAATTTTAATCCCGGACCAGCGGCTCTGCCGCTGGATGTTCTTAAAATCGTGCAGGAGGAACTTCTTGATTACCAGGGCAGCGGAATGTCCATCCTGGAGACCTCCCATCGCGCAAAAGAATTTGAAGCGATTAACGACCAGGCAATCGCGCTGGTGCGGGAACTATTCGGACTGGGTACCGATTATCACGTGCTTTTCCTGGGAGGTGGCGCTTCCACCCAGTTTGCCCTGATCCCTATGAATTTTATCGGCAAAGGTCAGATGGCAGCTTATGTTGATACCGGAGAATTTGCCGCCAAAGCCCTGAAAGAATGTCAGAAAATAGCACAAGCACACATAGCATTCTCTTCCAAAGAGGAAAAATATCGCCGTGTGCCGCAGATGAGCGAAATCAAATACCCTGAGAATATGGCTTATCTCCACATTTGCTCAAACAATACCATTGAAGGGACTCAGTTCCATGAATTCCCCGATACCGGCAGTATTCCTCTGGTAGCCGATATGTCTTCGGATATCGCCTCACGGCAACTGGATTTCAGGAAATTTTCCTTAATTTATGCCGGAGCACAAAAGAACCTCGGCCCGGCCGGTGTGACACTGGTTGTCATTCGTAATGATTTCCTGGCCAAAGCGCAAACAAATCTCCCTGCTATATTCAGCTATCAGACTCATGCCAATAGTAAATCGCTTTACAATACACCTCCGGTATTCGGGGTTTATATTATGAAGCTAGTACTGGAATGGATTAAAAATAAGGGCGGTCTGGCGGGAGTAGAAAAGACCAATAAAGCGAAAAAAGATTTACTTTACGGTGCTATTGACGCCGCTCCTGATTTCTATAAAGCTATCACCGAGAAGGACAGCCGTAGTTGGATGAATGTCACCATGCGCTTACCTACTGAGGAACTGGAGAGTAAATTTATCTCCGATGGTAAAATAGAAGGCTTACTTGGTTTTAAGGGACATCGCTCCGTTGGGGGTATCCGCTTCTCAATTTATAATGCGGTATCACTTAAGGATATACAAAAAACAGTTGATTTTATGGAGAGATTCCATAAGTCCGCCTGAAATTTAAGGTGTTAAAAAATAATGAATTGGCTTATCTGGATTGGTATTGTTTTATGTATCAGCCAGTCCGCCATATTCTCCGAGCTTAATCTCGCCTTTTTAGCATCAGCAAACTCCGTCTTGAACTAGAAGTATCGAAAAACAATCCCTACGCGCGTCGCGTTCTGGCATTGAGAAAAGACTCTAATTTTCTGATTGTCGATAAAAATGTCATTCTACTCTGGAGCAACGAAAAACGTATTATTACGGGATCGGATATACTGGAAAGATTACTGCGTGGTATTGTAAAGAACGAATCTATTCTCTATAAAAAACGGAGAAATATCATACCCGGTACCGTTACTTTACGGCGTTGCCATCGCACCCAAAGGAGCCGGTTTCTATGGGGAAGGAACCAACCTCGCCCATAATTTACCTTTGCTGTCTAATCCATATAACAATAATGCTGCGGCAAAGCAATTCCATGAAAGCGCCCATAATCTCTGGGTGCCACTAACAGAATTAAAAGATAGTATCAACCTGTTTCAACAGCATGAAAAATCAAAAAGACCCCGGGAGCGTGACCATGCTTTAGCCCACCGCAAAGTACAGCTGAACCAGATACCTCCCCCTCTTATCCGCAACGTACCGGAAAACAGACAGAACCACACTACCTGGATGCGGACTTCTCCGATGTCCGCTGTAGATGCGATGTTTCTGGCCACAGTCCAGGCTAATCCTCACCTTCGTCCCCGCGTGGGCAATCCGGATGAGATGCGTTCCAACAGAATGATACAAACTCTGGAAAAATTGAAGTTCCGGGTAACAAATCCGGAACCGGGTATTCCTGAGGATATTCATGGTGCTGTAATTACTGCCCTTAATGAGGAAGTGGTAGCTTCAGCTGCTCTGGGAAATAAAGGAGGCATCAATTTCATTCACACCTATGAAGGCCTCCGGTGCCAAGATGCATGGAATCATCCGTCAAGAGATCACCTTTGCCGACGAATACCATGAGGCAGAAAGACCACAGCACTGGCTCTCAATACCTGTAGTCCTGACATTGCACACCTGAGAAAATGCCAAGAATGAGCGCTCTCACCAGGACCTGTCACTGACAGAAGCAATGCTCGGTGAACCCTCGAATATATCCCGGGTAATGTTTATCCCGTACTATAATAATACTGCTGTCGTAACCATGCAGAATATCTATCAGACACACGGACAAATCTGGACACTGGGATAATATACCCAAGATAGATTTAATACCGGATCTCTTCACTCTTGATGAATCAACCTGTCTGCTGCAACAGGGTGCCCTCAGATTGGATTGGACCGGCTATCAGCCCGAGCAACCGGAAGTAATTTTTACTGCTATCGGAGCTTATCAACTGGAAAAAGTAATAAAAGCATCGGAACGACTACGAGAGCATAAAATACCCCACTCTGTGGTCTATATGTTTGAGCCGGGTAGATTCCGTAAGCCGCGTAATAAGAGTGAAAGTAATCATGGAGCATCATTAGAACTTCAGAGGAATCTTTACCCTGATATTGTGACGGCTCGCATATTCGTAACACATACCCGTCCCGAACCAATACTGGGAGCATTACAACCCCTGAATACCGGCAATGGACGGACAGCAGCCCTCGGTTTTATTAATCGCGGTGGTACTCTTAATGTTCCCGGGATGCTCTTTGTTAACCGCTGCACCTGGGCACATATTCTTATAGAAACATCAAGAGTACTGAATATGGACAGGGAATCTCTGCTGAGCAATGAGGAACTGGCAGCACTTAATGGCAAAGCACATCCGGAAATAATACTCTCAAACGGTAAAGCGTGAATATTTAAAACAGACTGCAGGGTAATTGCCATACATCATGGATTAAAACCGGCAGCGTTCCCTTTTGGTTGATATCTAAATAGTGATAAATATCCCATACCGACGAAAGTCGGTATCCAGCCTATACACCACCCCTCTGGATTCCGTTCCCGTATCGAGTACGGGACAAGCTTACAACGGAATGGTAAGAAGAACAACCAAAAGGGAACGCTACCTTAAAACCGGACAGGAAGTATATTTTTTACTCTCTGGTGATGGTAACAGCTACGGGTAATTCTATAATAAAAGTGGCACCCTTCCCGGGCTCACTTTCAGCATATATTCTGCCATTATGTGCGGTGATGATACTATAACAGATACTTAATCCTAAACCGGTTCCTTTAGTCACTTCTTTGGTCGTGAAGAAAGGCTCAAAAATATGTTTTAAATTCTCCTGCGAAATTCCCGGCCCATTATCACTAAAGGAAGCCCTGATAATATCACCCTGCTGTTCGGTAACAATAGTAAGAATACCTTTCTTATGTGCTTCATACATGAAATATTCCGCATTAATGATAATATTAAGAAAAACCTGCTGTAACTGAAAATAATCCGCCATTACCTCAGGTAAAACTGCAGCAAAACAGGTATTAACGGTAATATTATTGAGCCTCTGTGCTGAGACACGCATTTCGAGCACTTTTCTAATTACATCGTTTATCTCTGTAAGTTTTCTTTCTTGCGGATGTTTCCTGGTAAAGGTAAGGAGGTCTCTTATTATCCGGGCGGTACGTTGTGCCTCACTGGATATAATCTCTATATCCTTCTTAATTTCATCAGGAACACCACTTTCCAGAAGAAGCTCCGCTATTCCTATAATGTTAGTTAAAGGATTGCTCGCTTCATGAGCAATTCCTGATGACATTTCACCAATAGAAGCAAGCCGGTCGGTAAGTTGGAGATGTTCCTCCATTTTTTTACGCTGTGTGATATCGTTTACCACAACCAAACTGGCAGGCATACCTTTCCAGACCGTCCGCACCGATGTTATTCCCACTGATATGAAATTCCTATCTTTTCTGATAAGGGTAGTTTCATATTGAGACGGCACATCAGTTTGTCCGGATAGTCTTTTTTGTAAGAGGCCGAGCACTTTCTCGCGTTCATCAGGACTTAAAATATCTGCCGCTGCTATATTTATTACTTCGGGAAGAGTATAACCGGTTATCTCACAAAAATGGTTATTGGCATAAACATGTTTGCCGCCTTCGACAAGAATTACTATGCCAGCAGCAGCACTATCCGCCAGGGCACGAAAATTCTCTTCACTCTCATGCAGGGCACTCTCAATCTTTTTACGCTCTGCAATTTCGGCTGTTAGCGCAATCGCTCTCTGAATAGCATACTCGTAGGCTTGTACCAGATTCTCATTAGACTCAGGCAATCGTTACTCCCCTTCCCTGACATATAATAAATAATACTGCCACGCTTATTTAATTTGAGAATGCTGAAAAAGTCAAGGATTTGCCTACAAAAGTTCAGAAACATATTGGACTCCGGGGAGGTGATTGATAAGGAGTCCGGATGAAACAGATCTATCTACAAAGTTACTTTAAGAGCGGTTATAGTAGGTTCATGCAATATATTAATAATGTACTGGAACATCCCCAGAGAGTAATCATTGAAAAACGAATGGAAATCATCAAATTCTATGATGAGTTCGGTGCTAGGGCAACAAGGAAGGCTTCCCGAAAAGGACGCTCCACAATTTATCTCTGGAAGCATAAGCTCAGAATAGCAGGAGGTAAGCTATCCGCCCTGGCTCCCGGAAACAGAGCACCGCAACATAAAAGAAAACACATTACTCATCCTTTCATTACTCAATTTATTATTGATTACCGTACCAGGCATCCCGGGGTAGACAAGACTACCATCACTCCCGTATTGTGTAGTAGTCTAAACTTAATCTGACATTTCGGATAAATTAAACAAGAATAAAGGAAAGAAATGTCAGATGACCACAGCAGAAAAAATCATTAAGAACAAGCTCGGGTTAATCAAGCTGGCTACCACACTGGGTAGCGTATCACAGGCCTGCAAGGTAATGGGGTACTCCCGTGACAGCTTCTACCGCTGCAAAGAGCTCTACGATAAAGGCGGAGAGCTAGCCTTACAGGAAATCAGCCGCAAAAAGCCGTGTCTTAGAAATAGAGTGGAGGAGCATGTCGAGAAGGCTGTCGTCGACATTGCCATTGAGAAACCGGCTTACAGACAGCTGCGCATTTCTAATGAGCTAAAGAAAAAGGGTATCTTTGTATCTCCCCGGTAGAGTCAGGTCCGTCTGGCTTCGTCACGACCTGGAGACCTTTCAGAAGAGGCTCAAGGCTCTGGAAGCAAAGATGGCCCAGGGAAAATCTGATACTGACCGAAGAGCAACTGCGGGCTCTGGAGAAAGCTAAGGACGAGAAGGAATCCCACGGTGAAATCGAGAGCCTGCATCCCGGCTACCTTGGTGCTCAAGATACTTATTATCTGGGTACTCAAAAGGGTGTGGGGGAGAATCTACCAGCAAACCTTCATTGATACCTACACCAAGATGGCTTTCGTCAAGCTCTACGACCGTAAGAACGCTGGTGGCGGCCGACTTCCTTAATGACCGTGTCGTCGTCCCCGGGTATGAGGAACACGATGTCAGACTACTACGTATGCTCACTGATCGGGGAACAGAATACTGTGGTAATCGGGAGTGTCACGAATACGAGCTTTACCTGGCCATAGAAGATATCGACCACTTGAAAACAAAGGCCCGCTCACCACAGACTAATGGCGTTTGTGAACGATTCCACAAGACGATACAGGGTGAGTTTTATGC
>DDXZ01000036.1 GCA_002347295.1 Dehalococcoidia bacterium UBA2247 | reverse complement strand
AACCCTGGATTCCCGCTCGGGGGCAGGAATGACAGCGAAGTTTACTTTCTCCACCCCCCACTGGGATGCTTCGCACATTAAAAATAACTCAAAAGGCAAAACTCAAAAGTTAAAAATAATCCCACCCTCCCAGAGGTATGCTCCAGCATGACAGGCGACATAATACAGGCGAAGAGTTTGACAGGATACTGTCCTCTGACCTATTCTATGGAGTACGGAAGGAAAAGATTTCTTGAGCATTACCATTAAATTACATCAATTAGAAGACATCGATATTTCGCTGGCAGAGGCATGCCGGCTGCTGGAAGGTGTAAAAGCAGCGCTGGAAGACCGCAGCGCCATTACACGTATTGAAGCAGAACTGGAAAGTCAGCGAGAGCGCCTGTTCACCATAGAACGGGAAAAACGCGATGCCGAAATAGAAATACAGGACCTGGAAGCAAAGGTGGCCTCCATTAAAACCAAACTGGATAGCGGTACAATAAGAAACCCCAAGGAACTCGTTAACCTGGATAAAGAACTCCATATCCTGGAAGCTCAACTGCGGGAAAAAGATGAGTCCGCTCTGTCCACCATGGAAGAGGTAGACCGCTTAAATCAAGGAGTGGAACAAGAGCAGAAAAAATTATCCGACGCTCATGAAAGTTTTACCCGCCGGAAAGTAGAACTGGAAGCCCAACAGAAAGAGCTGGAAAAGCGAATTATTTCTCTGCAAAGCCAGCGCGATAAGCTGGCAGCCAGTATTGCACCGGATAAGCTGGACCTGTACCAGATGCTGCGTTCTGCAATGAGCAACAGGGTGGTGGTAGGAGTACAACGTGGTTTCTGTCTGGGCTGCCGAATTCAATTGCCCCTCAACGAAATGCGTAATCTGGAACACGGCGAGATTGTCCGCTGTTCCTCCTGCGGCCGCATCCTCTATATGACTTAGCGCTCTACAAACTCGGATTTAAGGAATAAGATTCAGGATAATTGTCAACTTTCCGCAATGTTTCTGTAGAAATCCGACATTCCATGTAGAATATGGATATGACAAATGAAACATTAATAACTCTCTATGCTGGGAACTCCATGAGCAAGGTATTCCCATGACCCCTATTGCTCAAAGAATGGACAAACACCGGGAAACGATAAGCATCTGGATACATGTCCGCAAAACGCATGGTTTACTGGAATTCTTGAATAGTTATGCACAAGCCAAAAAGGGAGAGCGTAAGAGAAGACAGGTAGACCCACTCATTATCTTACCGGTCGCGATAATTTGTCCGGCAATCAGCCCCAGCCAGGCAATGACAATAAGCACCGAGGCCGCCAGAGCGACTGACCGGCCATACTGCTGCTCCACCAGACCGGGAAGAGTATAGACCCCCGTCTTTCTTACTCTGCCCGCCACAAATAGCCCGAGTACGACGAGACCAATACTCCCTACCAGGAGCCACCAGGCTGCGGTAAGACCACGGCTAAAGCCTAATCCGGCCGACTTCCCACTGTTGCCGACCCGCCCACAATAGTAGCCACCAGGGCACCGGTGAGCCGCGGTTAAGCTGCAGACCAGGGGGCATGAGAAAATCAAACTTCTTGTCTCAAGAGAAAGTCTCTGATTAACAAGCTGGTTTCCTGGCTATTGGGAACACCGTTATGGGTGCCAGGAACTCTCTTCGCCCCCGGAAAATGATTGAGAGAAGCACTATCGGCAGGTACCAGCTCATCTCCTTTTTGACCGCTATCCTGATACTGCTCGAAGCGTAAGTGCATCACGTCCGTATGGATAATCTGATCCGCCGTATTTTCCGAGTCAGAATAAATTACGAGGTTCTCTTGACCGGGAAGTGGGGCACCGAGTTCTTCTTTAAACGCCATGGCTCGCCTTACTCTGCTCTGCATCTCAGGAGAAGAAAACCGGAACTGTTCCGTATAGTAAGTAGCCTCCAGACCATAAACAGGAGAATCTCCTGATAAACCCTTTTTAACAACAAGCGGATGCTGCTGAGTGAGATAAAACCTATCAGGCAAAAGTTCGAAAACCGAATCCATTTGACTGGCCATCCGCTTGATTTCTTCCTCCACATTTTTGGTATTAGCCCACCGGAATTGATGCAAATACCACCTCCAGGCTAATTCTCCGATGACATTATTAAAGAAATTTCCAAAAACAGAAAATTCTATCTCCGGGTGGAGAATGAAATAAGCCTTAGGACTTCCGTAATGAGGAGAAGCAATGTAAACCGCCCGTCTTACCGGAGCAGAAAATAATCCGGCGGCAGCCCGGGTAATGAAGCCGCCCATGGAATGATTCACGATATCCACATAGTGCCACTGTATATGCGTGGACAAGATATCCCGGATAAATTCTCCCAGTTGTTCTCCTGATTTACGGTTGGATTGCGTCCAATCATAGGGGAATATCCAGAAATTTCTCCCGAGAATATAGCCCATGTTCTCGAGGTAACGCAGCAATTCACTGTAAACGAGAGGAAAAAGCGGCTCGTTCCGGGATACTTCTATATCCCCGGCATTTATCAGGTCTCCTGGCGATTGAGGTTTTAAACGCCTGCTGTCCCGCCATCCTACCGGAGGCCAGATAGGCTCACTGCTCCCCTTTTTAAATAACCGGGAGCCCATAATACCGGGGACAAAGATTAAGGGCGCAGTAATACAATTACCCGCATTTTCTATTTTGACAGATTTACTGGCAGGAGAGTTTTCCGATTTCCGGGAAGCCGCCTTTTTTAAACGAGGTATTGCCATTAGTTTCTTCCCCGGAACCGTTAATAATTGATTTTTCTTTTCAGTCATCGCGTATTCTATACCAGTCTCACAGGAAAGAATCACGACGAAAAAGAGAGCGATTGCTCAAATTCAGGAAGAACTACTTTGATATCACTATCACTTAGCTCTTCCCTGTAAAATTCCGGCCGGAGCGAATGGACGGGTACCAGTATCTTCGGAGCAATACGCCGCACAATAGCCAGTAAATCATCTGCTCCGGCGTGTCCCGAGGCATGCAGGTTTTCCTCCCCTTGCGGCACCTTCCATTTATCCGGCGGGTCATCCTGCTTGCCTCTGGGTAATCCAATGGGGGTGATATTAAAATGTTCCAGCCAGTTGCTCAGCCGCCAGAAATCCATTTTCCCTTCCTCGTCATGCGCTTCACTGGAGGAATAAATATAGATGCCGCTCTCCGGATTAATATCGATGAGGTTCTTCAAATCCCAGAAACTAAAGCAAATGATGTAATCACCGGGATGGCGGTGAATCTCTTCAGGAGTAATTATTTTCCCGCGATATGACTCCCGGATATCCTTCTCCCAATTTTTAGACTGGGATTTTAAATCTTCATAAATCAAGACGTCAGTTTCCCTGCGGAAATCAGGCATCTGAGAAGAAACCAGACGCATTGCTTCCAGGAGAAAAGCGTCTTTCGCCAGAACAGCCAGCTTACGCCGGGTTTCCCGGGCAATTTCATGGAAGATAAGGAGCCGATCAATATTACGCGGACCAAAATCGGCAATAACGAGCTCACCCTCATATTTCCGGATATGTTTCAGGGCAGCATGATGAACATCTTCTTCGCTGGCACCTGCTTCATGCCGGGTTCCCGACTCCATGCGGGCACGCGTTCCCTCACAAATCAGCACCTCGGGATGCAGGGCAGCCATACCATCAATAGCCTGCCCGGTCAATTTGCCGTTGCGTCCATGCAAGCGCAGGTCACCAGTATAACAGAACCACCCTGCTGAGGTTTCCAGAGCAAAAGAACAGGCACCGGGAATGGAATGGTCCACCGGGAAATAACGCAGGGGTAAAGAGCCCACCTTCCTGTTGCTATCAGGCACGGGGTGGGGTACCAGCTTTTTACTCACCATAGGTGTTTTCGCCCAGAATGCGCTGGCTTCATCGGATAGTTTCTGGTTATCCATGAAACAGAAGGGACGTAACCCGAGATTTTTCTCTGTAGAGAGATAATTCCCCGCCAGTTTACGCAAGTTGGCATAACAGACTTCTCTTTCAATATCGCTCTGGCCGCTATCCTGCATCGCTTTGCCGATAAACGCCGACATGGCGGTGGTATATACCGGAATATCGTCGCGCAAGAAAGAAATATAGCCGCTGTGGTCAACGTGAGCATGAGAGAGGAGAATGCCATCAAGCTTAACCTCCGGGCTATCCGGCATATATTGCTGAATTAAGTCTTCCGGGAGAAGGTCCGGACGGTAAATACCCTTTAAACGGGGCACCAGTCCCAGTTCGAGAAAATCAAGCATCCCGGCACCCGGCCGCGGCCGGAGGAATTCTTCAAAATAGCCATAGCGCCGTTTAAACGAGGTGCCAAAATCGAGAAAAAGCGAGGTATCCCCATCCTGAAGGAGGATTTTATTACCTCCTATTTCTCTCACCCCGCCGTAGAAGGTCAGAGTAACTGTCATTCAGGGTAAACCTTAACCACGGCGGAATTTTGCTTTCAGTCTCTGGACTTCCTGCATTTGTGCTAGTTCCTCTTCCGTTATCGGTTTTGAGGATACTATCTTACCTTCCTGTATATCCACAAGAAAGGCACCATGACAGAAATTACATCTCAGAGGACCTTGATAACCTGATTCCACCAGAAATACCTGTATTTTCTGATTACACTGCGGATTAGGACATACTATCGTCGCCATATTCTACCTCCTGCCTACCCCGAATAACGCTCTTGCTCTACCCGAATATTCATTATAAAAACAGGTAAGCCAGAGTAAATAATTATATTAATAATATAACACAGGTAATAAAAACCTGTCTCTTCCCTCAACGGTATAATCCGTGTGCTGTAATATACTCCTCTACCGGAGCAGGAACCAGATAACGGATAGATTTCCCACGGGCAACGCGTTCTCGAATATCAGTTGAGCTAACACCGACATCAGGCATGCGTAACTGAATCAGGCGCCGGCTGATACCGGGTACCACCCGTTCCAGTACTGCCAGATCCAGCGGAGGAGAATGAGGACGATTCATTACCACTAATTGACAGAGTTGCATCAAACGGACAGGATTTTTCCAGTGTTGGAACATCTGGAGGGCATCCTGTCCCACAATAAAGAACAGTTCCGCAGTTGTACCGTAATGACGGCTTAGTATTTCCATGGTATCTACCGAGAAGGAATCACCGGGACGTTCCACTTCCAGAGTGGAGAGTCGGAAATTTTCGTTACCGGATATGGCACGGCGTACCATCTCTACCCGGTGGGCAACAGGCAGGATATCATTCCTGTTTTTCAACCAGGGCTGCCCTGCCGGAATAAAAAGGACAGACTCGCAACCGAGGGTTATACTTGCTTCTTCCGCAAGTATTAGATGACCGATGTGAATCGGATCGAAAGTACCGCCTAATACACCAATATTCACGACTGCTACCATTCCATATTAATATTACCCACGCGAACCCGGTCACCACCCTGTATCCCCGCTTTATGCAGTATTTTTGTTGCTCCCAGAGTATTTAATTGCTCTTTAAGAAGAGCAATCTCTTGCGGAGAATCGGCCTGTATTTTCAAACGGGCCACGCCGGGTCCCGATACGACAAACCCGTCTTCATCACGAAGCACCGTAATGCGGTCATAGCGCGACTTGGGACGATAAATAACCCGGGAAACAGTCTCTTCCGTCTGCTCTGTTTTTAATTTTTCCAGCAGTAGTGCCACTCCGGTCATTAACTCCGTTATCCCCTGCTTCCTATCAGCAGATATGAAGAACAGGGGTACCTCAAGCGTCTGGAGTTCCTCTTTTAGTACTGTCTGGCGTTTCTTAACCTCCGGAAGATCTGTTTTGTTAACAGCAACTACAAATGGTTTACCCATCAGAGAAGAATCATAAAGTAACAACTCCCGGCGCACCTCACGAAAATCTGCTACAGGATTTTCCCGCGTCCCGTCCAGAAGATGAATAAGCACTCTTGTTCTTTCTACGTGGCGGAGAAACTCATATCCCAATCCACGCCCCTCATGTGCTCCCTCAATCAATCCGGGAATTTCAGCAAGAGTAAAGGTATTATCATCAATATTTACTACACCAAGGATGGGTTCGGTTGTGGTAAAAGGATAGCTGGCAATCTTGGGCTTAGCGGCGGAAGCCGCTGCCAGAAGGGTAGATTTTCCGGCATTTGGTTGGCCAATAATACCTACGTCAGCGATAAGCTTGAGTTGTAATAACAGCGTGTATTCCTCACCCGGTACTCCAAGTTGCGCAATGTGCGGGGCCTGATGAGTAGAAGTTTTATAATGGGCATTACCACATCCGCCGCGACCTCCTTCGGCCACCAGTACTTCCTGTCCTTTCTCAGTGATATTAGCAAGGAGCTGGGGTGTTTCTTCCTCAGTAATGCGATATACAGTTGTTCCCAGCGGTACTTTTATATGCAGGTCTCCTCCGGCGGCTCCCTTCTTAAGATTACCGCTACCATTCTGTCCATCCGAAGCGCTGAAACTCTGGTGATAGGTAAAATAACGTAAAGTATTGAGGTCACCATCACCCACGAGATATATATCACCTCCCTTACCACCATTCCCACCGTCAGGACCACCACGTGGAACATACTTAGCACGTATGAAATGAACTACGCCATTCCCGCCATCACCAGATTTAACCCATATTCGCACATTATCTATCATAGTATTATTTATTATATCCTAAAATAAAATAAAAATATCAGTTGTAGAGTAGTGAAATAAGGTAATAGATAATAGTAAGTATGTTAGAGAGATAGTTGTAATCGCAGTTACGCAGTGATTTAACTGTGGAAAGACGGTGTGCAAATAGTTGGAAGATATATTTTGGGAATAGATGATAACAATAATGACATAAGAGCAGAATGTTTATTCACTAATAAAAGAGGTTATCCACAGTATTTAACGAGTTATCAACATTTTTATGTATTTTGGTTATGGTAATCAGGTAAATATGTTGTGAAAGGATTATGGTGCCGGCATTGATGTTCGTGTGTATACTGTCTCACGAATAGCCAGAACATCGCGGCGTAACTGGTGGTCGGAATTGATATCAGCAGCAATCTTCTGATAGCCGTGAACGATTGTAGAGTGGTCCCTACCACCCAGCAAGTCACCGATATGAGATAGTGCCAGATGTGTTTCTTCTCGTATTAAATACATGGCAATCTGTCTTACGCGCACGAGTTGCCGGTCACGATTTTTACCGTTTAAATCAGCGATAGTAAGATTAAAATAACGTGCCACCGCTTCCAGAATAACCTGAGGTTCGGGAAGGGTACGCCGGGCACCGTCAACGGTCATGTCATGAAGTATCTGCTCTACTAATTGTGGTGTGAGAGTGGTCCGGGTCAGACGGGAATAAGCGACAATCCGGTTGAGTGAACCTTCCAGCTCACGGATATTGCTCTGAATACGATGTGCCAGGAAATCGATAACTTCGGGAGAAACTACCGCTCCCTGATTGTCCGCTTTATATTGTAGTATTGCGATGCGGGTTTCGAGATCGGGAGGCTGGATATCTGCCAGTAAGCCCCATTCGAAACGGGAGCGCAGCCGTTCCTCCAGCAGGGCCATTGCTTTGGGAGGGCGATCGCTCGTCAATACAATCTGGCGGTTGCCATTATGCAGATCGTTGAAAGTGTGGAAGAAGCCTTCCTGAGTCTGCTCTTTCCCACTGATGAACTGGATATCATCCACCAGTAATAAATCTACACCGCGGAATTTATTACGGAACTCTTCGGTGGTTCTCCCCCGGATGGCGTTAATAAACTCATTAGTGAATTGTTCACCACTAACGTAAACAATACGGGCACCATTATTTTTTGCGATGATATTACCTATTGCCTGTAGTAAGTGTGTTTTACCCAGACCAACGCCACCGTAGATAAAGAGCGGGTTATAGCTATGGCCGGGATTTTCGGCAACACCCAGAGCAGCGGCATAGGCCAGCCGGTTTGAGCTTCCTACGATAAAAGATTCGAAAGTATAGTGCGGCTTGAACTGTGGTTGAGGGGAATAGCCATTGCGATTATCATACGGACTATCATCTACGATCTGGGTTGGTGCAGCCGGTAGTTCCTCTGTATTTTTTTCTGTAGATGTTTTCGGCGGGGTACCCGGTGTAACAACAAATTGCACCTGAAGTTTCTTTTGCCCGGTGACACTCATAAGAGTTTTCTTAATGAGGGAACTGAGTCTCTTGGTGAGCCACTCCGAAACAAAAACACTGGGGACACCTACAGTAAAATTATGGTTCTGAAAATCAAGGCCAGTGGTATTTTTTAACCAGGTTTCGTAATTGGCTTCGGTTACCTGGAGTTGCAGTTCGCCCAGAGTAGTATCCCAGATTTGTTTTGCGGAACGCTCTATCACTGCCAAACCTTCTTACCCCCGAACGAGACTTTGGCGGGCACAATAAATGCCCTCTAGTAAGTCAAAGGGAAATATAAGGATAGCGCAACATTGTCATTCCGTCAATAGGTTTTGACATCTACTTTTCGTATAATTAATAATAAATAATAGTACTATCCCCTGAAAATATTATGTAATATTGGTTTGATTGGCGAATATCGGCCGATCCAGTTATAATGATATTGAGTTAAATTCGGGTTGAGGGCTATTTCCCTGTAAAATAATTCGCAGCATAAGAAAAGAGGAGGTTACAATGTATTCAAGAATATTAGTTACTCTGGATGGTTCGGATCTGGCCGAAGCGGCATTACCCGCGGCGACTGAAATTACTGATGTTCTGGATGGACGCATGACCTTACTTAATGTTTGCGGATTGTCTGCTGAAAGATGTGAAATATATCAGGCTTATCTTGATATGATGGTAAGGAAGATTACTGTTGGGGCGAAGGAAAAGATAAGTGCCATAGTGATGCGTGGCAATGCGGCAGATGAGATTATTAAGTATATAGAAGAGAATAAAATTACCCTTACCGTTATGGCCACACACGGTCGTTCCGGAATCAGTAACTGGGTAATCGGGAGTGTTGCCGAGAGAGTTGTCCGCGAAGCTAATCGTCCTGTTTTATTACTGCGCAGCCAGGGAAAATGTACTGTCTCCGCTGAAGGTATTTTAAATCGTATTATTGTTCCTCTGGATGGTTCCCGGATGGGTGAGGCCGCACTGCGTTTCGTTGTACCCATGGCGCTAAAAGCAAAGAGTGAAATTGTACTCCTGCACATTGTTGAAAGGGAGTATCATTTTGCGGCAGCAGTTGATACTTATGTGCAGATACCTTATACCGAAGATGAAATGAAACCGCTGAGGGAGAAAGCGCAGTCATATCTTGATGGTGTGGCGCGACGGTTAGAGAAAAAAGGTCTTAAAGTAAGAAAAGAAATTCGCGAAGGTAAACCTGCGGAAAGTATCATTGACTATGTCGGTCAATCCGGTATCGGCACGATTGCCATGTCAACACGCGGCAGAACTGGGATATCCCGCTGGGTATTAGGTAGTGTTACCGATAAGATTGTTCATTCTTCCTGTGCCCGGGTTATGGTGGTGAGACCGCCGGATGCTGCCTGACCGGTCTGATTACCTGATAATTAATTCAGGCGCTAATCTGGAAGCTATCGAAAATTTCATCCAGTGATAAAAGTTTGGCATACATATGATCGGAATGTTCTTCTATATCTTTCACTGTCCGCAACATCGCGTTAATAACTTCGTCTGCAGTGGAATTACCGGTTGTATCTGCCAGGATAAGCACGTTTACTTCATTATCGGTACTGGTAATACGTAACCCCTGATTTTCATTTCCCAGATAATCAATGGTCCAATCCGCCGGATAACTGATAGAGTAGCCATAAATGGTATTGGAGTAAGTTTGCCATGGTATTATTTGTTCTGGTGTTTCTCCGAGAGTTGCAGAAGGAGATGCAGAAGACTGACATCCCGTGATAGAAAGGATGATTATCAGCATAAATGTGATGGCTAACGCTTTTTTCATTTATCATATCTCCAGAAGCAAAATCTATCACTATTTACCTTATTACGGTATATTTGTCAAACTGGCGTTAAAACTGTTAGGAATACTACTGTCTGAAGATGATTTTAATCCTTAAACCGGTCATTATATTAAATTGTTTTTATTTAATGGGATGTTTTATGTTATAATAGCGCCCGAAAGAATGTGGAGGATATGGATAATAAAATACTAAATAAAAATATTATCTGGATACTGGTTATTTTAGGTTTATCGCTAATCTTTTTTAGCGTTGTGTGGCCGCAGCGCCAGACAGTGCAGGAAATTCCTCTCAGCCAGGTAGTCCAGATGGCCCAGGAAGGTAAAATCCAATCTATTGAAGTCACTGGTGATGAAATAACGGTTATCACGAAGGATAGTGTTTCGTTAAAAGCTTACAAGGAAACCAGTGACAGTATGACTCAGATTCTGACGGAGCAGGGTATTGTTATCGGCTCGGAAGGGATACAATTAACAATACAGCCGGAGGAGTCCAGTATCTGGATGCAGTTGCTGATATATGTGGTACCATTCTTGATAATGGGCTTCTTTATATTCTATATGTTTCGTGGTGCCCGCGGTGCCGGGAATCAGGTTTTTAACTTCAGCCGCAGTAAGGCGCGCATGTTTTCCGGGAGTAAATCGAGTGTTACTTTTGCCGATGTTGCCGGGGTTGATGAAGCGAAACAGGAATTACAGGAAGTAGTTGAGTTTCTCAAGCAACCTGGCAAATTTGTTGCTCTGGGAGCACGTATCCCGCGGGGTGTTCTGCTGGTCGGGCCTCCGGGAATCGGGAAAACCCTGCTGGCAAAGGCTGTTGCCGGTGAAGCCGGAGTACCTTTCTTTTCCATCAGCGGTAGTGAATTTGTGGAAATGTTTGTTGGCGTCGGTGCCTCCCGCGTGCGTGACTTGTTTGAACAAGCCAAGCGCAGTGCTCCGGCAATTATCTTTGTGGATGAGATTGATGCGGTCGGTCGTCACCGCGGTTCCGGTCTGGGGGGGAGTCATGATGAAAGAGAACAAACTCTGAACCAGATACTGGTGGAGATGGATGGTTTTGATAGCAGTACTAACGTTATTGTTATGGCAGCGACTAACCGTCCGGATATTCTGGATCCGGCGTTACTGCGTCCCGGACGTTTTGACCGCCGTGTCGTGCTTGATTTACCCGATATTACCGGAAGAAAACAGATACTGGCGGTACATGCTAAAGGGAAGCCACTTGAGAACGAGGCGGATCTGGAAACTATTGCCAAGGAAACCACAGGATTCAGTGGTGCGGATTTAGCTAATGTACTGAATGAAGCGGCGATTTTAGCTGCCCGTCGAAATAAGAAGAAAATTGGAATTTCCGAATTAAGTGAAGCGGTAGACCGTATTATCGCTGGTCCGGAGAGACGTAGTCGTAAGATTAGTACGAAGGAAAAGGATATAACGGCATATCATGAAGCAGGACATGCCCTGGTAGCGCACATGCTGCCTAACGCCGACCCGGTGCATAAAATAACCATTGTTTCTCGTGGTATGGCTTTGGGTTATACCATGCAGTTACCTACGGAGGACCGTTACCTTACGTCCCGTTCCCAGTTTAAGGATAAAATTGCTGTTCTACTGGCAGGTCGTGTTGCCGAAGACCTCCAGTTCAATGAATTTACCAACGGTAGTGCTCATGATTTGCAGGTGGCGACAGACATCGTTCATAAGATGGTTACCGAGTATGGCATGAGCGAAGGGTTAGGTCCCCGTATTTTTGGTCACAAGGAAGATATGATTGTCCTCGGCCGTGATATTGCCACCCAGCGTGATTATGGCGATAAAGTTGCTGATGCCATAGACGAAGAAGTAAAAAAGATGATTGAGGATGCGGAAAATACCGCCCGTGATATTCTTACCAATAATAAAGAAAAATTAATACAAATAGCGAATTATCTTATTGCTAATGAAACAGTGGAAGGAGAACAGCTAGAGAAGCTTCTCGGCGGACAGGCTCCGGTTTCTCAGTCTGAGATAATACCGGGTTCTCCCGAACTGGGTGCTCAACCGGCTTCCTGATAAATTATAATAATATTAGAAAAATAACAAAGGGCAGATGAGTACCCATCTGCCCTTTGTTATTCTCGCCGTTATTTTAAGAACGTCGACTTGCAGATCGGTCAGGAAGCAAAGGCCCCATTTTTATCAATTTAATGAGCCATCACTATTTCTGTAATAGCGGTCAGGGCCTGGCGATAATCTCCATCGGGAAGTGTGCCCAGGGCCTGTTTTGCCCTGCCGCAGTAATCCTGTGCAATATGAGAACATTCTGTGATAGCGGAAGAAGTAGCTACTTGTTGTAACGCTGCTTGAAGTAATGCGACATTGTTATGTTGTTCACAGAGGTTTTGTAGAGAGTCGTCACCGGGGTGTTGCTCTAGAAATAGTATTACAGGCAGAGTGATTGTTCCCTGGCGTAAATCAGCCCCTACCGGTTTCCCCAGTTCTTCTTCTGTACCAATGAAATCCAGAATGTCATCCATTATCTGGAAGGCCATTCCCAGATTGCGGGCATAAGTCTGTAATCGTATAATTTCGTCGCGGGATGCTTTTCCCAATATTGCTCCTGCTGTAACTGCCGCAGCGAAAAGAGCGGCCGTTTTATCATTTATCTGCCGGTAATATTGTTCCCGTGTTTTATTCAGATTGAAGTGGTTGAAATCCTCCTCGATCTCGGCACGGGTGATTGCCATGATAGTTTGTGCCAGCAATTCAGGTGTCTTTATATTGTTAGTACGAGCGGCTAGTTCTTCTGCGGCAGTAATAAGATAGTCCCCCAGTAAGATAGCAATATCATTACCCCAGAGATGATTGATGGTTGCCTGCCCGCGGCGCCGGGGCGAGTTATCAATGACATCATCATGCACCAGTGTGGCAGTATGTAAGATTTCTACTGCGGCTGCTGCCGGGATAATTACGTCAGGCTGGTAGTGAAACAGGTGGCCTGAGAGCAGGGTAATGGTGGGACGGAGACGCTTGCCGCCGCTGCGGAAAATATGGGACAGCATGGCAGAGAGTTGTGGTGAAGGGACAGCGCTCACTTCACTCAGGAGTTTTTCTACTTCTCTTAAGTCCGGTTGCACCGGTTGGAAAATGATACTTGTGTCCAGACGCTGCTCCATTATTCAGACTTAGTTGTTCATATTACGATATCATCGCCTTTATGGTTCACCAAACTTAATTTTACCACACCAGGGCGAAACTTTTCTTGGAATGTCTCTCACTCTCTCTCTCTCTCTTGACAGGGGAAATCTGTTGATGTAAACTCGCTCTGCACAGTAGTTCATTTATGAACATCTGAATATTAATAACAGGTTAAGTAGAGAGGGGCATTGGGATACAGAGATAGAGTAGGGTTTTAAATAATTTGTTTGTAAGATAAGTTAGTCAGAGCGGGTCGAATTTTGTTTTTTGCGGAATATCATACTTGGATTCTATAGCATAAGCTAAGGAAGGGGGGATGGATTTAGGTAGAGTATTGCTGTTGATATTAAAGTCATGGCTACACTGTATATACGGATGAGAGATAGAAGTAATAATTAATAATTAAGGAGGCTCAAAAATGAAGAAGTTTCGAGTATTATCTCTGCTTATCGTCATCCTGACGGTGACTGCAATGGTTGTCGGTTGTACATCGTCGACGACGCCGACATCTGCGCCCACCGCGACAGCCGCACCAACCAGTACGGCTACTGCTACTGCCCCTCCGGGGAAGCAGGTCAAAGTCCTCTTTTCCAACTACTATCCTGCAGGTTTACCGACAAAGGATTATTATGATACACCAAACTGGTATATG
This sequence comes from Dehalococcoidia bacterium UBA2247, assembly GCA_002347295.1. Taxonomy (GTDB): domain Bacteria; phylum Chloroflexota; class Dehalococcoidia; order UBA2247; family UBA2247; genus UBA2247. The sequence continues at coordinate 8,996 of DDXZ01000036.1, read as the reverse complement.
GATGAAGTGGAGAAGCGCACGGGAGGACGGGTAGTGTTTGATCGGCACTTTGGTGGCGATCTGACCAAACCAGGTGAGGAAGATGACCAGCTTAAGGACGGACTTGTTGATATGGCTATTCCCACTTCTATCTTTAGCCCCGGTACTATGCCGTTGTGGGAAATGGATGGTTCACTGCCGTTCCGCCCTTCTGATGACACCATGGTGGCCCAGATCAAATGGCAGCTATTCAATGAATTTCCCGAACTGAAAGCGGAAATCAGTCGTCTCAACGCGGAAGGCCTGTATGTTAATTCTTACGGTTCCTACCAGACCATTGCTAACCGTCCCCTGCCTGATGTTGCATCTTATAAAGACCTTAAGGTGGCTGTGATTGGTCGGTTTATGCCCCGCTGGTATAGCTCTATCGGCGGTATTCCTATTACCATGGTTATACCGGATCGGTACAGTGCTCTGCAGTCGGGTATTATTGATGCTAGTTCACTCTCGGCGAGCTCTCACCGGCAGTATAAATACTATGAACAGGCGAAACACCAGGCTATGCCTTATTTCGGTTGCTACGCAGCTATGTGTATGGCTATCCGTAATGACAAATTAAAGGAGATATCCGCTGAGGACCAGGCTATCATGCGGGAAGTTGGCCAGGAAGTAATAAATTATCGTAATGGAGATTATACTGCTCAGCTTGAGGGAGAGGCGGCAGCAGCAATGGAAGAACTGGGAGTGACCTTCTATTACTATGATAAGGAGCAGAGGGAGACTTGGGCACAGTCCATTGATAATTTCGCTCAGGAGTGGATTAATGAAGCCAAGAATGATGCAGATCATGATGTTCGTGTCAGGATGTGGCTGCGCTATCTTGAGCTCACACAAGAGAAAGGCTACGAGTGGCCTATGGACTGGTCCAATGTAACTTAAGCAACAAAAATTTCTATCCATCCCCACTTCCGGTAATCGGTGTGGGGATGGATACCATGTGAATAGTCATACTCTTGACGACAGGAAATATGTTTCCGTTTATTGGGGGGGGTGGTGTTTGGACTTTTGCTATTTTAGAGAAAGGAGTGTTGCATATGGCTTCTATCTTTACCTCTGAAGGGTCTCGCTTTGTCAGGGTGCATGACCGATGGCTTACCATCAGCGCCCGTATTTCTGGTATGCTGGTTGCGATTATGGCAGTGGTTACTGTGGTTGATATTATTGGCCGTTCCACGGGATGGTATACTATTCTTGGTGTCTATGAAATAGCCCAGATATTTATGGTCTGGCTTTGTTTTATTGGGTGTGCCTATGCCCATTCTGTGGGAAGCAATATCCGCGTAGATAGCGTGTCTTCGCGTTTCAGTAAGAAGACACAGGATATTCTCTTAATAATATCACTCGTTGTGGGGTTGCTAGGCTTTGGTGCCGTGTTCTATACTAACCTTGGCTTTCTCAAAGAATCAATTGTGGAGCAAGAGCTGATCGCAGGTATCGCCTACCCCACCCCGTTCTGGCCGGCAAAATTCGCTATTCCCTTCGGTCTTTTCTTTCTTCTCGTAGAATTCATCCTTGAGATTGGTCGTGCCGTCGAACGTATAAGAGGAGGTTACAATATAACATGACAGATTATTTAACGCTTGGTATTATTGGATGTATCCTCCTCATCGTCTTGATATTCTCCAGTGTCCATATCGGATTCGCTCTGGTGTTGGTCGGCTTTGTCGGTGTGGCTCTTATGCGTGGAATGGATGGGGCATTTGGTCTGTTCCGTACCGTCGCCTACTTCAACACGGCAAATTATAGTCTTACTCCTCTCCCTCTCTTTGTTCTCATGTCTGGACTGTGTACACTGGCGGGCATATCAGGTGGCCTCTTCGATTCCATGGCAAAATGGCTGAGTGGGCTGCGTGCACCGCTAGGTGTGGCTGTCGCTGCTGCCAGTGCTGTGTTCGGTATGCTTACCGGTACCAGTATGGTCGTTGCTGCTATGTTTACCCAATTGGCTCTCCCCGAGATGTTGAAAGCGAAATATAACCGGCAATTCTCCGCCGGCATCATCGCGGGTAGTTCTATACTCGGTATGCTTATACCGCCGAGCCTCTTTGCTATTCTTTATGGTATTCTGGCCAACGAATCTATCGGGAAACTGTTCGTCGCCGGTATTGTGCCGGGTTTAGTTACCCTGGTCGTCTTCTCGATATATATCGTTATCGCCGCTACCAGAAATCCGGCACTTGCCCCTCCCTCCTTGGTGAAGTACACCATGAAAGATAGGGTAGCTTCACTGAAGGGCATCTGGCCGATGCTGCTTGTGGCGATAATCATGCTGGGCGGTATCTTCTCCGGCATATTCACTGTTACCGAAGGTGCTTCCGTTGGTGTTATCGGTGCTATCATCGTTCTTCTCGCCATCAAGAAACTCACCTGGAAGGTTTTTATGCAAGCGGCAATGGATACGGTGAAAATCAACTGTATGATCGCGATATTACTCGTTGGTGTCACCATGTTTTCCCGCTTCATCGCAATGTCAGGTGTTACTCAGGCTTTCGCCGACTGGTTAGTGGCCACTGGACTGCCCCCCAAGGTTGTCCTCTTACTGTTCATGTTGCTCTACCTGGTACTGGGATGCTTCCTTGACGTTATTGGTATGCTGGCGGTCACTGTACCGATACTACTTCCTTTGCAGGTAACTTTCGGGTGGGATCCGATTTACCTGGGTATAGTGGTGATATATTCTTGCCTGGTGGGAACATTAACCCCACCGGTAGGACTCACTCTCTTCGCTACCAAAGGTGCAGCAGTAGGAGTTGTGGAATTGCCCTTCAATGAGATTGTCAAGGGTGTCATACCGTTTGTGGCTATGATGGCCGGTATCGCCCTGCTGTTATGGTGGATTGAACCACTGGCGATCGGATTTGCGAAGTATATGTAAAAAATAAAATATTGGAGGTGTAGATTATGGCTCAGAAAAACAAAATACCAACGTGGAAAACGGAAATGAAAGAGATCTCTCCCGGGGTATATGCCTATATTCAGGCAGGCGGCGGTTGGTTTATAAGTAATTCCGGGCTGATTGTGGGAAAGGATTATGCCATTGTGGTAGACTCTTTGACCAATATCTCCCTGACCGAGACTCTTATTGAGGAAATTAAAAAGGTAACGGATAAGCCGGTGCGATATCTCATTAATACCCATTCCCATGGTGACCACATCTGGGGAGATCACCTTTTCAAGGGTGCATCTATAATCTCCAGTACCAAATGCCGGGAGGAAATTGCCCGGGAACCGGAATATCCTGATGTCAGTGCCTATGCCAAAGTGTTGCCGCACATAGATTTTAAGGGAGTGAAACACACCGTTCCTGACATCACCTTCGATAGCAAACTCAGCTTGTATCAAGAGAAGAGAGAGGTACAACTAATCCATAACGGTACCGGGCATACCCCTGGTGACGCAATAGTCTATCTGCCCGGGGAAGGCATTGTGTTTGCCGGTGACATTCTGTTCTATTATTGTACTCCTCTCTGTGCCATCGGTTCCATTCTCGGCTGGATTAAGTACCTGGATATGCTGCTGGGGATGGATGCCAAAATCTTTGTCCCCGGTCATGGGCCTGTTTGTGGCAAGGAAGCGCTTATCGACAGCCGGGAATATTTCTCTCTACTCTACAATGAAGGACGCAAACGGTTTGACATGGGTATGACTGCTGCTGAGGCAGCCAAAGATATTGATCTTGGTCGGTTCCAGGATTGGAGCAACTGGAGACGTGTCGGAACTAATGTTGACCGGCTCTTCCGTGAGTTACGTGGTGAAGGACCAGCAGCTGACCTGTCAGGTTTTATCACAGAATTATTTGCTCCAGATCAACCGTAGTGAAAAAATAAATAAAAAATAATATATAAAGTAATGAAAGGAGACCCGATATGGCAAAGGTAATTATATGTTCCGCAATTACCGGTTCCGCACATTTCCCCAGCATGAGCGATTACTTGCCGATTACACCGAAACAGATTGTAGATGATGCAATTAAATCCTATGAAGCAGGTGCTGCTATGGTACATATCCATGTGCGTAATCCTGAAACCGGTCAGCCATGTGTAAAGCCGGAGTATTTCCGTGAAGTGTGCACTAACATTAAGAGTAAATGCGATGTGGTCATCTGCCCTACTACTGGCGGTGGCTCCGATATTCCCGATGAACGCATCCGGGTGGTCAAAGACCTGAAACCCGAGATTGCATCGTTTACGCCGGGCTCGTGTAATTTCGGTATGGCTGGTCTCGCTGGCGCCGTGAAAGTAGCTAAATATGAGTGGGAGAAGGAAGAGCTGAAAAAAGCTGCGGTTGATAATCGTATTTTTGCCAATACCTTTAAGACCATCCGGGAATTTGCCAAAGCCTTCAATGATGCCGGCACCAAGCCTGAATTCGAGTGCTTCGATGTTGGTTTCATTAATACCGTAGCATGGATGATTCGGGAAGGGTTGGTCGCGGCACCCATTCAAATGCAATTAGTCCTGGGTACCCTTGGTGCCATGCCGGCTACTCCTGAGGCAGTGATCACCATGCACCAGTTCGCCGATAGTGTGTTGGGCGCAGGTAAATACACCTGGTCCTGCCTCGGTCCCGGCGGACGCCAGCTCAGTCTGGTCACCCTGGCCATGCTCATGGGGGGTAATGTCAGAATTGGTCTTGAAGATAGTGTCTTTGCCGGTAAAGGCGTCATGGCAAAAAGTAGCGCCGACCAGGTAGAGAAAATAGTCCGTATTGCCAAGGAACTGAGTATTGAAGTTGCCAGCCCTGATGAGACAAGAAAGGCTCTCGGTCTCAAGGGCAGAGACAAGGTAAACTTCTAGTTCAGCGGAACCTGATAGCTCATTAGATAGGGTGGCATAAGGGGATTCTCTTAGATTGAGCCAGGAGAATCCCCTTCTAATTAGCATATGAAGAGAGGTCTAAAATGAAAGAAAAAAGGAAGATTGGAAGAGGTGTGTGTGTGGTTGGGGCCGGGATGTCCCGGTTTGGTATGTTTCCCGATAAAGATTCCAAGGATTTATTTATCGAGGCTTACAACGAGATGATTTCTTCGGTAGACAAGGGAGTAAATCCTGATGACATTGATGCCCTTTACCTAGGGAATTTCTCTAACGATTATTTTGTTCATCAGGCACACTGGGCACCTATAATCGCTGATGCCATCGGGCACACTCCCAAGCCGGCGACAAGAACAGAGTGTGCTTGTGCCTCGAGTGCGCTTGCTTTTAAGGAAGGTGTTTTTGCTATTGCCTCAGGATTCTATGACGTGGTACTGGTCGGTGGGATGGAAGAGATGTCAAAGTGCAGCACCGAAGAGGTGACAGCAGGTTTGGCTTCTGCCGCTTTTCCCTCCGAACTCGTGGCAGGACTCACCTTCCCCGGTATCTTTGGCGTTATCGCTTCAGCCTATTTTTCTCAATATGGATGTACCAAAGAGGATCTTTTCAATATAACCATAAAAAGTCATAGTAACGCCGTTTTGAACCATAAGGCACAAATTCCATTTACTATCCGGGACATAATGAATCAGAAGATTGAGCGTGCCATGAAGAAGGGGACTCCTGTACCTCACTGGAAGGATGAAAAGGAGTTCCTGCGCGATCCCAAAGCCAACCCCATGGTAGCCTATCCTATGAGTCTCTACGATTGTTGTCCTATAAGTGATGGTGCCAGCTGCATGCTGCTGGTGTCAGAGCAGATGGCAAGGCAATTCACTGATAATCCGCTTCACGTTGTTGGTATAGGGCAAGGTAGTGGTGCAGGATTACAGGGATCGGGACCCCTTACCTCCCTCGAAGCGACAAAGCAAGCAGCAAGCGAGGCTTACAAAATGTCCGGTTTTAAACCCGCAGACATCCAGTTTTGTGAAGTACACGATTGTTTCTCCATAGCTGAGCTTATTGACATGGAAGACATGGGGTTTTTCAAGCCGGGAGAAGGGTATAAAGCGGTAGATGAGGGCTTAACAAGACGTGATGGCTCAATGCCAATTAATACCTCCGGGGGGCTCAAATGCAAGGGGCACCCTGTGGGAGCAACAGGTATCGCCCAGATATACGAAGTCTGGGAACAACTCAGAGGTGAAGCCGGGGAGAGGCAAATTCCCAACAATGACCTGCGTATCGGAGCAGTCCAGAATCTGGGAGGTACAGGGGGCACCAGTAGCGTTACTATTCTGGAGAGAAGATAAGGAGATTGGATACTATGCAAGAGAAGAAACCTTTAAGTGATATCTCATACAACCAGTTTCTTAATGAGGAAAAGCTGATGGGGGCGAAGTGTAAGAAATGTGGCGCGATTTTTATTCCTCCCAGAGCTATCTGCAGGAAATGTCATAGCCGCGAGTTAGAGTGGGTTCCGATGAAAGGAGAGGGTACATTGGTTGCTTTTACCTGCATCGCCATAGGTCCTCCCTTCATGATAGCAGAGGGTTATAACAGGGAAAATCCCTATTGTACAGGAGTAATAGAGATGAAGGAAGGACCGAGGATTTGCGCTCGCATCGAGGGTGTGAACCCCGGAAAACCGGATTCCATAAAGATCGGAACACCACTCACTGTGAAGTTTCTCCACCGTGGTGAAGGAGAAAAATCGAAAACCTACCTAGCATTTGAACCCCAATAAAACCATATATTTACATAATATTCGCGGTCCAAACTTTAATCGGGTGGTTCCTGTTCCGGATAATTGGATTCGCAAAATTCATGTAAAATCCTTAAAAATTTGTAGATAAAATATCTCGTACTTATTGAGAGGAGATGGTGGTGGAGCAGGTTTGACGATATTTGTCCGTGATGTTACAATTCCATCGCTTACATTATCAAGAGAACTATCATGTTCAGATAATGATGGTATAGTGAAATCATATCTGAACGTAATTTTTAGAGGAGGATATTTGTGGAAAAATTAGCACTCCATACCACCACACGTAAGGTACTGGGGAAAAAAGTGAAGGCGTTACGCCGGAATGGCATTACCCCGATTCATGTCTTTGGTCACGGCATTGACTCTCTGGCGTTACAGGCAGATACACCGGAAATAGAAAAACTGCTGCGCCGGGCCGGAGCGACACATCTTATTGCTCTATCAGTGGATAAAATTGAAGAAAAGCATAATGTCATGATTTCCAGTGTACAGAGACATTCGGTCTCAGGCAATCTGATTCATGTAGATTTCCACCAGATTCAAATGGGAGAGCGTATTATTGTTTCTGTCCCGTTGCACTTTATGGGCGATTCACCCGTAGCGAAATCTAAATCCGTAATTCTACTGAGAAATATATCATCTATTCGCATCGAATGCTTACCGGATGATATTCCACTCAATATTCCGGTAGATATTACCAATCTTGCTAATGTCGGCGATTCGATATTTGTTAAAGAGCTTAAAATACCGGGAAATGTCACCCTGCTGGAAGATCCGGAAGAGCTGGTTATCCGTGTTTATCGTCCTAAAGCTGAAGTTGTTGAGACACCTGTAGCTGCTGCTGCTGCCACTGCCGAAGCTGCCGCCGCTGCTACTACGCCGAAGGGTACAACAGCTGCTGCTCCTGAAGCAGCTCCCGCAGCACCAACCGGCGATAAGGGAACCAAAAAGAGCTAGGCTCTCACTCTAAAATATAAACTGAGAAAAGGAAACTAATATGCCCTTCAGTACTATTATCAGTACTGAGGGGCATTATATTAGACATAACCTGTTTGCCGGCTATTACTGAGAAAATCAGTGGCAATCTCTCGACCAGAGTTAATCATATTATCGACACGACTCATATCCCAGAGAGGAGTCTTCCTGAATGCATTAAGGTCGATATGATAAATCGCTTCCACTTCCTCCAGTGGTATATTCTCCATTTCATTACGTATCTGATGCTGCAGCATAACATCGATAACACGGCTCACAATATCAATCATCCCTTTAATTCGGTGTTGCCTTTCCCCTTCCACAGTACTGATATCAAGCACATATATTATTCTCGGTTTATACCGTAATGCCGTCAATACGGGTAACGCAGAAACTACTCCGCCATCCACATACTGCCTCCCTTGATATTCCCATGGGGGCAGATATATCGGCAAAGCGATACTAGCCATAACACCATCCAGCACCGTTTCCGATAAATCGTCTCCGAACACATGAATTTGACCGGTATTCAAATCTGTCGCCACAACACGCAGTTGTGCCCGGGTAAAATCAGCAAATTTTGTGATCGCGGACGGCATATTTTCTGCAACATATGCTTTCAACCGCTCGTTCCCGGAGAGACTGCTTGACTTCGCCAGCAAACGACGTCCGATTGTAATAAACCTGGCACGCCGGAAGATATTATTTTGCGCCCCATGCCAGATATCAATGAGTTTCTCTGCTCCGCTAACTGCAGGATTTGCGGCAATTTGTAAAGCGTTCAGGGAACCCACCGATGTCCCCACCAGTAACTGAGGCACAATACCATTCTCCAGTAATGCCAGTAATGCCCCGGCCTGAACCGCCCCCCGGTTGCCTCCACCGCCGAGAACAAAAGCCGTATCTATCTTTTTTGTCTCCGGATTTACCATATACTTACTCCATTCCAGTATAGCATTATTGAATTATTGGTAGTATTGGTACCAGATCAGAATACTCGATGACCTGATATCTCCTACACCTCTGAACTCTTGAGTCAAATCCAAGAATACCACCAGGAAAAAGAAATCTGTTTTCTCTTTATCATTCCTGCCTCCGAGCAGGAACACGGGTTACATCCACGCTACTTTTGATTTATCGCACCCGGCTTATATATGATATCTGTCAATATTTTTGACTTTTGATTTTTAAATTTTGAGTTTATTTTTATTGGTTAATCCCTGGATGTTACGATTTATCCGGTTATTGGCATTTTCGATTTGATTGTTATCTCTCTGGTTTGCAGTAAGCAAGGACAGAATGCTAGAATTGGTATCATTCGGGAGGTGTCGTTTATGGTGCCTGTAGAATATATGAAACGT
>DDXZ01000067.1 GCA_002347295.1 Dehalococcoidia bacterium UBA2247 | reverse complement strand
AGGCTTTACATATTTTTTGCCTTTGGGATTAACTACAGTAACCGGTTTGCCACCTTTCCGGTGATAAACCCGGTGGCTGCCGCTGCTTTTACGCAGTTTAAAACCATAGGTGGTGAGGAGTTTATCACAATCCTCAACCGTGATATGCATCTTGTCGTTGAGGAACTTCCGGATTAACTTTTCGTTATCCTGCATATTGGAATGCTATCACTGGTAGTAGCAGTTGTCAAGAAAATGACTATTAAATACTACCAATGATTCAATAAGTTAAAAGTCAAAGCTTAAAGGTCAAAACTATAATGGAAAAGGCAAAACTTTGCTAAATTCTTTGTACCCGGAGGGTACCCGAGCCAGAGAATGACAGGGGTACTACATGGATTCCGTTCCCGTATTACGGTACGGGACAAGCTTCGCAATGACAAGGGGTGGATAGACATATATATACAAAATTGCTTCGGCCTAGCCCGGGGTGGTCTCCTCGCAAAGACAAAAGGGAATGATGACCGTGAAGATGACCGTGAAGTTGATAAGAAAAGAAACATTATGTACTCTATCAATCAGGAGTAGATAGTGACGAAAAGGAAAGTTATTGTAATAGGGGCCGGAGCGGGGGGCATGATGGCGGCGGGAAAGGCGGCGGAAATGGGGGCAGAAGTTGTTCTGTTCGAGAAAATGGAATTCCCCGGGAAGAAAATTCTGATTAGCGGTAAGACGCGCTGTAATTTGACTAATAACCGGGAGTTAGATGAATTTATCATAATGTATGGTCCCAACGGCCGTTTTCTCTACAGCGCTTTTCATCGCTTCTTTCGCGATGATTTGTTGGCTTTCTTCCAGCGTTATGGTGTGGATACTAAAGTGGAACGCGGCGGCAGGATTTTCCCGGCTTCGGATAATGCCGGCGATATCGTTCAGGCCCTGGAAAGGTATCTAGCGGAGGTTAAAGTGCAGGTGCAGTTACGCCGCCCGGTAATTCGTATTGTGGCACATGACAGACGAGTTGCTGGAGTGGAGACAGGGCAAGGGTTTATCCCGGCAGATGCCGTGATTCTGGCAGCGGGCGGCGCTTCTTTTCCGGAGACAGGCTCCAGAGGTGAGGGGTATCGTATGGCGGCATCGTTGGGGCATACCATTGTAAAATTGCGTCCGGCCCTGGTGCCCCTTGTAGTTCATGAAGTAGAACGCGCCCGGAGAATGCAGGGCGTTACTTTAGAGAATGTGCGACTTACGGCTTATCAATGTTTAGCGGATGAGATTCCTGCTGCGAAGGCACCTATTCCTGATTCCGGACGCGGTGTTCCGGGAAGGAAGCCGCGCCCGCCTGTTATTGCCAGCCGCCAGGGAGATATGATGATGACCCATTTTGGGATTGGTGGGCCGGTAACGCTGCTGTTGAGTCTGGCGATTGTAGACGCACTGGAGAAGGGACAGGTAAGTGTCGCCATAGATTTTAAACCGGGTTTAACGGTAGAACAACTACGCCAGCGTTTACAGAGGGATTTTTCACATTATGGCAAGCGCAGCTATCGACGTATTCTGGAAGGTCTCTTGCCCCATAAGCTGGTAGATATTTTTGTGGAGATGACGGGAGTACCGTCAGAGAAAGCAGGCAGTAATATTACTGCAGGAGAAAGAGAAAATTTGCTGCTCTTGTTAAAATCATTCTGCTTTAATATTAAGAGTGCCCTATCGATGAGTGCGGCAATGGTTACCGCCGGTGGAGTTTCGCTTAAAGAGATAGTGCCGCAGACAATGGAGTCGCGTCTGATTAAAGGACTTTATTTCTGTGGTGAAGTGATGGATATTGATGCAGATACCGGTGGGTATAATTTACAGGCAGCTTTTTCTACGGGTTATGTGGCGGGAGAGGCAGCGGCAATACTTAAAAGCATGCCACTGGCCTGAACGGGGGTTAATGCAAGGATATCGCTAATGGCAATCAGCTTTCAGCGGTCAGTACTACCCCACCGGATTGCCACGTCACACTGTGTGTCTTCGCAATGATAATACTGTCATCCTCGCCGTGTACCCTCTGGGTTGCGAGGATCCAGAGTAATAAGATAAAAATTATTGTCTGAATAAAAGAGCAGTTAAAAAAGATAAATTTGCATTAAGATAAGTAATTTTCAGAGTAATGTTATCACACTAATCCTGGATTCCCGCTCTTAGGCGGGAATGACACTCCCCGCCTAAGATTCTTCCTCGTATCGAGCACGGGACAGGCTAGTTGAGCTCCTGCAGAATGACGGGGTTACTTTCTGGATTCCGTTCCCGTATCAAGTACGGGACAAGTTTGCAACGGAATGGTTGTGGGATGGATTGTGCCCTGCCCCACCGGATTGCCACGTCGCTGGCGCTCCTCGCAATGACAAGAGAGGATTATGCCTTCGGACCTGGCCGGGCGGCCTCCTCGCAATGACCAGGGGGCGGACTCTTCCAGCAGTGGCAATGGGAAAAATTACAAAATATGAATGCCGAATTCACGTAAGCTTTCTGCCAGGGCACTTAATGGTAAACCAACGATATTAAAATAATCGCCTGTTATTTTTTCAATAATAGTTGCTCCCAGTCCCTGGATAGCGTAGGCTCCCGCTTTATCAAGAGGTTCTCCCGACATTACGTAGTTATTTATTTCTGCGGAAGTTAATTTTTTCATGAATACTTTCGTTTCTACGGAACGTGAGATACTTTTACCATTTTCCGTATCTATAATAGTAAAACCGGTAATTACTTTATGCGACTTTCCGTTCAATGTTTGCAGCATATCATATGCTTCAGCCGTAGTATGTGGTTTTCCCATTATTTTACCCCGGTAAATGATAAAAGTATCGGCAGCAATGACCAGGGCATTCTTAACTTTGCCTGTGACCGCTTTTGCTTTTTCCTGTGAGAGTTCTTGAGCTAATTCATGTGGTTTAATAGTAGCATTGAAATCTTCTTTTATGTCGGCAGGAATCACAGTAAATTCCAGACCAAGATTTGCCAGCAATTCTTTTCTACGGGGAGAGGCCGAAGCCAGGATGATACTTTTCACAGGTAAAAAATATCATCCTGAGGATGTTCCAGAGCCAGGAAAAGCAGCATATAATCCCGGATATGGCGGGTAATGAGAAATCTATGCCGCACATATTCCTTGCCGTTTTTTCCCAGCCAGTTAGCGTATTCCGGATTAGTGAGCAGTTGTCTTAAATCATAAGCGGTACCTTCAATCCCATAAGTGAGAAGACCGGTGAACTTATCTCTTATTTGAAGGGTAATGCCTCCTACTGCTGAAGCAACAACCGGTTTTGCTTTCCAGAGTGCTTCACTGACAGTGAGGCCGAATCCTTCACTTAACGATTTTTGGACGATTATGGTGGATGCTCTTTGTAAAGCATTTATTTCAATGTCGCTCCCGGGTGGAATAAGCAAAATATGAATATCAGGGTTATTGTTAGCTCTTTCACGCACCTCGGCGAGAACTTTGTCTGATTCAGGGTCATCAGTAGCGGTACCACCGGCAAAAACGAGCTGGCAATCAATATGATTTCTTACTATTTCAAAAGCCTGGATGACACCTACTGGGTCTTTGAGATAATCAAAACGAGAAACCTGGGTAATAATCGGTTTGTCGCGACTAATGCCATATTTTTCCAGTACAGCATCGATAGTCTGCTGGGGTAATTCCTTATTTTTGTCACTGAGGGGGTCGATAGAAGGTGAGATAAGGAATTGGCGCAGCGGGAGTTGACGAGAGAAAGCCGGTGCAGAAAAAATTGCGGCATCATATTGATTAACATAGGGTTCCAGAAAATTCCAGACTGCCGGGTTAGGGCGAGAGATATCAATATGACAGCGCCAGATCCATTTGCCGCCCACTTTTTCTTTTCTGTTTATCAGGGCAAGAGGTTGAGGGTCGTGGATAAAGATAATATCCCCGTCTAATTCCATTTCGTCAATATTTTTCTGACTTGTTTCTTGAAAACAGTTAAAATCGTTTTTAGTGATTTTCTCTGTTCTCCCGTGGAGAGCATTGTGAAATTTTTTGGTTACCTGGAAGAATTCATTATTTCCTTGAATAATATTCCAGCGGGCATCAACACCGAGCTCTTTTAATAAAGGTATCATGCGGCTCAATATTTCTGCGACTCCTCCACCGCTAAAGGTGGAGTTAATATTCTGGACGACCTTACCGGAAAGTCTGCTTCCCAGCAGTCTGAGCTCTTCAATATTACCTCTGCCTACTATCGGGGCATAATCGGAGATTTTTATTTGATGCGTTTTTCGATACGTTGAATCAGTGATGATCGTAGTCCCTCCAGAGTATAAGTATAAGGATCAATACGGGCAATTTCATCGGCAAGTTCTTTTTCTCCCAGGTCATCATTTATCCAGACGGTAAAGTCATTTAAACCTTTGCCTAATCTAAGTTTGGACTCAAAGATATGGAAATACAGGGAACCGAGACTGATTTTCCGCAGTGCTTCCGTGAATTCCCGGAGGTCATGGGCAACATATGTCGTGGGGATAATCACACTGACAGTAGTCATGAAATAGAAGTCTCTTCCCGGTTCTGCTTCCCTGAAATTATTTGTTGTGTTTATATATTCATTGATAATACCAACCAGCCTGTCTCGTAGAGCGCCGATACCGGGGAAATCGAAGGGGCCGATACTGGCCAGTCTCTCTGCCAGGATATCATCTCCCAGGGCAGTATCTACCCAGACGGCAAAATCATTAGAAAGTTGTGGTACAGTGTAGTATTGCTCTTCCAGGAAATGATGCGTATGATAATAAACGATATCATCGGGGGCATTTTTTAAGATATCCGCTAATTCCTGCAAGTTTCTTGCCTTCAATCCGGTTAGTCGCGTTAAATGCATGCGGTTATTGAAACGAAAAGGTTCGCTGGCTTTTTTCAGGAGATGGCCGTAATTCACTATGGTGGACCTGGTAAGGCGATTATTGGGGATAATAATGGTGTTGTCCTCCAGTGTTTTCAGTTCGATATTTCTCCAGCCTGTTGCGGCAATATAACCTTCTTCTCCCGACTCTATTTTGATATAGTCACCCACTTTAAATTGACCGGCAGTATTAAGCTGAATACTGGCAATAATATTCGGGGCAATGTCACGAAAAACGAGGGCGAGAATAATGAGGATAATAATTATGGATATAAGTAAATATGTTGTTGATATTGCCCAGGTATCAAGAAGAATAAAAATGCCAATGGTAATAACGATAACCATGAGGATATTTTTCACCAGATTAATAACATTCTTATGTTGTTTATATTGAAGAAGAATAATGGCACTGAAACCATTGATAATAGTAATTAAGGCAAAAGTGAAAGTAATAATGAAGACACTCCAGAATCCTTTAGCAATAATATTTTTCCAATATGTTGTGGTACTCGATGCAGCTAATGCTAATAAAGCACTTATGATAATGCACCAGAATATCGAGGGACGTTTGAGAGAATGAATTAGTATCCGGTTGCCCGGCCAATTAGATTTGTTAATGATTCTGTTCAATGAGAGTAAGGCACGTTTTCTGAGCCATAGTAGTGTGATGAGAGCCGCTCCGAAAATAATAATCGGAACAATAATATCCAGCCAATTATCACTAATAGTAGTTATTAAATTATCCATTAAAACCTCGTTGTGCCTGTTCTAACAATAACTTCAAAAACACAGCGACTTCAGATGGTGATCTCAGATAATATTTTGCGGCACTGTTTTGTCCTTCTTTACTGACAGACACTGAAATACCATGAGGGTATTTGTTTATTTCAATAAAAGCATCTTCGTCAGTACTATCATCTCCCAGATATACCGGAAACAATACATTATTTTGATCACCATTATCATATTTCTGCATTAATAATCTGATAGCCTGTCCTTTGTCCCAGTCAATATCCGGTTTTATTTCATACACCTTCTTGCCGATATTCATTTTAATTTTACCAGAAGAACCAATCTTTTTGATAATATTATTAATGGTGTCATCAATAATCTTTATATTATTTTGTTCTACCATTCGGTAATGAATGGCAAGAGTGAGACCCTTATTCTCAATTATAATGCCCTTTATTTTACCGAGAGTTTCAGTAAGTGTTTGTTGAATAATACATAGTAATGATTTCATTTCTTCTGCTCTGGGATTAATGAAATCTATCCCGGGACCTGTTATTTCAAATCCATGATTTCCGGCGTAAATGATATTTTTAATCTGTACTTTATTCCGGATGTCTTTTAATCCTCTCCCGCTAATAACACCGACGGTAAAATGACTTTGATGAGATAAACCCTGTAACAAGTTTCTCATTTCATCAGAAAGATGAGCATCTTCCGGTCGTTCTACGATGTCAGTCAAGGTGCCGTCATAGTCCGTCAGAAATAATACATGTTTGCTATTTTTGAGTTGATGAATGATATCAGGCCAAACAGAGAAAAGATGCTCCAATATCATTCTCCATGTTCTAATCTGGTTAACTCTGATATAATGTCTGCACCCCATTTATAAATATTATTCTCGCGAACTGTTTCTCTCATCTTTTTCATACGTCTCTGGCGTTCTTCCCGTGGCATATCCAGAGCATATTTTATTGTCTCAACGAGATGGTCTGTAGCGTAAGGATTAATCATCAGTGCATCAACTAATTCCCGTGATGCTCCGGCAAATTGACTGAGAATTAATATACCATCTTCGTCAAAACGGCTGGCAACAAATTCTTTAGCAACAAGATTCATGCCGTCGTGCAGAGAACTGACAACACAAATGGATGCCATGCGGCGTAGTGCCATTAATGTTAATTGAGATTCATGTTCAAGAAGGAGATGAATCGGTTTCCAATGTCCGGCGGAATTTCTCCAGTTTATTTCTTCTGCGAGGTTTTCAATTTCTTCACGTAATTTGCGATAGGCACCGATTTGAATACGGCTGATTACTCCTGCTTGAATGAAAACAAAGCGTTTCTGATACTCAGGATATTTTTCTAAAAGACGGTCAATTGCTCTGAATCGATCGGGGATACCCTTGGTGTAATCTATGCGGTCCATGCCAATAATAATGAGTTCGTCCTGCAAATCCAGCCTATCTTTAATACGTTGCATTTCTGCCGTAACGTTTTTCTTCTGTGCTTCAAGAGAAATGCGCTCAAAATCAATACTGATAGGAAAATGACGTATTAATGATTTTTTACCATCACAGGTGACCTCAAATTTTTCTCTGTCTATACGGGCTTCAATGGAGCGATCTACAGTGTCCACGAAATTAATGCAATGATAGTGAATTTGGAATCCCAGGAGATCATTACTTAAAAGACCGGTAAGCAGTTCTTTCTGCCAGGGGCAAATCCGGAAAACTTCCGGATTTGGCCAGGGAATGTGCCAGAATTGGGCGGTGATAATGTTATGATTTTTTTCTTTTATCATCTTTGAGACCAGAGCCAGATGATAGTCCTGGATAAAAACAAAGGCTTTTTTATCTCCGATTTCTTCTAATATAGTTTTAGCGAATATTTCATTAACTTTTTTGTAGGTAATCCAGTCGGATTCGTTAAATATTGGTCTGGTATAGGCGACATGGCACAAAGGCCATATTCCTTCATTAGAGAAACCGTAATAGTAACCGTCGATATCTTCTCGAGAAAGCCAGACACGTCTCAAAGAATAGCGTGGCCGATTTGTTGGGACACGTACTCTGTCATGCTGGTCAACCACTTCTTTGTCCGCATTACCATTACCATGGGCAATCCATGTACCGCGGCATGCTTGCATTATGGGATCCAGGGCAATTGTTAGTCCACTGGGAGGCACCTGAACTTTAATTTTATTTTCAGATAAAGTATGGATATAAGGCTCGCGGTTTGATACCACAATGAAAAGATAATTCGATAATTTCTGTTTTACAAGGTTACTTAAACTTTCTATTGTCCACATACTTTCCTTCCATTTCATGTGGCGCACAAAATATTATGTTATCTTCGGGCGATAGCCCGATGTAAAACTGTCCGAAGAGATAAGTATTTCCCCGGAGATTAATTAGTTGTTTTCGGTACATACATTAGTAACCCTTTTCACATCATACCAAAAAATGATGGTGTCTGTCTTTTGTTGATATCTTATGGTATGGTAGTTCCGGGATTAAGGATATTATCAGGATCAAATACTTTTTTAATTTGGCGCATTAGATTCCAGGTAACTCCATCGGCGATCAGATCGGTATCAGGGATACGGATTGTTCCCAGACCATGTTCGCCTGTTATAACTCCGCCCAGACCGATAGATGCCTGGTATATTTCTCTCTTTACTGTTTTAACCAATCCCCTATCATGCAAATTATTCAAGAGATGACCATGCAGATTGCCATCGGCCACGTGACCATATGTAGGGATGATTGTATTATATTTTTTGGCTATCTTTTCTATACTATCCATCATCAGTCCGACACTTGCCGGAGGAACAGAGACATCAAGGGTATCGGCCATATTGGGTTTAATGGCAGTATAAAGGATGCTTCTCATTTTCAAGATGTTAGATTGTTCTTCTCTTGTTTCCGCGATAATGATATCGACGGAATTATTTTTTTCACAAATAGCGGATACGCGTTCTGCCTGAGAATAAACTTCTTCTTCACTATCTCCGCTGAGCATAATGATAAGATGCGCTGTTCCTTTTTCTGCGGGCCATTTTAAGTTTAGATGATGGGCGGCAATTTCGATTTCTTCATGTCCAATATATTCCATGGCGAGGGGAATTATGCCGCTGCGTAGTAATAGTGGTACTACATCTGTTGCGCTGCGCCGGTCATTGAAGGAAACAACAAGAGTGCCACTATTTAATGGTTTGGGATAAAGCCGGAAAATAACCCTGGTGATTACTCCCAGAATTCCGCCGCTATTTATCATTAAATGTAGTAAATCCAATCCTTGATTGTTTTTTAGTAATTTTCCTCCCAGATTAATTATTTGTCCTGATGGTAGAACAACTTCCAGGCCTTTGACGAAGTTACGAATAATACCATATTTTACTGCCCGGGAACCGCCGGCATTACAGGCAACAAGTCCACCTAATTGAGCCCCTTCATCTCCGGGATGAGGCGGGAAAAAGAGTCCTGCTTCTTCCACCGCCTGGAGCATTTGACCAAAAGTAACTCCTGCTTGAGCAACAATCATAAGATTGTTTTCATCTATTTCTTCAATTACATCTAAACGCTCAAGAGAGAGTACAATGCCATCTTTTGTAGGTATGGCACCACCACAAAGTCCGGTACCACCACCGCGTATAAATACAGGGATTTTTTCACTACCAGCCAGTTTAATTATTTCGGATATTTCTTTATTATTTGCCGGTTTAACGACAATAACATTATCAGCAGGAGCAGGTTTTACCGCCAGGCATGTTTCGTCAGAAAGATATTTCTCGATATGTTCTCTCTGTGTTACTACCCAGTCCTGACCGACGATATCTTGTAATTTTCTTTCAATACTCATGTAAAATTCTCCTTGTTATATCAATTAACTGGTAATAATAATTATTGATATGTTTTCTTAATTGTCTCAATTATTTTGGGAACGATCTCATACAGGTCTCCTACAATACCATAATCCGATATCCGGAGGATTGGTGCTGATGGATCGGTATTGATAGAAATAATAATATCAGAATTTCGCATCCCCGCCATATGTTGTGGGCTTCCGGAAATACCGCAAGCGATGTATATATTGGGCTTCACTGTATTTCCGCTAAACCCAACTTGATGTTCTTTGCCTATCCATCCATCATCTACAAGGGGCCTACTGGCACCCACTACACCATTTAGTAGCCCTGCCAGTTGAGTTAACATTTCAAGGTCGCTTGCTTTTTTCAATCCCTTACCACCCGATACAATTATATTAGCGTCGGCAATATTAATTTGCTGTTCTTGTTCTGCCTTTAAAATAGTCAGCATACCAGGCATCATCTCAACATTTCGTAGAATAATTTCACCTTGTTTTTGAGGATTACGTTTATGTGCTGTCATTACCTTATATCTTACGGTGGCCATTTGTGGTCTTGTCCGTGTTTTTATTTCCGCCAGTATGTTTCCGGTAAATGCCGGGCGGATTTGAATGAGATTACCGGACTCATCTAATTCCAGGCCAATACAATCTGCAGTTAATCCGGTATTTAATGCTGCAGCAATACGCGGCCCTAGAGACCGGCCGAAATGTGTTGCCCCTATGAGAAATATCGCCGGTTTAATCTCTTTAATTAATTTTACGATATTATGTTTGTAGTTGCGGACATCAAATTTCTGAAGAGAGGAATGCTGGTAAAGAAAAACCCGGTCTGCACCATGATAGATTAGCTCCTCGGCCTTTATTATCTTATTGTTACTTAATAAAACTGCCGAAATTTGACAGCCCAGCTTATCTGCTAATTCTCTTCCTTTTCCCAGAAGTTCATAAGAAACAGGATGAATTTCTTCTCTACGCTGCTCTGCAAGAATAAGTATTCCCTGGTGTTCGTTCATTCTCGCCGCTCCCATAGCTTTTGTTCTTCCAGCACTTGTAAAATAGCTGTTACAGCTTTATCCGGGGCGTTTCGTATCACGATACCTTTTCTTCCTTCATCTCCCGGGATCACTATTCTGTGTACTTTAGTAGGTGAGCCTTTTAATCCTAATTTATCTTTTTGTTCTGATGGAAGGAGATTATCGGCATTCCATATTTCAATAACTGCTTTGCGGGCGCGTAGTTTGGCACCAAGAGAAGGCAACCGTGGTTTATTGATATCTTTGGTGACAGTAATAAGGAGGGGAAATCCGGATTCCAACTGGACGAGGCCGTCCATTTCAGAAGTGGCTATTATCTTATTTTCAAAGATTTCAATGTTTGATACATAAGCGATATGAGGAATATCAAGATGTTCCGCTATTTCCGGTCCGACCTGCCCGGTATCCCCATCGACAGTTTTTTCACCACAAATTATCAAATCAAACAAGCCGGATTTTTTAATGGCACAGGCGAGGGTATAAGATGTTGCCAGCGTGTCGGCACCGGCAAATTCAGCTCCTGTAAGTAAGATAGCCCGGTCTGCGCCACGAGACAATGCGTCTCGTAAAGTAGTTTCAGCAGAAGGTGGCCCCATACTGATAACAGTAATAGTACCCCCGCATTCATCTTTAGTTACTAGAGCTGCTTCAAGTGCGTTTAAATCGAAGGGATTAATTTCTGCCGCGGCTGAGGAGCGATCTATTCTTCCCTTTTCACTATCAAATCTGACGCTTTCAATATCAGGAACTTGTTTTATAGGGACAACAATATTAACCATTTTGTTTTTTTAAAATTTAAGTTTTTATCGATAAACATAATTTTTATATAATATCCCTTACTTTTTCCACACAGAATTACCACACTACGTTTCCGGTAATAATTCAGGGTAATATATTACCATTGATAAATGCTACAAATAAAACGCTTTACTGACACTCTCATCTATTCCTCATATATGAGATGAAAATGAGTAATTGCGGCAATATCTCAGTATTGTATCTTTTAACGAGGTAAAATGTCGAGAGGCGATTGTTTTTTGTTTTCTCGAGTTTGGTAATAATTCAAAATGTTCTCAGGGCAACCCTTCGACAAACTAAAATGGCGAACGGAAAGAGAAGTGAAACCGCTCATGGTGAGCCTGTCGAATCCATAGCAGTACCAATTAGAGAATATTATTGACTATGCCAGTACCGGATGTACTTACTCGACATCAGCAGGAGGATATAAAAGTTTTAGAAAGGAATAAAAATTGGCTAACTCTTTTATTGTTCCCTTGATTTCTCCTGTTTGATCTATCGATAATCCCCATCGTATTTTCAGCCCTGTGATGCATTCCTGGCGACATAGTCCCGCAGACCATTCGCGGCAGGAGGATGGACGGAAAGGATGAATACGGCAGGTATAGAGTTTATTGCCTTCTACTTCATCAAGAAAAATGCATGCCCCGCTATCTCTGCGTTTTAATAAATAACTGTCACAGCGTGGCCAGCGTGGTTCGGTATATTTATCGAGCCATTCTTCCCAGGTAATTCCGAGTACATCAACTATCCTTTGTGCATCTAATGAACTTACGTGAACGTGGTATTTGGTGCAACAAACACCGCAACGGAAACACTTCAATTCTTCTTCTGTTGGTTTTTCTCGTCTTTTTATATTCTCTTTTGTCGGCGAGACGCTCTTAACACTGGCTTTCGCATGCATATAGTGAACCCCTCCCGATTCAAAATTATTAATATTCTCTGGAACTGTCTATAGAGTATGAGTTAACAAACATTATGATTTCTTAAGTTGCTAATCATAATACTCTGCTTGTTTGTGGTACACAAATATTTTGATAGGATATATTATTCAAAGCTATTCAGTTAGAAATTATCAATATTGGCAATAAGAGATAGGATAAAGTGTGTGGGAGAAAATAAAATTAGTTAGGGAAAGCGATGACGTCATTTATGGATTTAGCATTACAGAGAAGCATTACCAGACGGTCGATACCCAGCGCAATACCGCCGCATTCGGGAAGATGCGCTATTGCTTTTAAAAACTCCTCCGGCATATGCATATTGTCCATACCGGTTGCTTTTAAATATTCTAACTCAAGCTGGAAACGTTGTCTTTGTTCTGTCGCATCAGTAAGTTCGCTATAAATATTAGCTATCTCCAGCCCGCCAATAAATATTTCTGCTCTCTCCGCTACCTGCGCACATTCCGGTTTTATCCGTGATAGGGAGGCTAATGCTGCCGGATAATCAAGCAGTACAGTAGGCTGGTTGGGGGTAAAACATGGTACAACTTTTTCCATAAGGTCGATATCGAATCGTTCATAATCAGGATTAACAAAAGGATCCCATCCGGCTGATTTAACAAATGCCTCGCGGATGGTTATTCTGGGCCAGGGAGGAGTTAAATCAATTTTATTGCCGCAATAATTGATAGCAGGGGATACCTGTAATTCTTTAGTAAGAAAAAACAGGAGTTGTTCCGTATCGGTAATTATTTGCTCATAGCCGGCGTTGGTACGGTACCATTCCAGCATAGTAAACTCAGGCTGGTGATTTTCTCCTTTTTCTCCTTTACGAAAGCAATGACATAATTGAAATATGTTACCATATCCTGCAGCGATAAATTGCTTCATGTATATTTCCGGAGAAGTAGAAAGAAACCAGCCATTGCTAGAAACAGGGAGAATATAGCGCTCAGGGATGAGTACCGGTACCCGTACGGGCGTATCTACTTCAAGGAAATTATTCTGATGAAAGAAATTTCGTATGCCATCGTATATCAGAGCTCTTTGTACGACATGGGGTTTGATTCTGATAAGATGTTCCCGGGATTCACCCACTACTAATCCTTTGTTACTCTTTCAACGTAAGCCCCATTACGAGTATCAATGCGGATAATATCCCCTGGTTTAATGAATGAGGGTACCCCCACAGTATATCCTGTTTCCAGTACGGCGGTTTTAGATTGCGCTGTTATTGTTTCGGTTTTGGTACTTGTTTCACTCTCTACCACTTTCATCTCAACTGCTTTGGGCAAGTTCAGGTCAATAGGACTGTTTTCCCAGAGAAGAACTGTGACAGGCATCCCTTCTTTAAGAAAATATTTCTTGTCTCCTATTTGCTCTTCGTTAAAAGAATATTGTTCAAATGATTTACTGTCCATAAAGATATAGCTATCATTTTCCTGATAGAGATATTGCATATCATTGGCAGTGATGTTCGTTTCATCAACTTTATCACCGGAGTGATAAGTTATTTCACTAAGATTACCATTGGTAAGATTACGTACCTTAACATGATAAATAGCACGTCCCTTCCCCGGTTTAACGAAGTTTACATTTTCTACGTTATGAGGGGCACCATTTATCATTAATTTAGCGTTTCTCGATACGTCTCCGATATCCATATTATTCAGGAATCTCCCATTCAGAAATATTTTTATATTTAATTAACCTGCGCAATAATATATCAAATTTATTTACAATACGCTAATAGGTATCAAAGTGGCAGGCTATTTATACCCATAAGTTTCCTCTCTGTTTAATTGTTCCAGATAAATGAGTTGTTCTTGTTTTGTCATGGGTAGCTTACTTTGGGCGAGAATTTTAGTGGCCGTCGGAGCATCGTCGACAAGCAGGTCGATAATGGTCATAGCCATTACTTTAGCCGGATTAAGGACAGCAGCGATATAATCATTAATAACAAAATTATTGCCACATATTATTCCGGCAGCGCTCCCAGCGAAAGGTTGTGTTGTAGGCATAATATAGCTTAAATCTCCCATATCGGAGGAAGCTGTCATATGGTGTAATTGTCCTACTCCGGCCTGGCCCCGCTAGGGCAACAGCATTGGATTGGTACAATTTCTGTAGATTTGGGTTACTGCGCATAGGGAGATAACCGAGGAGGGTAATAATGTGTACTTTTCCTCCTATTGCCAGTGTGCCTGCTTTTAGCGCACGGTCTACTTTTACATCCGCATTGTTGATCGCTGCCAGTGTTTTTGCCCGTACGAAGGTTTCCATACGTACATCGTCCGGGGACGGCATTTATAGAGAACACCATAGAATACCCCCCAGCAAGCTGGGGGGTATTCACTTACTTAATTTTAGAAATCAACTATTTCAACACCTGCAACGGTTATCGCTTAGTTTCTTTGGTCGTAATGAAATTGGACGAATAATGTCACGTGTGCAGAATGATGTGGAGCAACTGAGTGATTTTCTGGATTCCGGCGCATTCTGGGTTACCGGTGAAATACTTAGTCTTATTGCCATAGCGGTTGCCATGTTTGCCATTAATTTTACTTTCGCATTGATTACGCTGTCTGTTGTACCGGTATTATTTACATTTATTTTGCTATGGCAAAAGGCCCGGGTTAGTTTTATCAGAATCAGACAGGCCGTATCTGTAGTTAACAGCGCTTTGCAGGAAAATGTATCTGGTATACGTGTCATACAGAATCTTTCCCGTGAGAATATCAATGCTCGTCATTTTAAAGCGGAAATTGGGGGGGGTGGTATTTCAGGATCCTTTTCTCTTTTCAGGTACTATTCGCAGTAATATTTGTTGTGCTAATCAGAATACTACTGAAGAAGAAATGATTTCTGCGGCAAAGACGGTCTATGCTCATGATTTTATTATGAAGCTGGAGAATGGTTATGACACATTACTCTATGAGCGGGGACAAAATTTAAGTATGGGACAGCGGCAGCTTCTTAGTTTTGCCCATGCCCTGCTGGCTAATCCGCTCATTCTATTACTGGATGAAGCTAAATCAAATGTAGATTCATATAATGAATATCTTTTACAGCAGGCTCTGGAGAATTTATTAAAGGGAAAGGCTACTCTTGTTATTGCGCATCGTTTATCTACCGTACGTAATGCCGACCACATACTGGTTATGGATAGAGGTCTTGTTGTGGAGAAAGGTAGTCATGAGGAATTGCTGAAAAAATGGTCTCTATAGCCGGCTTAGCACAAGAGATTCTTCCCGGAGATAGAAATACCAGTGAAGTATATCGGATACCGTTCCCGGTATTTATATCATTATTATTCAGGAGTTATTTTATGGTTTGCTTTATAGAGTAGCGCGAGAACTTCATCATCTGTAACGGGGTCAAACTCAGTGTAGAACTGTCCTACTGCATTGAAGAATGGCGGTACACGCAAACAAAGTATCTCATCTGCATCAAGGGTCAATCGTTGTAAGGATTCGCTCGAGGCTACCGGAACTGCTGCGATAATTTTTTTTGCGTGTTCCTGTCGAACGGCCCATAGAGCAGCCTGCAAAGTTAAACCGGTGGCGATACCATCATCTGTTACAACGACAGTCCTGTTGCGCAGATTAATTTTTGGTTGTGCACTGCGAAAAACACTGGCTTGTCGTGTGATTTCTGCCATCTGTTTATTTTTTTCATGTTCGACATCGTATTTTACAGCAACTAATCTCTGAATGAGCATCTTATTCAGAAAAGTTTTTCCATTTTCAGTAATAGAGCCCATTGCGAGCTCTTCATGTCCGGGAGTACGTAGTTTGCGGGAAAGAATGACATCAAGTTTTCCTTGTAAAATAGCAGCTATTTCATAGGCTACAATGACACCCCCACATGGAATACCAAGTACCACAACATCTTCACCCTTCAGGTTGATAAGTTCGTTTCCCAGTAGTTGTCCTGCTTGTTGCCGGTTGAGGAAAGGTTTTCCACTTTGTGAAATGATACGTAAAGTTCCCACTGGTTTTCTCCCTAAGAACTTTTACAATTTCTCTCTTCTGTACAGGCAACGTCCGGCATTATGGCTATTTCATTATTCTCACACATCTTCGGTAATGAGCGCTTTCATATTTAACTATCGCCGATAATTTGCCTTTAATTAATTATATCTCCGATGTGTCAGCATGGCGCATTGTCACAGAGTGTTAAAGATTACACTAATTTGGTAATGAACTAATATTTAATCAGGGAAAAAACGGGAATATCCTGAATTTTCTCTCTTCCTTTTAAATCAAGTAATTCAATAAGGAATGCCGCTCCTATAATGTTTCCCTGCATTTTTTTTACCATATCAACCACAGTGCAAACAGTTCCCCCAGTAGCGATAACATCATCGACTATCAGAATATTTTGTCCCGGTGTAACAGCATCCTGATGTACTTCCACCTGGTCCTGTCCATATTCCAGATCATAATTTGCCCGGTATACTTTCCAGGGAAGCTTTCCTTTTTTTCTAACGGGTACGATTCCGGCTTCCAGATATAATGCCAGAGCGGAACCGATAAGGAATCCCCTTGCTTCGATGCAGACCACAGAATCGACTCTGGTTTTCTGATACTGCCGGGCGATAGTACTGATTACTCTCTTGAATACGGGACCGTTTTTCAAAAGATTGGTTATATCACGAAAAATAATACCCTGTTTGGGAAAATCAGGAATGTCCCGGCAGTACTGTCGGAAATCCTCATGTTGTTGCGACATTAAGCTGTTTCTATCAGAATTATTTTGAGACATTTT
Source organism: Dehalococcoidia bacterium UBA2247 (assembly GCA_002347295.1). Taxonomy (GTDB): domain Bacteria; phylum Chloroflexota; class Dehalococcoidia; order UBA2247; family UBA2247; genus UBA2247. The sequence continues at coordinate 15,816 of DDXZ01000067.1, read as the reverse complement.
TCTCCTCATCAGTATTTATTTCAAATATGGATATTATTTGCATGTTACTGCGCCAAATATCAAAGAGAGTTATGTTCGGATAAGCTGATAGGATATGGTGCCATCATTATTAATTATGCGCTGTACTTTTCCTCCCCAGCGTAAATATTCCATGTGTGAGATTGTTTCCATTACGGCGGAACGCTGCTGGTAAGGTGGAAATTGCTCCCATGTTCGACCGGGGACACTCCACGTGAGCTGAGAAGCTATCTCCCAAGCGTTATGGGGTTTCGTACCGATAACATTAAGAATTTCCGTTTTGCGATTATCGTGATGTTCTGTAATTTGTTTAATTCTTTCGTTTAATCCGATAAAAATCTGCTCGTGGGCAGGTAATACTTGAGATACTGATAAATTTTCCAGTTTATGTAATGAATAGAGATAATCTCCGAGAGGGTTATCTCCTGATTGGACATGATAACTAATATTGGGTGTAATATGAGGTAGTATATGGTCACCTGAAAAGAGTAGTTTATTTTGGGGTTCATAAAGACAGATATGACCGGGTGAATGACCGGGAGTCCAGATTATTTCAAGGTCAAATATTCCTGTGCTAATAATTTCCCCGCCGTAAAGGATACGGTCAGGAAATGTAATTGTGACATACTCCAGAGCAGGCATGGAAGCGGAACCCAATACATTACGATCCTGCGATGGTACACCGTGTTTGTGGAGCATAGCCGATATTTTATCGCTTAAGTCCGAGAATTTCACATAGCGTGATTCAAGCATATCCGATTCCCAGCTGTGCATCAATAATTCTGCCCGCGGCGATAATTGTTTTATTTTGCCGGCCAGACCGAAATGATCCGGGTGAACATGAGTAATGATAATAGTAACAACATCCGTTACACTCAATCCAATTTCTTTGAGTTTTGTTTGTAGTACGCTAAAGGATTCAGCGGTAAACCAGCCGGTGTCTATCATAAGCCAGCCATCTTTACCTTCAATCAGGTAAGCATTTAGATGTCCCAATGAATTATTCGGGATGGGCACTTCCAGTAGAAAAATACCAGGAGAGACTTCCATTTTATTTTTCCTTTCTGTATGCTTTTCCTAATGTCATAAGAGTTTAGTGCACAACGTTTATTTGTGCAAGGGAAAAACTATTTTATCTGTCCGGAGATTTACTGAGACGGATTATTTCCAGAACAATGGCGGGCAGGATGTCTCCTGTTTTGCCTTCGAGTAGATAGTCAGAGATTCCCTCTTCAGTTAATGGTGTTGGTTCTGCATTGACTTCTATTATGGTAACGTGGGGATTATTAATGGGGTATGACCGTTCTCTGGCGATACGGGGAAGATTAGCAAACGGATAGACGACAGCAGAAGTACCGCATATAAGCATTAAGTCACACTTCCATGTTTCTTCCAGGCTGCGCCGGGCGACATCCTCCGGTATTGGTTCACCAAAAGCAACAGTATCTGTTTTAATGATGCCCCCGCATTTCGGGCAAATAGGCGGCAGTTTGTTTTCGTTACGTAATTTTAGCAGGTCGAATTCATATTTGGAAAATCGGCTGGTACATTTCGCACAACGTAATTTGAGAATACTACCATGATATTCCAGAATATTTTTGCTCAACGCTTTTTCATGAAGTCCATCAATATTCTGAGTAATGATACATTTTAAGAGACCGCGTTTTTCTAATTCTGCCAGAGCATAGTGACCGGAATTGGGGAGGGCTTTTTCGAGATTACCCAGGAGGCCGGAATTACTCAAACTCTCCTCCCACCATTTTACGGGATTATTAAGAAATCTCTCGTAACTGTGGAAAGCCTTTCTTTCAGCGTCTGGATTTTTAGTCCAGATGCCGGAGGGTCCGCGAAAATCGGGTATGCCGGACTCGGTGGAAATACCAGCCCCGCTTAATGCAATAGCATAATGGGCATTTAATAAATCTCTTGCTGCTCTTTCTATTAGAGAATCCATTATTATCACCTCAACAGATTTTAAATGTACATTAACCAGAGTAAAATTATATCATTTTTAGCACAGTTAATTGACAGTAAAGGAACGGCATCTTACAATTGCATTGAGGTATAATTAATAAGATGAGTTGCGATAATGTTCTTAAAGACAAAGGATTTAAATTCACTCCTCAGCGGCGACTGATACTGGATATCATACATGAGCCGCAGAGTTATCAAACAGCAGAGGATATCTTTGAAATTGCCTGTTCCAGAATGCCCGGTGTTAATAAATCAACAGTATATCGTACTCTGGATCTTCTGGAGAAATTGGGTTGTGTTTATAAAAATGAACTGAATAATAAGACTGTTTATTGTCACTCGGATGAGGGGTATCATCAACATCTTGTCTGTAGTGTTTGTGGTAAAACGATAGAATGTGATGAGTGTTTTCTTTTACCGATAAAAAAGATGCTGGATGACAGGTATGGTTTTCAGGTTAATCTGGAGCATCTGGTAATGAGTGGACTTTGTCAGGAATGTCGTAATAAAGATAAAACATAAGACATCGGATATTAATTCGGTAATTATATCAATATCAGGTGTTTTGTTTATAGTGTAGATAGAAACGGTTATTTTTATTAGACCAGGGCATCTCCTTTTTTAGCGGAGTTTAATTTTATTCCTGAAGTTTTCATCTGGTCTTATGACTATATCTGGTTAAAGCGAGCTCTCCTTCTTTTATTATTAATGAATTATTGAACCACAATGTTTCCGTAAATATCCGACATTCCATGTAGAATATGGATATGACAAAGAAGAGGACGGGTGGCGGTGTCCCGAAGGCCGACTGTTGATACGAGATACAATGCAAACAGATGGCAAGTATCGCTATGTATGTCCAGACTGCGCTGGCTGCAAACTGAGAGCGTGTTGTCTGAAGTCCGGTGAAGATAGGCGAATGCTGATAGTAGCAGAAGACCAGCTTCTTATCGGCGAGATGAGAGCCAGGTTGAAAAAGCCTGAGAAACACGCCGTCTATCGTAAGCGCAAGTGGGTAGCAGAGCAGCCGATTGGTCAGATAAAGGAGGGCTTGGGGTTCAGAGGGGTAACCATGCGTGGTGACGATTATGCCCTTGGGCAATGGCGGTTTGTCTGCGCTGTGCAGAACGTCATGAAAGCGGTCAGGTTTATAGCCAACTCAAGGAAATCGGGAAAAATGGAGGCGATAATTAGCGTAGCTTAAGGAAATTGGCGCGCCCAATCCGGCTTTCGCAGGGTCAAACCGCCAACCTCAACAAAAGAGGTGATATCGGACCATATAATCAATCGCACCGATTACTCGTGACCCGCGTTCCTAGTAGAGGACAATTATTTTCCGGAACTATGTTGATCGTATCTCTTCCCGCATAAATTTTACATATGAGATAGCGAAGGAGATTACAGTAAGTGCAATCAATGTCACTATTTGGGGCCATACCATAATGATACTTTGTGCTACACTGAGTGGGCTGGGCATCATCCATGCCTGTAATCCCTGGGCTTGTATTTGTATTAATTCACTTAATGTTCTTGAATCCGGGGAGAGGATAACAGAAGACGCTTCCTGGAATAGATACACGGGAGATATCCGCATAATATCGACATTAACAGCTAAATATTTTAATTGTTCTGTTGTTGTAGAACTGTCACTGATTGGTGCTATCCTGCCGGCGATAGAACTGGCAATTATAGATATGAAAAAGTAGAAAAATATCCAGATAGCAATTGAAGCTAATGCAGAAGTAGCGATACGACGTACCAGAACAGAGAAAAGCATGGATATACTAAGCCAGAATGCTCCGTAAACAATGCCCAATCCCAAAAAAGCGATAAGCCGGATTACTTCTTCTGCTGAAGGGGGAACACCAATAATACGTAAGCCGATGCCGGCGACCAAGAGCACAATACTAATCAGCATAATTGCTATTGTAGATACACCGGCGAGGAATTTTCCGTTTATGACATCATCCCGATAGACGGGTTGGGACAAAAGACGACTCAGGGTGCCGGCATTTCTCTCTGAATTTATGGCATCAAAACCAAGAGCAATGCCAACTATAGGGACAAATAAAGTAATAAAAGTAAGAAAAGAAGCAGATAAGCTCTCGCTGCTGATAGTGAATAGTTGCAGGAAAATAAATTGACTGGCTGAATTAGTAGCAAATGAAGATACCTCAGTCGTAGTATTTGAACTTATTGTATTAGCCGCAATATAAACTGAAAAGATTCCAGCTAACAATACCAATCCAAAGAGGATAAGGAATCGCAAGCTAGTAAAATCATCAGACAACTCTTTGCGGAAGACTGTCAACATGGATCGCACATTAAACCTCCCCTGAATACTTTAAGTATATATCTTCCAGACTATAGCTCTGGATTTTCATCTGAATTAGTTGTCCGTTATTATCTATTACTGCTTTAGCTATCTGTGGTCTCAGATCGCGTTCACAATTAACTATTATATCCTTGCCAAGAGCTTCGGTGCTGGTAACACCTGATATGCTTTTAATGGCGTCTATAATAATTGATGTAACTTCAGATACCTGCACTTCAACACGGAATTCGCTGCCACCGAAAGCTTTTCTTCCCAACTGGTCTAATGGTCCTTCGGCAATCATTTTACCTTTAGATAATATTCCTACACGTGTACAGATACGCTGCACCTGAGGAAGTTGGTGTGATGATAATATGACCGTCATCCCCTGTTCTTGAGCAATCTTGCGAATTAACTCCAGAAGTTGTACCACACCTTCAGGATCAATTCCGGAAGTTGGTTCATCGAGAATAACAATGCGTGGATTTTTTACCAGAACATCTGCAATTGCGAGACGCTGTTTCATTCCATGAGATAATTGTTGTACTTTCCGGTTAGCTGCATTAGGAAGACCGACTGTTTTTAATGCAGTCTTTATTCTGTCTTCAATTTGCTGTTCCGGGATATTGTTCAACCATGCAGTGTATAACAGGTTATAATGTACGGTTAGGTCTTCGTAAAAGCCAACTTTTTCCGGAACGTAACCTGTAATGCGCTTGACTTGCAACGGTTCCCGTGTTGCATTAAATCCGCAGATAGATACAGTACCCGATGTTGGTTCTGTTAATCCAAGAAGCATGAGAATAGCGGTAGTCTTTCCTGCCCCATTTGGTCCTAAGAAGCCAAAAATCTCGCTTTCCCCGATCTCCAGATTTAGTTTGTTGACTGCAGTGATGTTATCATATGTTTTGGTGAGATCTTTTATTTCTATAACTGCTGGCATATTTTTACCGCCTACCTAAACGTCGGAAAATTATTAAAACGCAGGCAATGACGACAATAATAATTGTGATACCAACCCATCCCCATAGTCTTGAAGTTAGTACTGTTATCCTGAGTTCAATATCATGTGATGTCGGCATATTAAAAGAGGAGCTGGGAAGAAATTCTGAAGGTAAAGCCGAGACCTTAATCAAATAATCTCCGGCAATAGTCTTATTGCTTGGTGTTACTGTCATAATTACTCTCTTCGTGGCTCCAGCATCGAGAAAAGTAACATCACTGGGAGTGAAAGTAATTTCCCAACCTGACGGTTTTTCAGAAGTGAAGCTGATTTTTTGAATCGGGGCCGTACCGGTATTAAAGAGTACAAGTGATATCTCATTACTCTGTCCGGCAGTAACATCTGCACTCAGTAGCTCTGATTCAGTGTAGAAGGCAAAACGATAGAGTGCGATAACTGTGGCTGTCAGATTAATGGATTGACTGATGCTGCCGGAACTGGCAGTAAGTGTGACGATGTAATCACCGGGTTCCGGGTATTCACCTGTTTGCGGAACTAACTGGATGCGGACACTATCCGGTATTGCTTTATCAGGTGTAAGTTCTATCGCAGGCACTTCAATTTTTTCATTTGATCTTAATACACTGGCTACCCATTTTTCTGGTGCTTCAAGGCTGAGGTCAAAGCGCTCCGGAGTGGAGCCGGAATAAATCAGTTGTACTGTAAATTCAAAGGATTTTCCTGAGATATCTCGCAAAACAGGATAGGAACATTTTAATTCGAGTTGTTTTTCAGTAGCTGTGCTGGATACTGGCGGTATGTCATTCTGAGTGTTTTGTGCCGCTGTTGCTATCCCACTCCCGATGGTACTCAACATACCAATAATCAGGGAAAAAGACAAAATTTTACGCACTATTTTATATCTCATGTTAAATTTCTCCTGAACTCCTTTTTTGCTAAAAGATGAGTGCTTATGTTAATTAACAATTCTATGATAGGCTGATTAATTAATCAAGTATTACTTATGCTGGACAGGCATTATTTTTTGTACTTTGGGTATGACTTTTTTATGGAGAAAACAAAGTGTTATGTAATACAAATACTCTGATTATGGGGCAATTAAATATTTTATTGCCTGTCAAAATAGGGATTTTTACCATTTACGGATAAAGGAATACCAATAATAATAGTGCTGTTTTCCATCCAGCCCAGGTCGCTAACAGCCATACCAATAGTATACATCACCCTGTTATCGATATTCAGCTCTGCTGCTATTTTTACAGCAGAACCAAGGGCTATGCCTAAATCAATACCCTGGAAGACACAGGTAGGTCCGGTAAAAACTTTTCTTTGTTTACTAATTTTAGCTAAATGGGCACAGTCAGTGTATCCACAAGCACCACAATCAAGAGAGCGGTCTAATCTTTTGGGGTTTCCTGTGACTCCGATCAGTAAGACACAGTTTGATTTGCGAACGCAATTCGCGTCTCTTTTTAAAGCAGGAATAATATAGGAATTTTTTATTTCAGCTTTATGTTCCATTGCCGAGGCGAGTAATTCTAACTCTTCGCCGTCAATAATCATTGTTTCAATACAGTCAACACCCTGTGTTTTCGGAGCAGTACGGGCACTGGCTGCCATCATTCTAGCGACAGTAATGGCAACATTACTTTCTATTTCTTTTCCGTCAATTCGTGACATATTATCCTCCTTTAGTGATTGTTAATGTATTTAAGAGAATATCCGGAAAGGCAACATATAATATATTGTGGTATTATTATACACTAAACAGTCCGACTTCATCGTCTATATAGAGTCCCTCATTATTCGTGATAATAATGCAACCGGTGTCTTGTGGATAAAAATAAAGACAGGTTAATATTGTGTTTAGAATTAAATTAAGATTCGAGAAGGGGACATGATATATCTGTGAAACATAATAATGCAACTCTGTTATCAAATGATGATATTTATCTCTTTAACGAAGGTTCACATTATCGAATCTATAATATGCTGGGTGCGCATAATCAGAGAATTAATGGAGAGGAAGGAACATATTTTGCAGTTTGGGCTCCTAACGCCCGGCAAGTATCGGTTATTGGTAACTTTAATAATTGGGATAAATTGAGTCATCCGCTCATGACCCGGGGGCAGTCAGGAATCTGGGAAGGTTTTGTCCCGGGTGTTTGTAGTGGTTCACTATATAAATATCATATTACCTCTCATTTTCAGAACTATCAGGTAGAGAAAGCTGATCCGTTATCTTTTTATGCAGAATTATCTCCCGGAACGGCTTCGGTGGTATGGAACCTGGACTATGCCTGGGGAGATCACGAATGGATGTGCAATAGGAAGAACAATAACGCTCTGGATTCACCGATGTCTATTTATGAAGTGCATCCTGGCTCATGGCGACGTGTTCCTGAAGAAGGAAACCGCTTTCTTACGTACCGTGAGCTTGCTGTCAGCTTGACCGAATACATAAAACAGATGGGGTTCACCCATGTTGAGTTTATGCCCATAATGGAGCATCCATTTTATGGTTCGTGGGGTTATCAAATTACCGGTTATTTTGCTCCGACGAGCCGGTATGGTGAGCCGCAGGATTTCATGTATCTGGTGGATTATCTGCATCAACATGGGATAGGTGTAATTCTGGATTGGGTACCCTCACATTTTCCTAATGATGAGCATGGATTAGGTTTTTTTGATGGTACTCACCTTTATGAGCATCAAGATCCGCAAAAAGGTATTCATCCGGAATGGAATAGTTACATATTCAATTATACGCGTAATGAGGTCAGGAGCTTTTTGTTATCAAATGCTCTTTTCTGGCTGGATAAATACCATGTAGATGGACTACGTGTGGACGCTGTTGCTTCGATGCTTTATCTCGATTACGGAAGAAAAAAAGGACAATGGATACCAAATAAATATGGTGGCAACGAAAATCTGGATGCTATTTATTTTATACGTCGTTTTAATGAAGTGGTCTATCGTGAATATCCTGACGTGCAGACTATTGCGGAGGAATCAACAGCCTGGCCTATGGTATCACGTCCTGTTCATATCGGAGGGCTTGGCTTTGGTTTAAAATGGGATATGGGCTGGATGCACGATACTCTTGTCTATATGACTAAAAATCCTCTCTATCGTAAATATCATCATAGTAATATCACTTTTCGATTGATGTATGCTTTCTCTGAGAATTTTGTGCTTTCGTTATCACATGATGAAGTGGTATATGGGAAAGGCTCATTACAGGGGAAGATGCCGGGGGACGAATGGCAGAAATTTGCTAATTTACGATTATTATTAGGATATATGTATGCTCAGCCGGGCAAGAAGTTGCTTTTCATGGGAGGGGAATTTGGCCAGATAAAGGAATGGAGTCATGATGAGAGTCTGCAATGGCATCTCTTGCAGTATCAGAAGCATGCCGGAGTAAAAAAGTGGATGGAAGACCTCGGAATGTTTTATCGCAGTCAACCTGCTTTTTATCAGATAGATTTTAGTCCGGAAGGGTTTGAGTGGATTGAAAGTAATGATAATCAGAATAGTATAATTAGTTTTATTCGCAAAGGAAGAACAGCGGAAGATACGTTACTGGTAGTCTGTAATTTTACTCCCGTAACACGGCATGATTATCAGATTGGTGTTCCTGTATCGGGATTCTGGCAGGAGTTATTAAATAGTGATGCTTTGATATATGGAGGCAGCGGGCAGGGGAATCTTGGTGGAGTAGAAGCAGTATTGTTATCACGACACGGCAGGCCATTTTCCTTAACGATTACTGTGCCCCCTCTGGCAACTGTATTTTTTAAACATGCAGGCAAATAATACAGTGCGCTGGTCTATGTATACTGAGAAAATCAATCAGTTAGAGCAGTAGCAATAAGCATCCACCGGACGGGGAAGGAAGTAAGGGAGACCTTCTCCCATATGGACCCAGTATCATCTGTAGTCCGGAATGTTTATCAAAAAGTCCACTATAAAGCAATCTCATGACGTGAAGAGCAACTTCAGCAGAATAACCCAGGGCCTGACCGTTCAATATCGGTCCGGCATTATATCCGGTGGCAATCTGGACAGAAAGAGTTGTCGGATGAAGTTTTGCATTATTGTATTGTGGCCTTGCCGTGGTGGTTATAAACTACTGACGTATTCGGTAAACTCTGGAGCTCAAAATGTGCTCCCAGGTTAGTAATTTTCATCTTTGCCTCCCTCAATAAATTTTTCTACTATATAAGGGTATTCCTGTTTTCAGGTATTTGTAATCAATATGGGATATACTTATGTTATATAATTTTCACTCTATAATCTCCGTCTAATCAATTGTCAAAATTTTATTTATCACAAGTATCAAAGGCTCATAATATGCATATAATTATGATACACATGCTACCGTGATTTTTCTGTTATGCCGGCGTATATAAGGTTCAGTAAAATCGTAAGATCATTAAACTGTGATGTCGGATATGGGACAAATGAAGATATTTGTTCTAGAATGGGAAGTACAACTTTCTTATGATTGCCAGTTATTATGTTTGTCCGGAGGAATTGTTAATGATTAAAAAAGTAATTGCGGATAACTATAGAAAAATATTTCATGCCTATGATATCCGTGGCGAGGCGGGAAAGGACTTAAGTAGTCCTATCATACGTGCAATTGCACGGGCTTATGCCGACTATCTTTGTCCCGATAAGGCGGGAAAATTTGTAATAGGTTATGATGCCCGCTGGAGTTCTCCAGCATTTGCGGAAGCTATGAGTGTAGGGTTGAGAGAGGCGGGACATCACGTAACGCAAATAGGGCTGTCCAGCACTCCTCTGGTTTACTGGTATGGTGCAGAAGGTGGTTTTGATGGTTCTGTAGCTATTACTGCCAGTCATCTTCCTCCTGAGTATAATGGTTTGAAATTATGCCGGAGTGATGCAGTGCCTCTCAGCAGCGAAGATGGTTTAAATGATATTCTTGATACTTTACTCACAGTATCTGACCGGTCTATGAGACAAAGCAACGAATTACTCACGTATATTTCCCCTCTTTCTCTTTATGCTGATTGCTTGAAGAAACACTTGAAGCCGGTGCGGCGGCTACGAATTGCGGTAGATGCAGGTAATGGCATGGGAGGTGCGGAAACTGAAGCGGTATTTTCGTGTTGCGATATGGTTGAAATCTGGCCGATAGGATTTCATCCTGACGCCAGATTTTCTACCCGGCCATCTAATCCTCTGGAAGAGGGGGCTCTTGCTCAGCTTTGTCAGGTGGTTTTAAAAAATAATCTTTCTTTTGGAATTGCTTTTGATGGTGATGCCGATCGTGCTGTGGTGATAGATGAGCGGGGTGAACTTGTATCGGCAGAAGTTCTGGGGGGGCTGATTGCCCGCTATTTATTAAGTGAGCATCCCGGAGCTACTATATTACATGACCTGCGTATTTCGCGAGCTTTTACTGAAGAGGTACAGGGTTCAGGGGCAAGAACAGTACGGAGCCGGGTAGGCCATGCCTTTATTAAGCTTGCCATGCGTAAACATGACGCAATTTTTGCGGCAGAGCTTTCCGGACATTATTACTATGCGGATTTACATTTTACTGATAATGGCTTGCGGACTCTAATCGAATTAGTGAATATACTTTCTCGAGAAGATAGACCGCTTAGTGCACTTGCCAGACCATTTCAGAAATATCCCACTACCAGAGAAATTAGTATTAAAATAGATGACTGGGGAAAAGTGCGGAATAGGTTAGCGCAAGATTATTACGATGGGCAGATCGATTATCTGGATGGAATTTCGGTAGATTATCCTGATTGGTGGTTTAATGTTCGTCCCTCAAACACAGAACCTGTTGTGCGCATTAATATCGGTGCAATTAGTAATAGAATTCTGGCTGCAAAGAGGATATCCTTACTAGAACAGATAAAGAAATACTGATTCAACCAATTATGTATAAAGATGTGATTTCAATTAATTGTTATAATAGAGGATAAAGGTGTTAGTCCTGTTCTCTAAACAGGTATCGGACGCAACATTAGTTTTCGGGAGGTAATGAAGTTAATTATGAAGACACTCTCTATAGGAAAGATGCGTGGTTTGCAGCAAATATCCAATTCAAAAGGGATAATTACCGTGTGTGCAATGGACCACAGAGATTCCTTACGCCGCCAGTTGAGTGAAGGGAATCCTGATGCAGTTAGTTATGATGATATGGTTAATTTCAAGATGGAGATGTGTCGTATTATTGCACCGCTCGCCAGTGCTATATTACTGGATCCGATATATGGAGCGGCTCAGGCTATTGCTTCCTGGGTATTACCGGGAAGTACAGGACTTCTGGTGAGTATGGAAAAGAGCGGATATGTCGGACAGAGTAATGCTCGCATTACAGAAATAATACCGGAATGGACAATTCCGAAAATAAAAAAGATGGGTGCTTCTGCGGTAAAACTACTTATTTACTTCCGTCCTGATATTAAAGATATCGCTGCTAAGCAAATAAGTCTGGTGGCTGGTCTGGCGGATGAATGTATCCAAGAAGATATTCCTTTTCTGGTTGAAGCGGTGAGTTATCCTCTGGAAGAGGAAAAAAGTAATCCGGAAGAATTTGCCAGAAAAAAATCCGACCTGGTTCTGGAAACGGCACGCCAGCTTACTTGTTTGCCGATAGATATTTTTAAGGCAGAATTCCCTGCTGATATCAATTATGAAAATAACGAGGCAAAGCTGGCAGCATATTGCCGGGAATTAAGCCGGATATCACAGGTGCCCTGGGTTCTACTCAGTGCGGGTATCGGATACGTACAATTTAAAAAACAGGTGGAAATTGCCTGTAAAGCAGGAGCCTCCGGTTTTATGGCCGGGCGTGCTTTATGGCAAGAAGCGACAAAAGAACATACTGCTGAGGAAAGAGTTGCCTTTTTAAAGAACACGACGGTGTCCCGATTTAAGGAAATTGCCGCTATTGCCGATAAATATGCCACTCCATGGTGGGAAGTATTTTTAGCTAAGGGCGGGAAACCCGGCATGACATCAGAGGAATGGTATCGGAATTATTAAATATCCGGGAGTGACTATTGGAGATTAGTATCGGGGATTATCTTACCAGTATTGAATCTGTAAACTCAGATATCAGGAAGAATCGCGTAATTTCACGTGTCTGGGAGAAAGATTATCGTTTATGGTCATCAGAGCCGGCTGAAATTAGTAATCGCCTGGGTTGGCTGGATTTACCGGAAACGATGCTTTCTCAGATAGATTCTCTGATTGCTTTTGCCGGCGAAATAAAGAAATCGGGATTTCGTCATATCGTATTACTTGGCATGGGCGGGAGTAGTCTGGGGGCTGAGGTACTTAACCAGACTTATGGTAGTACTGCCGGTTATCCGGAACTTTTTGTGCTGGATTCCACTGTTCCTGCTTCGATTATAACTGTAACTGAAGCCATTGATCCCCAACACACACTGTTTATTGTTTCATCAAAATCGGGTACTACCACAGAGACGAATTTGCTTTTTTCGTATTTTGAAGACATCGTAATATCGGCAGTAGGTAAAAAATGCGCGGGGGATCATTTTATTGCTATTACTGATCCGGAAACTCCCCTCGCTATTCTGGCCGCTAAAAAGAATTCCCGGAAAACTTTTTTTACCCCCCGGGATATCGGAGGAAGATATTCCATCCTATCTTTTTTTGGATTAGTCTCTGCGGCCTTAACAGGTATTGATGCTGCTTCTATATTAAGGCGTGCGGGAGAAATGCGTAGTCAAGCAGAGTGTTCCAATCTTGATAATAATGAAGCAGCACGATTGGGAGTTATACTGGGGAGCATGGCCCAACAAGGAAGAGATAAATTTACTCTGGTCACATCACCCGGCATAAGTAGTTTTGGTTTATGGGTGGAACAGCTTCTTGCTGAGAGTACAGGTAAAAATGGTACGGGAATAATTCCTGTTATTGGTGAACCTTTATTAGGACCGGACTCCTATGGTAATGATCGCATTTTTGTTTATTTACGTTTGCAGGGCGATGCTAATTCTTTCACGGACGAAGCAGTACGTAAGGTTAAGAATGCAGGACAACCTGTTGTTATAATAGACTTACATGACGTACTGGATCTGGGAGCCGAATTTTTTCGCTGGGAATTTGCTACGGCGATTGCCGGGCAGATATTGAAGGTTAATCCTTTTAACCAGCCGGATGTAGAGGCAACTAAAACGGCAACAAAAGAAATACTTAAACAAACTATAGAATCCGGTAATCCTCCGGATATTACTCTGTCATTGTCTCCCTCCGATTTACTAAATGGGATAATGTCCGGTGATTATCTGGCGATTCTGGCTTATATTTCCCGGAGTGAGAAGATGGATGAGACAATTAGTTTTTTCCGAAAAAAAATAGCGGAAAAATATCATATTGCCACAACTCTGGGGTATGGTCCCCGTTACTTGCATTCGACAGGTCAATTGCATAAAGGTGGGCCTCGTAGTGGATTATTTCTCCAGATTATTACTGAATATAAAAATGATTTAAGAATACCGGGCGAATCTTATACTTTCGGTACTCTTGCAGAAGCTCAGGCTGCCGGTGACCTGATAACTTTACAGTCACGTGGGCGTCGTATTGCCCGGTTATTGATAAATGGTGATATTTCTGGGGATACATTACTGGATTTAATACCTTAGAATAAATTTAATCTTTCCCCCTATCTTTTATCCTGGAATTATGATGGAAGAAAAACAATTTGCAGAACTGGTTAATCAAGCCGTGAACAGGTTGCCTCATGAATTTATTAATAAACTGAGTAATGTTGACGTTGTGATTCAGGATTTTCCTACGCGATATCAGATGAGGAAGGCGAAATGCAAGAGGGGGATAATCTTGCTGGGATTGTATGAAGGTGTACCGTTAACAGCGCGAAGTCAGTATTATAATATGGTGCTCCCGGATAAAATTACGATATTTAAAAATCCGATAGAGGAAGTATGTAAAACTGAAGCTGAAATAATTACAGAAGTTCAGCAAGTTATAATACATGAGATAGCCCATCATTTTGGTATTAGTGATGCCAGATTAGACCAGATTGGTCATCATAAAGATAATTGAAATTTTTGTCTGCTAATGGAAAATCAACAGGAAGAAATCTGCTAAAAGATAAATAATGAATATATTTTTTATTATAGTACTTGTAGCTTTACTGGTAGATTATGTAATGCATCTTATTGGTAATTTACTTAATCTCAAGGCTTTGAAATATAATCTGCCTGCCAGTCTGGAAGGCCTTTATTCACCTGATGATTACCATAAGTCACAGGAATATCTCCGGGTTAATACTGTTCTGGAATTGGTACAGGATACGTTTGTATTGATAGTAATAATATCCTTCTGGTTTTTGCATGGATTCAATTATTTAGATGGTATTATTGAGACATGGGGATTTACTTCTATTGTCAGCGGGATATTTTATATTGGGATAGTACTTTTAATTTATCAACTTATCATATTACCTTTCAGCGTATATCGCACTTTTGTTATTGAAGAACGCTTTGGTTTTAATAAAACTACTCCACGGTTATTTGTTGTGGACTATCTAAAAAGTCTGGGAATAACTCTTGTTTTAGGAGTACCTCTTCTGGCAGGTATCCTCGTGTTATTTGAATATGCCGGGATTTATGCCTGGCTCTATTGCTGGGCTACAGTTGCGGCAATATCTGTCATCATGCAATTTGTTGCTCCTGTTCTTATTATGCCTCTTTTTAATAAATTCACTCCTATGCCCCCCGGTGAATTAAAGGATGCTATTTTACGGTACGCTGCTTCCGTATCTTTCCCAGTCAAGGATGTTATGATAATGGATGCTTCAAAGAGGTCGCGCAAATCCAATGCTTTCTTTACCGGGTTCGGGCGGAACCGGCGTATTGCACTTTTTGATACTTTAATTGAAAAGCATACCACTGCGGAATTGGTAGCCATTCTGGCTCACGAAATTGGTCATTACAAGAAAAAACATATTCCACAGGCACTTGTTATCAGTATTTTACATATGGGCTTACTCTTTTTCCTGCTATCAATATTTTTGAATAGCACCGGATTATATCAGGCATTTTATATGCAAGAATATCCTCTTTATGCCGGTTTAATTTTCTTTGGACTATTATATACCCCTGTTGAGATGGTGATTTCTCTGGTCTTGCAAATAATTTCACGTAAACATGAATATGAGGCTGATCGCTTTGCTGCTGAAACTATTGCGGAACCGGAAGTTTTAATTACTGCTTTGAAAAAACTCTCCACGGGTAATCTGGCAAATTTAACACCGCATCCCTTCTATGTTTTTCTGAACTATTCTCATCCCCCTCTGTTGCAAAGGATACAGGTAATTGCAGATATCAAGAGTAGAAAATGAATTATTGTTTTTAATTCATTTTTTAATCCGTAGTTAATATTCCGAATGTTTTATAGCATTTTATTACCAAATTGTCATTCAGGCTTGACCTGGGAATCCAGTGTTAATGTGATAACATCGCTCTGGAGATGATGCTTCTTGTTGTCAACTTATCTCTCTGCT
>DDXZ01000037.1 GCA_002347295.1 Dehalococcoidia bacterium UBA2247 | reverse complement strand
GAGGCGGGAATGACAATGGGAGACGTTTCAAAATAATACACTACCAAATATACGGTAACGTTCTCTTTTGGTTGATATTTAAATAGTGATAAATATTCCATACCGACGCGGGTGCCCTTTGGGCAGGGTATCCAGCCTATACACCACCCCTCTGGATTCCGTTCCCGTATCGCGTACGGGACAAGCTTACAACGGAATGGTAAAGAGAACAATCAAAATAATACACTACCAAATATCCCGTTCTGTAGCATAATTTTCTCAGTTTCTGTATTATAAGGAAGATGTCTGCTAATTTTAAGGAGTTGTTTATAAATCATTCGGTCTTGCACTATTAAGGAATACCGATGAACCAATTTTATTACATCTTCTACCAGTCAGCGATGGTATTATCATTACTCATCTCCCTGTTTATCATAGTATTGATGTTACCACGCCGTCAGTTCCCCGGCGGCAAAGCTATGATAGCGTTAGCAATTTTCAGCTTTATATGGACACTCGGTTTTTTCTGCGAAGCACAAAGCACAACTTTAGAGCGGCAGCTATTTTATAACAACATCGGTTATATTGGTTCTATGTTTGTATCAGTATCCTGGTTCTCCTTTGCCCTGCAGTATATCAGCAATGACAAACTGATTACCCGACCCAAAATAATATTGCTCAGCATCATCCCATGCGTTACTCTGATACTGGTCTGGACCAATCCCTGGCATAACCTCATGTGGTCAAACGAACATTTGATAACATCAGGACCTTTTCTGATCACGGCCAAAACATACGGACCTTTCTTCTGGATAGCCGCATTCTATAACTATTTCCTCATTGTTTCCGGTTCTATTATCCTGGCCAGACGCCTCCTTACTAGATCACATCTCTATACAGGACAGGTTGTATCTTTAATGTTTGCTATTACTCTGCCTCTTATATGGAATATTCTTTATGTATTTAACCTGATTCCCATACCCCGCAAAGACCCTACGCCGGTTATGTTTTCCCTTTCCGGAATAGCAATTGTGATGGGATTAATGCGTTTCCGCCTGTTCGAAATAGTGCCATTTGCTCATAAATCCATAATTGAGCAATTAAACGACGGTATTTTTGTCTTTGATATTAATAATTGTTTACTGGAAATGAATCCGATCGCATTGAAAATATCCGGTTTAAAGAGAGGTATTATCGGAAAAAATCTGACGGAAATCACATCTGTATCACCAATACTAAAAAACCTATCCCCTGACATGCCAGAACCCCTTGAGTTAGAAATAACGGTAAAAGAAGAAAACCGTATCTATGAGATGGAAACAAGGATAATGTATGACAACCGGCCGCAAAAAATCGGCTGGCTGATAATTGCACATGATATCACCAGACACAAACAAGCAGAAAAAGGAAAAATAGAACTGGAACGCCAGAATGCGATTGCGAATAAACTGGCATCCGTAGGCGAATTAACAGCAGGCATAGCCCACGAGATAAATAATCCTCTGACAGCTATCCTCGGATTCACCCAACTGATTATGGAACGTGATCTGCCAGAAAATACTAAAGCAGACTTGAAAATTATCCTTGATAGTGCCCTGAGAGCAGCGGATATCACCAGAAGAATGCTGCTATTTTCCCGCCAGGAAAAACCGATACGTTTCCCTTGTAATATTAACGAAATTATCGAATCTTCTCTTAAACTCAGGTCTTATTATCTGGAAGTAAATCACATCAAAATTATTAACGAGCTTGATCCCGCTCTGCCACAAGCAATGGCTGATGCCAATCAAATACAGCAGGTAATGATTAACCTTATTATCAATGCAGAATATGAAATGATACGGACAAACGGAGGCGGCATTCTCCGGATTAAAACAGAAAAGACAGATAATATGATAAGAATAATGATTCAAGACAACGGACCGGGAATAAGTAAAGAAAATATGGAAAAGCTATTCCAGCCTTTCTTTACCACAAAGAAAGTGGGAGAAGGAACAGGACTTGGTCTTAGTGTGTGCCATGGCATTATCGCAGAACATAACGGGAGAATTTACGCTGAAAGTGAAGCAGGAAAAGGAGCCACTTTCTTTATTGAATTACCCATAATAGAAGGAGCACCAAGGGAAGAGTATACACCAGCCAGGAGAGTAGTGAATGATACCGGAGAAGCCATCAAAGCCAAAATACTGGTAGTGGATGATGAAAACCTGATTACCGATCTCCTGGAACAAATACTCACTTCTGAAGGATACGAAGTAAGCGTTTCCGGAAAAACTACCGAAGCCCTGAAATTGATTACATCAGAAAATTATACCCTCATTCTACTGGATATTAAGATGCCGGAAATGAGCGGGATAGAATTATATCAGCATCTGGAAGAAATTGATAAATCAATTCGGGGAAAAGTAATTTTCTTAACCGGAGATGTTTTAGGAGAGGATACCAGAGAATTCTTTTCCCGTACTGGAGCCCCTTATATCATTAAACCATTCAGTATCGATAACCTGAAGCAAGAAATAAGAAATAAAATTAAATCGGGTTAGAGATAGAGAAGAAGCACTATTACTAATCTTCAAATAAAATAGTTTTAAGATAATCCGGAAACTGCATTTTCAATAAGTTCAATACGGGAGACAGTAGCATCGGGCAACATTTCAATAGCAATAACATCAATACGCCATTGCAGAGGCAGGTTCCGGTGCGTCTGGATATAATACTGGGCGGAACGGATTAATCTTTTCTTCTTAATTCTGGTAATAGATTCTTCCGGCGTACCATAAGAAATATCACAACGGGTACGTACTTCCACAAAAACAAGGTATTTTTTATATTCGGCGATAATATCAATTTCGCCAAAATGGCAGCGGAAATTAGTTTCCCGAATATGAAATTTATGATGCTTGAGATAATCGACCGCCGTAATTTCGCCTATCCTGCCAAGTTCACTGCTCTTCATTCCGCTACATTACTATCCCGGAATCACCCCAGGCAAAACTGCGTCTGTGGATAGGGCATGGCCCCAGCTTCTGCAAATTGCTAATGTGTTCCCGAGTACCATATCCCTTATGCCTGCAAAAACCATATCCGGGATAAGAAAGGTCATAATCTGCCATCATGCTATCACGATAAACTTTTGCCACGATAGAAGCACAGGCAATAGATAACGATATCCTGTCCCCTTTTATTATGGCACGCTGCGGTAGTTTAAGATCAGGCAATTTCATGGCATCAACAAGAACAAATTGCGGAGTTTTACCAAGCTGCTGTACTGCTAACATCATCGCCATACGTGTCGCCTTGATAATACCAGAGATATCAATCTCTTCCGAAGATACCACTCCTAATCCCCAGGCAACCGCCTCTTTCCGGATAATATCTGCCAGCATCTCACGTTTTTTACCCGTTAAATCCTTGCTGTCGCGGACCTGTGACATCCAGGATTCTTCCGGGTCACGGGGTAAAATAACAGCCCCGGCAACTACTGGTCCTGCCAGAGGTCCTCGGCCGACTTCATCAATTCCGGCAATAAAGGAGTAACCTCTCTGCCAGATTTCTCTTTCCATATTGAAGGTAGGAGGAACATCATACCGTCTGACAGTATTTTGTTCCGTATGCACTTCTATCTTTAATTTACCCTGTTTTATAGCAGCGTGCTCACTCTTTGCCATATGATTTGCGCGATGCCTTTCCTATCATTCCCCGCATCCACTATCAGCCATTGCTGTGGCTCCGCTCGTGCCATTTCCAGAAAGCCCCAGCGGACACGTTGATGAAATGCCAGCTCTTCTTTTTCAAAACGGTCATCCTGTTCACGATTTTTGCGCGCTAATCCTGCTACCGGGTCAATATCCATAAAAATAATAAGGTCAGGCCGTAATCCACCGGTCGCAATAGTATTAATAGACTTAATCATTTCCAGATCCAGGCCACGCCCATAACCCTGATAAGCCAAAGTTGATTCCGTGTAACGGTCACAAATAACCACTTTACCAGCAATTAATGCCGGTCGAATTATTTCCCGCACCAATTGAGCACGGGAAGCATTAAAAAGAAGCAATTCTGCCTCAGGAGAAATATCTCCACCTTGTTTTACCCAGTGACATATTCTATTACCCAGGAGGGTACCACCCGGTTCAAAAGTAAATACAGCCGGTACTTTGAGACGCAATAAACGACGATAAAGTGTCTTTGCCTGTGTGCTTTTACCACTACCCTCGCCACCTTCGAACGTAATAAACAGACTCAATACGTTTCCTCACAAACGACGGTTATTTCTGATACCACTATCCCTGCTTCTTGCCGAAATAAACACTCTCCTGTTTAATCCATCTCCTTCACTATAAGAGGATAAATTATATCGTTCTGCCAGTAAGTGCTGTAAACGACGGGTATAATTGTTCTGCGGGCTGAGTTCCATAACCTCTTCATTACCACTCATCACATCTTTAATGGCATTCTCTGCTTCCCTCATCCCCAGAGAAAGAGGGGTATCTTGCTGCTGTTGCGCTAAATCACCGTTCTCGCGAAATGAACTAAGCGAACCGAGGATATGACGGATATGGGCCGAGGTATTACTCTTTAAAACATACACCGGTATACCACGCGTCTCTGCATCTCTTATTTTTTGAGATTTACGGCGATAATAATTCTTGGAGGTTATGAGAACATCAGCTTCACCGACAACATCGGTTATTTCAATAAATAAATGCCTCTCACTGGCTGCCTGTTCCAGCTTACTGCGGTTAATGCCGAAAGGACAGACATGTATAACATTTTTTTTCAATTCCGGGTGGCTGGTAAATTCTGTCCGTACTTCAGTAACACCCTCTTCCTCTTCGTCGGACACGGGAGAGCTCACCGATGTTTTACTCAATGGTTTTAATTTTTCAATTTTTATCTCACCATCTTCATTCACAAACCGTATTTCCGCAGCAGCATGCCGCCCGCGTAAAATATTATCCACTGCTACCGCAACATCCGGGTGTACCGTTACCCGGTTAAAATCGCAAATTTCTACGACAACATCAAATGTGGGCGTCGACTTTCGTTCCAGAATAGATTTCTGTGTTCTGCGCCTTCGTGCTTCTTCATCAGATAAAGTAACAGTTTGAATACCACCGATGAGGTCGGCCAGTGTTGGGTTAAGTATTAAATTATCCAGACTGGTACCGTGAGCCGTACCTACCAACTGTACTCCCCTCTCCGCAATAGTACGCGCTGCCTGTGCTTCCAGCTCCGTACCGATTTCATCGATAACGATAACTTCCGGCATATGATTTTCCACTGCTTCAATCATAACGGCATGCTGCTGTGAGGGATGCGGTACTTGCATACGACGGGAATGTCCAATAGCAGGATGGGGAATATTACCATCTCCCGCAATTTCGTTAGAAGTATCCACAATAATAACGCGTCTTTTAACATCGTCCGCCAGAACACGAGCTATTTCACGCAAACGAGTGGTTTTCCCAACACCGGGACGTCCCAGAAGTAAAATGCTTTTACCGGATGCGACAATATCCTGGATAATCGTTATCGTGCCATAGACAGCACGACCGACACGACAGGTAAGCCCAATAATTTGACCTTCCCGATTACGAATAGCAGAAATACGATGCAGCGTACGCTCAATGCCAGCACGATTATCCCCGCTGAAGGCACTAACCCGAGAAACAACGTAGTCAATATCTCTCTCTGTCACCTCTGCCGGATTAAGAATAAACTCCCGCTCTTTATAACGAGCTTCCGGAGAACGTCCCAGGTCAAGAACTATTTCCAGAAGACCGGCCCGGGCTTCTTCATCCAGTAATGGCTGCCTGATATGGGGTGGTAATACTCCCAATAATGCATCTAATTCTGCATTATCTAAAACCTTCATAGTCTACCTCAATACTATTTTCCGTGAAAACTCAAACACGAACAGGCATTAACTCCGGTTCCTTAACCCTGATAGCAGATAAATTAGCGAGAACATCATACTCCGCTACAGGAATAAAACCAATATTTTGTAAAGATGATGCCAGAATAACGTCATGCTCCGGAACGAGACAACGAACAACAGGAAAACCTCTGACATACTCCATAATCTGGTCTAATATTTCTTCTACATCATCTCCCGGATAAATCATTACTTCAAATTGCCCGATGTTTCCCCGGGTATTAATGCTAAATTGAACTTTAATATCACCCCTGTCTTCACCAAGATATTGTTTTTTACATTGCTGACAGGAGAGACTGCCCCGTATTTCCTGCCAATCTCCGAGAGTAATTCCTTCAATACGTCGGACCGGAGCGGGGGAAACAGTATTATATAGTTCAAAAATCCGGTATTCATCATTTTTATTCACCGGACGAATAATAAGTGATGATGTTTTCTTCTTCTTATCATGCCATGGGGTATTTAATTGATAGAGACGTTCATGCAAATAAGGAGTAAAACCAGTCTGACATAAATTATTCAGAGAAAGATTCCCGGCAGCAAGACGTAAAAATATCCGCTGTACCGACCAATTTCGGGAGTCTCTTACTATTGCCTGTAACAGGTCACCACATACGATGTGCTTATTTTTTCTCGTAAGTAAAAGATGGTCGATTTCCCAGGTAGATGACCCTGCCCGAGATCTTATTGAAGCGAAACCCTGCAGCCCTTCTTCACCGGCACAAATCCAACTCTGCTGTCTTTGTCCTACCCTTATAATAACCCATTGCCCGAGAAATACTTCCATTGCAGTCACCGCACGTAGAGAAACACCCAGATTATCTCTGGGACAGGCTTCGTCATACGATAACATACTATGAATCGAGGTTAAGTAAGGCAAATCAATCGGACTAAGCTGTCGAATCATATATGGTCACTTCTAACTATATGATATTACCCTCTGGTATTACCACTAACCATTTTCTTTACAAAATAACGATGCAGCCTGGCATCCTCCGTCAGTTCAGGATGAAATGCTGTCACCAGAACTCTACCCTGAGATGCTGCTACAATTGTTCCATCAGAAAGACGCGCCAGAACATTAACATCCGGTTTAATGTCTTTCACAAACGGAGCACGGATAAAAACAGCATGAAACAATTCTTGTCCCAGAACTGGTACTGATAAATCAATTTCAAAACTATCTAACTGACGCCCAAAGGCATTACGCTGTACCGTGATATCTATCGCTCCGAGAGGAGAAAAATTCAGGTCGGTCGCTTCCTGTGCCAGAAGAATCATACCGGCACAGGTACCCATTAAGGGAAACCCGCAATGCACCATATCTCTTAACGGCTGCATCAAACCATAATTCTGCATAAGTTTACCGATAGTAGTGCTTTCCCCTCCGGGAATAAGTAACCCATCTATCCCCTTAAGCTGGTCGGGTATTCTCACCGGCAATGCCTCCACACCTGTCTTTTCCAGCATTATAATATGCTCTGCAAAATCCCCTTGCAGAGCAAGGACACCAACTTTTTTCATAAATTACCAGCCTCTTTGGGCCAGTAATTCCTGTTCTGGAATAGCTTTGATATCCAGCCCGGGCATAGCACCACCAAGATTACGGGATGCTTCAGCAATTATTTCAGGATCCTGGTAATGTGTAGTTGCTTTAACAATAGCCTGGGCACGTGCTGCCGGATTACTGGATTTAAAAATACCAGAACCGACAAAAACACCCTCAGCGCCTAACTGCATCATCAAAGCAGCATCAGCAGGAGTAGCAATACCTCCTGCTGCAAAATTAACTACCGGTAGTGTCCCCGTTTTATGTACCTGTAATACTAATTCCAGAGGAGCACCCAGCAACTTGGCTTCCGCCGCCAGTTCATCAGTACTCATATTTTTAATCTTACGCATTTCACTCTGTACCACACGCATATGCCGTACCGCTTCCACAATATTACCGGTGCCGGCTTCACCTTTGGTACGAATCATTGCCGCACCTTCGGAAATACGGCGTAATGCCTCACCCAGATCACGGCAACCACAGACAAAAGGTATTTTAAAATCATGTTTCCAGATATGATGGCTTTCATCCGCCGGTGTTAATACTTCAGACTCATCAATATAGTCCACTCCCAGAGATTGGAGCACCTGCGCTTCCACAAAATGTCCGATACGACATTTTGCCATCACCGGTATAGTCACTACCTTCATAATAGCCAGTATCACTTCCGGATCGGACATGCGGGCCACTCCACCGGCAGCACGGATATCTGCGGGTACACGTTCCAACGCCATAACTGCACACGCACCGGCATCTTCTGCGATTTTAGCATGCTCGGGAGTGACAACATCCATAATAACGCCGCCTTTAAGCATCTGCGCCAGTCCTGACTTAACTTTGAAAGTCCCCTTTTCCATTAATTCCTCCTGAACCAGAGGTTTGTCTATCCTCTCCATTTCATCTGTATTTTACTCTCGGGAGTGAAACCATTGCAAATGAAATTGTGGTAAGTCCAGAATAAAATACATTACTTTCCGAATTACAGATACCCAATATGCAGTTCAAGAACACTGTAGACCGTATATACAATCTGATAACGAAGATAATTTCCTATTAAAAAATTATTTGTTATATGTCCTGCAAATAACCTATCATCAGATTGAGATTCAGATCAAGCTACAATCCAATATCAGTTATCTGATATTGAAACTGATAGCCTGATTTTTGGGCTATCTCTTCAATCTTTGGTCTAATAATTTTAAAATCAAATTTATATTCGTATTTTTTTCCGAAAAGATTTGATTGCTCCTCAATAGTTCCTTCCCTCTGTTTACCGCCTACTTTGTATGTTTCCGATTTGAAGCCAAGAGCTCTTGTTTCCTTGCATTGACTCCGGCAATAATAATTTTAACTATCTTTTGTCTTACCTCTTCCTGCGTTATAATAAGCGCATGACAAACAAAACAAGAGGAATGGATTCTTTTTATTGGTGCAGTGTAATTGTAGTAAAAGTACTCGTGCGGCTGGTGTGGGCACGCTATAAAATAACGGGACTTAAATGGAAAGACATTCCTGATGGCCCCGTGATATTGGTAGCCAACCATGTAAACTGGATGGATCCGGTAGTTATTGCTCTTAGCTGTCCTTATCAAATGTCCATGTTAGCTAAAGCTGATCTCTTCCATATACCGGTTCTCGGGAACTTATTACACAAGTGGGGTATGATTCCTATCAACCGGGGCGGTGCTGATAGAGAAGCACTACGCAAGGCACTAAAAGTTCTGGCGAGTGGCAGAATCCTGGGGCTCTTCCCGGAAGGGAAACGAAACTACGAAGGAGAGCTACAAAAAGGTCTCTCCGGAGCCGCATTTCTCGCTTTACAATCCGGAGCAGTAATAATTCCCATTGGTGTCATCGGCACACGAGGTATTAAAGTCCGTCCTCACCCATTTCACCTGGGGCATATCATCGTTAATATCGGGCAACCTTTCCGGTTATCACGCATAAATACAGAGAACCAGAAAGAAGATTTAAAAACTCATACGGATTTGATTATGCGCCGTATTGCAGAACTACTTCCGGAAAACTCTCGTGGTGTTTATGCCAGTCAAAACAAGAAACAGTCTGTAGAAGCGTCAAACAGGAGACAAACAATTGCAGATTGAGCAAGCCTCGGAAATGGGAGCTTGCCCGGGAGTAAAGCGAGCCTTTGCTATCGCTGAAAAAGCAGCCCGGGAAAGAGGAAGAGTACATACCCTCGGCCCCCTGGTACACAACCGTCAGGCAGTAGCACATCTCTCCCATCTCGGTATAGATACAATCGAAAAACTGCAGAACACACATTGCCAGACAATAATAATACCCGCCCATGGCGCTCCACCAGAGATATGGGAAGAGATGAAAAAACGCGGACTGGAGATTATCGATGCTACCTGTCCTATAGTACGGGACGCCCAGAAAAAAGCTCACGAATTATCGCAGGATGGCTTCCAGATTGTTATTTTCGGTAATTCCGGACATCCTGAAGTAAGAGGATTACTGGGTCAAGCAGGTAATCAAGCACAAGCAACACAGGATGCACAGAATATCATCCTGGAACAACAAAAGCTGGGTATTCTCTCCCAGACAACACAAAATCAGAATGACTTCAATCAATTTGTGGATAACCTTACCAGGCGTTTTCTCGCCAGTTTAAAAGAAATGCGCGTTATTAATACAATATGTGACGCTACCAGTAAGCGTCAGGAAGCAGCTATTAAACTTTCCCCAAAAGTAGACTTGATTCTGGTAATCGGGGGACCGGATAGCGCCAATACACACCGTCTTGCTGAAATATGCGCTAAAACCGGTGTAATTACCCACTTGATCGAAACTGCTACTGACATTATGCCGGAATGGTTTAAACCACACACCCGCATAGGTATTACTGCCGGAACATCCACTCCTGACCAAACAATTAATGAGGTAATTCAAACGCTGCAAAAACTCTAATTTTCTAATTTTGCAAAAGTTCAGAAACATATTGGACTCCGGGGAAGGGAAGGATAAGGAGTCCGGATGAAACAGATCTATCTACAAAGTTACTTTAAGAGCGGTTATAATAGGTTCATGCAATATGTTAATAATGTACTGGAACATCCCCAGAGAGTAATCATTGAAAAACGAGTGGAAATCATCAAATTCTATGGTGAGTTTGGTGCTAGGGCAACAAGGAAGGCTTTCCAAAAAGGACGCTCCACTATTTATCTCTGGAAGCATAAGCTCAGAATAGCAGGAGGTAAGCTATCTGCCCTGGCTCCCAGAAACAGAGCACCGCAACATAAAAGAAAACGCATTACTCATCCTTTCATTACTCAATTTATTATTGATTACCGTACCAGGCATCCCGGGGTAGACAAGACTACCATCACTCCCGTATTGAGAACCGCTTGTGAACAAGCGGGCATCAGACCGGTATCTGAATCCACCGTAGGCCGTATCATCCATGACCTCAAGGAAACCGGCAAACTCCCCCGTGCTACCAGAGTAAGTATCAACGGCCGCAGCGGGAAATTGCGGGTATGGGAGCCCAAGCGTCCCACCAAGAAGACCAGACGCGGGAGCTTCTGCCCTCGCTTACCCGGCGACCTGGTGGAAATAGATACGGTAGATATCTTTGTTGCAGGACTCAAGCGTTATCTTATTACCGCAATAGACTTATCTACCCGGTTTGCCTTCGCTTATATCTATAAGTCCAGCTCTTCTCATTGCGCCCGTGACTTTCTGGAGAAACTCATCACTGTTACTCCTTTCACGATAAGCAAGATTCAGACTGATAATGGACATGAATTTCTCAAGCATTTCACTCAGGCCTGCCAGAGTAAGAACCTGGTGCATTACTTTAATTATCCTCGTCACCCTCAGTCTAACGCCCATCTGGAACGCTTTAACCGTACCATTCAGGAACAGTTCGCTTACTGGAATACCGATAAGTTAGATGAGCCTTCTTTATTTAACCGTCACCTCATGGAATATCTCCTGTGGTATAACACGGAGAAACCCCACCGCAGTATTGGCAAATTATCACCACTGCGCTATTATTTGGATAAATTCGTCACCCCGCAAAAGTCCAATATGTTATGGACCCTTACAAATTTTTGACGTATCATAATAGCTATGTTATCATGCTATCAGACTTAACATAAACATAAAAATAGAGATGCCATCTTTAAGTGAGATTTATCGGCAAATTGCCGAATGTAAAGACTGTGAATTACACAAGCAGCGCAATCGGGTAGTTCCGGGAGAAGGTGCAGAGCCAGCTACCATCTTTTTTATCGGAGAAGCCCCGGGTTGGCACGAAGACCAACAAGGCCGTCCTTTTGTCGGACCGGCGGGGAAATTTCTGGATGAAATGCTCACTGCTATCGGACTGGTACGTTCCGAGGTATATATCGGCAATGTTATTAAATGCCGCCCTCCCGCCAACCGCGACCCCCTGCCCACAGAAATACAAGCTTGCCAGAAGTGGCTTAACCTGCAATTAGAGCAGATTAAGCCCCGTTTAATAGTGACGTTGGGACGATATTCGATGGCAAAATTCTTCCCCGGGAAGACAATCTCTAAAGTACACGGGACATGGTACCGCCGGGATGGTATTATCTATTTTGCAATGTATCACCCTGCAGCAGCACTGCACCAGAGTGATTTACGCCAGACAATTATAAATGACATGAAGAAAATTCCGCCTTTGCTGACGGAACTGAATAAAATATCCGGCACGGAGATATCTGAAATACCGGAAACAAAGGATACCCACCAGCAATTAACTATGTTTTAAAGAAAAAAAAGGAAAATGAAAAAAAGAAGATTAAGAATAATACCCCTTGGAGGACTGGGGGAAATTGGGAAAAACATGATGGTCCTCGAGTATGATAACGATATTATTATTATCGATTCCGGTCTTATGTTCCCTAAAGAGGACATGCTGGGTATCGATATGGTTATTCCGGATATTAGTTACCTGGAAACTAACCGGAGTAAGGTACGCGGTATAGTTATTACCCACGGTCATGAAGATCATATCGGTGCTTTACCTTATGTTCTTTCCCGTTTGCAGGTTCCTGTTTATGCCAGCAAACTTACTCATGGTTTGATACAGGTTAAACTTAAGGAATATAAGACATTAAAAGGAACACGGCTGGAAGTTGTCGCACCGGGGGAAGAAATAAAACTGGGTAAATTCCGTGTAGAATTCTTTTCCGTATGCCACAGTATACCGGATGCCATGGGATTAATAATCCATTCTCCCATTGGTATTCTAATTCACAGCGGCGATTTTAAAATAGACCACACACCGGTTGACGGTAAATCCATTGACCTGACCGGACTGGCACGCTGGGGAGCACAAGGAGTTCTGGCATTATTCTCTGATTCCACCTATGCCGAACTACCCGGTTACACTCCTTCGGAAAAAGTCGTCGGAGAAGCTCTGGACCGTATCGTTAATAATGCCCCGGGCAGAATTATCGTAGCCACATTCGCCTCATTGATTTCACGTATCCAACAGGTCATTGATATCGCCATCAAATATGACCGCCGCATTTTTGTCTCCGGTCTCAGCATGATTGACAATATTCATATCGCTTCCGAGCTCGGTTATTTGAATATACCCGCAGGAATACTAATTAATTTTGATGAATTAAAAAAATTACCTAATAACAAAATTGTTATCATGTGTACCGGCACTCAGGGAGAACCCACTTCCGCTCTGGTACGCATTGCTAATGGAGAGCATCACCAGATTCACATTATCCCCGGGGACACTGTGGTCATGTCTTCCACCCCTATTCCCGGCAATGAATCTGTTGTTTATGCTACTATCAACCAGCTGTATCACCGTGGAGCACGCATGTTCTACGGCCACCTGGAATCTGTCCACGTTCATGGGCACGCCAGCCAGGAAGAACTAAAGCTATTACTCAACTTGATAAAACCGAAATTTTTTATTCCGGTACATGGTGAGTACCGTCACCTTATCCTGCATTCACAACTGGCTCAGTCTATCGGTATTCCAGCCGGTAACATCTTCGTCATGGAAGACGGTAACATGCTCGAGCTGACACAACAAAGCGGTAAGATTACCGGCAAAGTCCCGGCTAATAATATACTGGTTGATGGATTAAGCGTAGGTAGTATCGGACAGGTAGTACTCAAAGATAGAAAAGCACTTTCACGGGATGGGATTGTCGTTGTTATCATCCCGATCAGCCGTCAGGACGGGAAATTAGCCAGTAATGTCGATATGGTTTCCCGGGGATTTGGTGAAGAAAGTGAAATACGTGAATTCATTCAGGAAGGCAAGGAACTGGTAGCACGTACTTTTGTTTCCGTTAACGGCCATGCCCATGACCGTAACGAAATAACAAACAAAATAAAAACAACTCTCGGACAGTATTTCTATGAGCGAACAAAGAGGCGTCCTACTATCATGCCTGTGCTTATAGATATATAATTATATAATACAGTTCCGGATTATCAATAATATTGTGGTGGGGAAGAGATGCCTAGAAAAAAAATGGCCAGTCAGCAAAAAGCAGGGTGGCGTCCGTCCGGAAAAGGAGCCCTCCATTTCTTTACAGCGCGTCCCGTATGGCGGCTGTTGTTACTGGCACTCATCGTTTTCCTTATTGCCTGGCTTGGCCCCAAAGTATCCACTACGGTACAGAGTGGTGTCTCTACTCTCTGGGAGAGAATTCTGCGGCTCTTCGGCTGGGGTCTGGCTATTATTTTAGCTGCGATTGTTGTTCTCATCTGGCTTTTAACTGCAGACCTGAAGGTAATTCTAAAACGCTGGAGAGAACTCCTGGCCGGGGTCTCCCTTGGCCTGGCTATCTTTGGTTTTCTTGCCTTTTTTGTTGATAATGATAGTGCCATTCTCTCTGAAGCAACACTGGGAGGAGAATTCGGAAAATGGATTATCGGCTCCTCCGACTTTTGGGGCGGCCTCCGTGTCTTTTTATTAGCTCTCCTGACCTTTATCCTTCTCGCTCCCCAACTCTTTATGCGCGGATTACGCTTCCTGGTAAAATGTCTTCGACAGTTACCCGTAGTATTGCAGCAAGTCTACAATGGTATCGTCAGAGGCGTTAACGAAATAAGACGGGAAATAAGGGCTCGCCGCACTGTATCAGCTATGAAATCTACTTCCATAACACAAAATCCGGAACCAGAACCGATACTCCAACAGGACATAGCAAAAACAGAAATTACGGATGCGGAAACAGATATCTCTTCTCAAATGCAATCCTCCTCCCAAGAACTCCATGCTACACCGGAGGAGAACTCCTGGGATAAACTGAAGAATACTGCGGACCAGCTGGGAAAAACCTATCAAAAAGCGGCGGCAATATCCACCATCAGTGGCTGGAAACTGCCCCCGGTAGATATACTCGATGAACCACAAAAGGGAGAGTTTAGTGAAGCCGATGTAGAACAACGTGCCCGTATTATTGAAAATGCTCTTTCCAGTTATGGGGTAGAAGCTAAAGTAGTACAAACCAATATCGGGCCGGTAGTAACTCAATTTGGGCTGGAGCCCGGTTGGGATCGTAAATATAAAGAAATTAAAGAAAAAGATGATGACGGTAATATCACTATACACCAGGAGGAAGTTTCCCGGAGCCGGGTTAAAGTTGACCGGATAACTTCTCTGGCGAATGACCTGGCGCTGGCGCTGGCAACACCCAGTATCCGTATTGAAGCTCCCATACCAGGTAAAGCTATGGTAGGGATTGAAGTACCCAATACAGTTGCCGACATGGTTACTTTAAAAAGAGTGGTGGAAAGCTCCAGCTTCCAGAAACTATCCGCTAAGACAAAACTTCCTCTAGCTCTCGGCAAAGGATCCGGGGGAGGAGAAGTGCTCTGCGATTTGTCCAAGATGCCGCATCTGCTTATCGCCGGGGCCACCGGCAGCGGTAAAACAATCTGTCTTGATTCAATTATCCTCTCTTTACTTATGGTGAACACACCGCGTGAATTACAATTTATCCTCATTGACCCCAAGCGTGTAGAATTAACTGCTTTTAATTCTATCCCCCATCTGGCAGTACCGGTCATCGTAGAAAGCACACGTGCTGTAGAACTACTGAACTGGGCAAATCGGGAAATGGATGACCGCTACCGTAAATTTGCTGCCTCTGGTGCACGTAACATCCAGGGATATAACAAGAATAATGAAGAAAATCCTATGCCTTATCTCGTTATTGTTATCGATGAACTGGCAGACTTGATGATGGCGAAAGCGCAAGATGTAGAAACCAGTATCTGCCGTCTGGCACAACTGGCACGTGCTACCGGCATCCATCTTGTCGTAGCAACACAGCGACCTTCTGTTGACGTTATCACCGGACTGATTAAGGCAAACTTTCCTTCCCGCATCAGTTTTGCGGTGGCTTCACAGGTGGACTCACGTACTATTCTGGATAGCATCGGTGCCGAAAAACTGCTGGGACGCGGGGACATGCTTTACCATCCTGTTGATGCCGCTAAACCTGTCCGCGCCCAGGGATGTTTTGTTTCCGATTCGGAAATCGAGCGTGTCGTCCATTTCTGGAATAGCCAGCAGCCACCGGAAGGACATTATCCCTTAATTCAGGATTTAAACGCCGCACTGGCCGCCGCTACAACAGCAGCCGAACCCAGGAAAGCCCCCGCCGACCCACTTATGGAAGAAGCCCGTCAACTGGCCCGCGACCACGGACACATCTCTGCTTCTTTCTTACAGCGGAGACTCGGTGTAGGATATCCTCGGGCAGCACGCTTGCTTGACCTCCTCCATGAAGAAGAGAATTCGACTGATGATTTTGATGAAGAAGAGAAAGAAGAGCCCGGTGATATCCAATGAGCATCTCTCTTGAAGATGAAATTGCCCTCCTTCTTCGTAATACGAATTTGACACTGGCAACAGCCGAATCGGCTACCGGTGGTCTGATTTCCGGAACAATTACCAGTGTTTCCGGTAGTTCTGCTTACTACATCGGTTCCGTGATATCCTATTCCTCTGAAATAAAAGAAAAAATACTGGGAGTAAAGTCCGAAACACTACAGAAATATGGTGCCGTGAGCCGACAGGTAGCAGAAGAGATGGCACAGGGTGTGCGTCGGTTGATGAATACCGATATCGGTATCTCCGATACCGGAATCGCCGGACCCACCGGAGCTACTTCCACAAAACCGGTAGGCCTTTTTTATCTTGGACTCTCTGCAGTAGATCGCAATATTATTGAAGAACATATCTTTTCCGGTAACCGTCAGATGATACGCCAGGCAGCGATGCAGGCAACACTCACTATGCTAAGAGACTATCTTCTGGGGAAATATAAGACCTGCTAAAAATCAATGGTTATCCGTCTCAGGGCATAATCTTTACTACCCGCTCAATAGCGGCATAATCATTGATGATATCAATCCGGGCATGAGAAAATTGCTCCCGGGCTAAAGCAACTACCGAATGGGCCTGTCCTTCTCCTACTTCAAGAACAACTGCCCCACCAGCCCGTAACTTACCTCTTATCTGTAACAACAATCTTCGCATACAATCCAGGCCGTCTACGCCTCCTGCAAGAGCAACCGCCGGTTCATATACATTAATTTCAGGAGATAATTCCGCAAAGTCAGCATCCGATATATAAGGCAAATTAGCAACAATAAGATTTACCGGCTGCGTTAGCGGTTCCAGCATATCTCCCGGACTACAATAGACACGGCTTCTCACCCCGTGTCGATGGCAATTTTTTATCGCCACTTCCAGCGCATCTATTGAGATATCACTGGCATACACTACTGCCCGATGATAAGAAAGCGCCAGAGAAATCGCAATAGCACCACTACCCGTGCCAATATCCGCGATATAGCATGTCTCTCCACAATCAATAAAGGGCTCTTTAAGGTAATCCAGACAGGTCTGAACTACCAGTTCCGTCTCCGGACGGGGGATTAACACTCGGTTATCAACATAAAAATCGAAGTCGAAGAATTCGCGGTGACCGATAATATAAGAAAGTGGTTCGTGCAATAAACGCCGCTGCACCAGCTGATGATATTTCTCGGCCTGTATAGCAGATATTTCCTTTTCTAACTGCGTATAGAGCCCTACTCTATCTGTCTGTAGAACATGCATCAGAAGCACTTCGGCCTCCAAATGTGCTTCTTCCCGTGCTACAAGAGCTATCTCCCTCTCCGCCGCGCGCAGGACTGTCCCTGAATTCACCGCCCGTTTCCTTTTATTTGTTTCTCCCGCTCGTCCGCAATCAATGCATCAATCAGTTCTTCCAGATCACCCTCCATAACAATCGCGAGATTATGCAGTGTTAATCCGATACGGTGGTCTGTAATACGATTCTGCGGGAAATTATAGGTGCGAATTTTTTCCGAGCGGTCTCCCGCTCCAACCTGCGAGCGCCGTTCCTGAGCAATCCCTTCTTCCTGTTCACGCTGTTCTATATCATAAAGTCTGGCGCGTAATACCGCCATAGCTTTCATTCTGTTTTTTAACTGCGAACGTTCATCCTGACAAACTACCACCAGACCGGTAGGATAATGTGTTAGACGAACTGCTGTAGACACCTTATTCACATTCTGTCCTCCGGCACCACCGGAATGAAAGATATCCACCCGCAAATCATTAGGATTAATTTCCACTTCCACTTCATCTGCTTCAGGCAAAACAGCTACTGTAGCCGTCGAAGTATGAATTCTTCCTCCTGCCTCTGTAACCGGCACCCGCTGGACACGATGTACCCCTCTCTCATGCTTCAATCGGCTGTAAGCTCCCTTCCCCTTCACTTCAAAAATAACCTCTTTAAAACCACCGGAGGGACCGGGGCTACTATCAATTATTTCTACCGCCCACCTGCGGTTTAGTGCATAACGGCTATACATACGGAAAAGCTCTCCGGCAAACAGGGCCGCCTCATCACCACCGGCAGCAGCACGGATTTCCATAATGACATCCCGTACATCATTGGGGTCTTTTGGAATAAGTGCCGCCTGTAATTCATTCTCTAACTGCTCGCTGCTGGTTTCCAGTTGTTTAACTTCCTGTTTCACCAGAGCTTCCATCTCGGCATCGAGATGTGTTTCCAGTAATGAACGAGTATCTTCCAATGAGCGGGAAACTTCCTTATATTTACGGTATTTCATTACCATATCTTCCAGAGAAGCTCTTTCCCGGGCAAGTGCAGTAAGACGGGCAATATCGGAGACAACATCCGGCTGAGCCATTTGCTGCTCCAATTCTTCATAATGTTTCTCAATTAATTCAATTTTATCCAGAATCTGACTCATAATTAGGGATTATAGCAAACTACGCTTGATAGCTCCAATATTTTCACTGGATTCTTCTGTGTCCTTGATACATTTCTTGGTTGTGTACTATTTTAATAGACTTATGTTCCGGTAGTGTACTATTTTGTCATTGCTCAGGCTTGACCTGGGAATCCAGTGTTAATGTGATAACATCGCTCTGGAGATGATGCTTCTTGTTGTCAACTTATCTTTTTTCAGAGAATTACATATTGACATACCACCATTTTTCACCTTATTTTCATGACACCGGTCTAAACTAGCTTAGATAGACTGTTCCCGTATTTTAGTATATATTATGAACTATATAAAAGATGTAATTTCCCAATGTGCGTTTCAGGAGAGGAATTAAAATATGGAGATGAATATTCGGGAAGAGATATCTGTTGATTTATCCTCCATTCCTCCACTTCTCTTTAGAAGCATGAGCAGAAAGTTAATACGTATAACACATTAGCTGATATCGACCTCGATATTACTCCGCACCACTGCGAAATCATGAGGGTACTGGATGAAGAAAGAACTCTCCATATTGCAGAAATCGGAGATAAGTTGCAAATCGCTCGTGCGTAGATGACGAAACTGATTGATAGACTGGTTGCTCTGGATATAGTGGAGAGAAAGACTAACCCCGATGATAGAAGAATCCTGGATATTACTTTAACACAGCATGGTAAAGAAATCTTTGCAGAACGGAAGAATGGTGTTGCTGCTGCTATGAGAGAGTATGTCTCATCTTACCGATGAAGACCTGCACGATTTATCAAATTCATTAAAAATACTACGGAATATATTATTGAAATTATAGTAATTTATATAAAGGAAGAGGGAATGAACTAGCACTCATGGCTATAAATTCACCTGATACTCTTTTATCTGAGGAAAAGAAGAGGCGATTTTCTACAAAAAACACTGGTTATCTGCTGGGGAAGTGGGGATTGATTGCTTTATTAGCAGTTTTCCTTATCGCCGTATGGTATCGCCAGACAGCTATCGCCGTATTACTGGGTCTGGTTTTATCTACCGCCGGATTATCCCGTTTATGGAGCCGTCTTTCTCTTGTCGGTGTAACCTATCACCGAACATTCAGTGAAAAGCGTGCTTTCCCCGGCGAAGCAATCCAGATCAAATTATCCTTAACCAACCGCAAGTTACTTCCCCTGCCCTGGATTCAGGCGGATGATGCCATACCTCTTGCATTTTCCAGTGATGTTAAACTTATCCCTACCGAACAGCCGAGTACCGGCTTACTGGTCAGCAATACTGCCATGTCCTGGTACAGTGAAACAAGCTGGAACCATCAACTACATTGTAACAGGCGTGGTTATTATCAGCTTGGCCCTCTGACAATAACGTCCGGTGATATTTTCGGTTTATATCCCCGCTCAATACAAGATGATAAAATAGACTATCTTATTGTTTATCCGCGTATTATTCCCCTGGAACAATTGGATATACCCTCATTGTATCCTCTGGGTGAAACAAAAGCGGAACAACGTATTTTTGAAGACCCTACGCGTACCATCGGAGTCCGTGATTATACGCCACAGGATAGTCTGCGCCATGTACACTGGAAAGCAAGCGCACGTCACCAGAATCTGCAGATTAAAGTATTTGAACCGACAACCACACTGAACGTGGCATTATTTCTCGCTGTAGACAGTTATCAGCAATTCAATCAGCAGGGCGCAATATTATACCAGTATCAACAGGAAACAGAAGCGAATCAAACAGATGAAGAGTTTGAATCAGGAATCAGTCTGACTGCCTCGCTGGCGAAATATATTCTGGACCAGCATAGTACCGCCGGCTTATTTGTCAATACCAAACTGGTTGATTCCGGTCAGCCAGCTGAGATTCAGCCCGGACGTAGTGATGACCAACTGATTAATATTCTGGAAACACTGGCAAAAGTAACATCAAAATCCAGTAGTTCTTTTAGTAAATACCTGCAAAGTGTACGTAACAAACTGCCCTGGGGAACAACTATTATTGTAGTGGCCTCTTTTATATCCCTGGAGATGCACACATTACTGACTGATTTAATCGAAAGCGGATATAAACTAATGATCGTCCGCACTTTTGGTGGTGATACTCCTACTTTTGCTATACACACAGTTAAACACTCTGAGGAACTGGCGAGAGCAGTACAGGAAAAATGCTAAAACGTGACCGGTATCAGATAGTATCATACATTACTATCATGGGCATGGAAGTTTGCTGGCTCTATACCTGGCTGGACTTTTTTAACCAGAAAACAATCTCCGCTGCTGTTGCCACTCTCCCACTTTTGTTATTCTATCCCCTGGCTTTTATTTCCTCTCTTCTTCTACAACGTCTCTCGTGGCATAAAACTATCCTTGACATCCTCCACTGGGTGATATGGGCAGTTCTGGCACTACTCTTTGTGAAATTATTACTTTATCCCGCACTGGCACCCTTCGACTCTCTGCTGATAAAAGAAATCGGTCAGGCATTTATCCAGATATTCCGGGCCTTCCAACCCGAATTATTTATTCTGTTCAGTAGTATACCGCTCTGGTGGTTCGGACAACGCATGTCCCACGCGGAAGCCAATTTTCCCCTGGCTGTGAGCGAATTCCAGTTCGGTATCGCACTTATGGCAGGAGCGCTTTTTGTGGCCAGCCAGGTAGAAATCACTATTGCCGGCAGCACCGCCGTGATTATCACCTTCGCCTGCTGCGGTTTACTTGGTCTGGCAATAGCACATGCCAGAGAAGGGAAAAGCTGGCTTTCCGGAATATCAAGAGGAAACTGGCAGGTTTTATTGTTTGTTAGTATAGTACTGGTTATATTAATTGGACTGCTCATCAGTTTTCTGGTAACACCCGATGTAGTACAGGTGCTATTAAACATACTGAAATGGATTGGAAACCTCATCACCCGCATATTGAATTTTCTGGCGAACTTGCTTCCCGGTGAAGAAACCGTTGCACCGATAGAAGAAATACCGGGAGGAGGCGAAATAATAAACGATACAATTGATGAAATCTCCAAACATTTCTTATCGGATACCGCACGTAATGTTAGCAAAGTAGCGTTCGGTACCGGCATGTTTATTGCTATTATGCTGGCACTCTGGCGGATATCATCACAAATTGTAAGCTGGCTCCGTCACAGAACCAGAGGTACCGGTGTTACAGAAACAAGGTCATTAAGCGGCGCCTTCCGAGACGATATCCGCAATTTTCTCCGGAGAATCTGGCAGAAATTACTCCGGTTACACTCTCTCTTTCCTGTAAAAAGCAATTTTAAAGCCGTATCTCCGGAGATAGCGACTGTACATCAGATTTATCACCAGTTACTGCAATGGGCAGAGAGAAAAGGCTATCCCCGGCAAGTAGCACAGACACCCCATGAACTATTGCTTGTTCTTACCCATGCTATTCCCGAAACACAGAATGATTTAACTCTGGTAACCAATCTCTATACCAGCATACGTTACGGAGCATCTCTCCCCACAGAAGAAGAACTGGCACAAATGAAGCAAAGCTGGGAAAACATTAAGCGGGGAGAAAACAAGTAAAGTAATACTACTATCGGTCAGGAGGATTTGAATTCGTGAACAATATAACAACCAGTCAGACACTATCCGATGTTAAACCGGTCGCTCAGGCGGCCATACGATGCGTGGATAATATTGAAAAAGTTATTGTCGGCAAAAAAGAAGCAATTGAACTGGTGCTAGTCGCTCTATTCTGCGAAGGACACGTCCTGATGGAGGATGTACCTGGTATCGGCAAGACAATGTTGGCTAAGGCCATCTCCCGCACTCTGGGATTCAGTTTTAAGAGAATTCAATGTACTCCTGACCTCTTGCCCTCCGATGTTACCGGCATTCATTATTTCAACCAGAAATCATCAGAATTTGAATTCCGTCCCGGCCCGATAGTGGCTAATGTTGTTCTGGTGGACGAAATTAACCGTGCCACACCCCGTACGCAAGCCTGTTTACTGGAATGTATGCAGGAACAGCAAATCACTGTTGACCTGGATACAATAGCTTTACCGCGCCCCTTCCTCATTCTCGCCACACAAAATCCAATTGAACTGGAAGGGACATTCCCTTTGCCGGAAGCCCAGCTCGACCGTTTTCTCATCCGTATACGCCTCGGTTATCCCTCCCCGAATGAAGAGGGAGACATCCTCACCCGCTTCTGTAAAGATAATCCGCTGGTTAATCTGGATAGTGTCATTCAATCAGACGAATTACTGGGTCTGCAGACACTATGCCGCGAGGTTTATATCGAAGATTCCGTCCGTGATTATATTGTCGCTATTACACGGGCAACACGCACCCATTCTGATATCCGTCTCGGTGCCAGTCCCCGGGCATCACTGGGATTAAGCTATGCCGTACAATCGCTGGCCGCTATCCGGGGACGGAACTATGTCATCCCGGACGATGTAAAATACCTGGCTATTCCTACTCTGGCACATCGTCTCATCGCAAAAACAGAAGCCCGTCTGAAAGGACGAACCACCGAAAATATCGTACAAGAAATAATCGCTACCGTACCCGTACCGGTAGAAGAAACGAAATAATAATAACAACAGTACTACCAATATCAAATTACTACCTGTTTATTATTAGTATTAGCATGTAATGACACAACGTAATCCGTAGGGGCAGGTTTGAAACCTGCCCCTTTCTCTTCCTTTCTCTTTTCGGAACAAAACAGAGCATTCCATAATTATGCATGAAATACTCTCCTTTTCCTCTTTCGATGCGTCAGTAATTCTTTCACCTCTGCTACTATTTGAGGCAAAATTACACCTGTTTTTCCCTGGATGAGATAATCAGATATTTTTTCTTCGGTTAAACGGGTCGGTTCTTCATTAATCTCTACTATTCTCGCACCGTTTCGCTTCGCAATATTAGCCAGTTCCGCAAAAGGATAGACAGAAGCTGTTGTCTTGCAAATAAGCATCAGGTCACACATCCTCGCCAGGACATTGCTCTTTCGCGACGCATCATCAGGAATCGGTTCTCCGAAGGAAACACCATCAGGCTGGATAATTCCCTGACAGTTCGGGCAATGCGGCGGCAGCTTATTCTCCCGGCGTAACTTATCTAAATCATAAGCATCATTCTGAAATCTCGCACCACATTTGATACAACGCAACTTATGAAAACTTCCGTGAAATTCTACCAGATTAAACGTTATCGCTTTCTCAGGCAGCCCATCAACATTAGAAGTAATAACATAGAAAAGAACACCCAGTTTTTCCAGTTCCGCCAGGGCATGATGACCCGGGTTCGGTTCCGCTTTTTCCCGCTCCTTTGCCGGTTTATTCGGATTGGTCAGCCTTTCCTGTCACCATTTCGCAGAGTCGGCTTTCAAAACTTGGTAACTGAGGGCTACTTTTGCCGGGTCTTTTTTTCTATAACAGGATTATCCGTTTCGGCTGCTGATGCTCCCCGCCGGTCCGGGATGCCGGACTCCGTAGACATCCCTGCACCGATTAAAACAATAGCAACTTCAGTATGGAACAACAACTCCCGCGCTACTCTCTTGATTAATTTATCCGTATCCTGTTTTCGCATTATCTTTAAATCTTTCTCTAATATAATAATAGATACTATTATTATATATTATAGTAAAATATATCTCTAACCGGGGAGAGAAAAAATTAAACTTACCTTAATGTCTAGGGGGATGCTCTAAATTCTGCGTAGTAGCAGCCCAGAGGAAAAAATCTACCCACCAAAAAATATCACGCCGAGCAATAGAATGTCTCAAGTTCCGCATGCGCAACCGTCGTTCAATTGTGTTCATATTATATGCGCGGTAGATTGCACTGGCAACACCTTCAATATCATACGGATTAACCAGTAGCGCAGATGTACGTAATTGAGTAGCAGCACCCGCAAATTCACTAAGTATGAGCACACCGTTATTATCTACATTTGCCGCGCAATATTCCTTGGCCACCAGATTCATCCCATCTCGCAGAGGAGTAATCAGCGCAATATTGGCAGCACGATAATAAGCCAGAAGTTCATCTCGTTCCAAACTACGATACATATAGTGTATCGGTACCCAGCCTGCCTGGCTGAACTCACCATTAATTTCGCCTACTAATCTTTCCACTTCGGCTTTAAGTATCTGATATTCCGGTACTTCCGCCCGGCTTGGCACTACAATTTGAACTAAAGCTATCTTGCCGCGCAGTTCAGCAAAACACTCCAATGCGTTTCTAAACGCACGTAACCTTTCCGGGATACCCTTGGAGTAGTCCAGTCGGTCCACACCCAGAATAATCTGGCAATTAGTAATGGCATTACGTAGTTGCTGAGCTCTTTCCGATACCATCCTGGTGGCTGCTTGCCGGGAAAATTCTTTAAAATCTATACTGATAGGAAAAGCACCACTCCTGATTTTTCGCTGTGGTGTAACAATCATACATACAGGCCTTCTGGCATCAACGTGTAAATCCCCAATAAGACTTTCCATATAGTGGATGAAATTATTCCGGTCGCGCATGGTTTGAAAACCAATGAGGTCATACTGTAATAAAGCTTCTATAATCTGAGCTCGCCATGGTAATATGTTGAAGAGGTCACTCGGCGGAAAAGG
This sequence comes from Dehalococcoidia bacterium UBA2247, assembly GCA_002347295.1. Classification (GTDB taxonomy): domain Bacteria; phylum Chloroflexota; class Dehalococcoidia; order UBA2247; family UBA2247; genus UBA2247. The sequence goes on along the minus strand of DDXZ01000037.1, from coordinate 4,971 downwards.
AGTATGCAGAAAGAATCCTACCTTATTTTTTAAACCAATGGCACGCAATTCCTTTGCCACGAGCAATAGATGGTAGTCATGGACCCAGATATAATCTGTCTCCTGTGCATTCTCTGCGATTATCCTGGCAAATTTACGATTGACTGACTGGTAACTAGCCCAATATGCCGGATCAAAATTACAGCGCGATTGCAGACTGTGAAAAAGAGGCCAGAGAATTTCATTGGAAAATCCGAAATAATACTGATTAACTTCTTCCTCGGTAAGAATCACCGGCTTTAGAGCATAACCGGTACTATTCGTCATCTCCGTTAATTCATCAGTATGGATTTCTTCGAAGGTCCCCGGCCATCCAATCCAGAGACCTCCTCTATCACGGAGAACCGGAGCAAGAGCGGTAACTAGTCCACCTGAGCCATGTTGTACCTGCCACTCTCCGTCCTTCCCCTTTGTCAGAGCAATGGGAAGACGATTTGAAACTACAATTACCCGTTCAATATTTTGAGTCATCTTTTTGCCTTTTCTATAACTCCGCCCATGTCGATCATAGAATATCCCATCTATCGATTCTTTCTGAAATACAGCAGGAACCCTGTCTCACTATCACTGGAAACACTCTGATATTTAACTTTTAGACACGGAGCCAGCGAGAGGAGTCGAACCTCCGGCCAGCTGTTTACGAAACAGCTGCTCTGCCACTGAGCTACGCTGGCTTGAAATACAGTATTGATTATAATGGAAAGTGGTAATACCGAGCAATGTCAGAGGACGATTCTATTTCTGGAGTTTTTTTTGTACTGCTGCACTTTCCAGTTCTCTGATGGCATCCGCTGCAATCCAGCGCGCCGCTTTAGAATCAAGCTGCTGAATTTCCCGTGCCGTCTCTAATGCCGCCCGGTTTAAAAAGAGGCTTCTTTTCCCGATATTGCGCAGCGCCCAGTTCACTGCTTTCTTCACAAAGTTACGTTCATCCGTGGCACATTGTTTGATTATTTCCAGTACAGGGAGAAACCGGGAGTCTTCTCTTTTCTTATCATGCCAGGCAAGACAAGCAATTAACGAGAACGCTGTCCTTTTAACGAATTCTTCATCCCTTTGCGACCAATCACGAATTTTCTTATCTGCCAGAGGACTCTTTTCAAATAGATTATCACAGGTCTGGTCACAAACATCCCAGGAATTAATATCTTTTACCCATGATTCCATCTCTTCTTCCGTGAGTTTGTCCGCTTCGGCAACCATACCGGCGATAATTCTGGCTTCCGCAATACCCGTTTGCCATAATTCCAGCGCCAGAGCATGATTTTTCCCGATTTCTCTTGCCATCTGACGCAAATCAGGCATGGATATTCCCAGTCGCTTCTCGATTATCATACCATAACGCTGCATGCCAGCCAGCTGGTCAGGATGGGCTTTCGCCTGTAATTTCGTCAAGACTTCCGCTATTGTAATATTTTTGCTTGTGTCCTTTTTAGCCATTACTTAATATCGGCATGATATTCTTGTAAAGATTTTATATCCTCTTTCCCTTCCCGGAAAGCAGTAATACCATTAGCCGCTGCCAGAGCAGCCGATAGCGTGGTAATGTAAGGTATCTTATATTTAATAGCCGCCTTACGGATGTATGAATCATCATATTGGCTTAATTTACCGACAGGCGTATTAATAATGAGATTTATCTCACGACTAACAATGGCATCAATAATATTAGGCCGTCCTTCATGCATCTTCAGTATTGGTTCATAAGTAATACCTTTACTGCCGAGAAACTGTCCGGTACCCGCCGTAGCTCTAATTTTAAACCCGAGATTGTCAAATACCTTTGCTACCTCCAATACTTCCGGACGGTCACGCTCAGAAACAGTAATAAGAACCGTGCCACGCACCGGTAATGCCGCCTGTGCTGCTTCTTCTGCCTTGAAGAAAGCGAGACCAAAAGAATGGGCCAGTCCCAGCACCTCACCGGTTGACCTCATTTCCGGACCGAGTACCGGGTCCACTTCCGGGAACATATTAAAGGGGAAAACGGCTTCCTTAACACCAAAATACGGAATCATCCCGTGCTTTAGATTTAAGCTGGCTATTTTTTTCCCAAGCATAAGCTGCGTACCAATACTGGCCATAGGTATGTTACACACCTTAGATACGAAGGGCACCGTCCTTGACGCTCTAGGATTGGCTTCCAGGACGTAAACAACATCCTTGCACACTGCATACTGAATATTCATCACACCGACAACTTGAAGGTCGTGAGCGATTCTACGAGTATATTCTTCAATGAGCTGAATATGTTTTTCTGAGAGCGTCACCGGTGGAATAACGCAAGCAGCATCACCGGAATGTACTCCGGCAAATTCAATATGCTCCATAACTGCAGGGATAAAGACATCATCACCATCAGAAAGTGCATCCGCCTCTGTCTCAATAGCACTTTCCAGATAGCGGTCGATGAGTATCGGACGATCCGGGGTAACACCTACAGCTGCCGCAAAATACGTATTCAGCATCTCTTCATCATAGACAATTTCCATACCACGTCCGCCCAGTACATAAGAAGGCCGCACTATTACGGGATAACCGATTTGACCGGCTACCTTGAGAGCATCCGGCAGATTGGTTGCCGTACCTGCTTCCGGCATCGGAATATGATATTTCTTCATCATCCGGCCAAAGCGCCCCCGGTCCGAGGCAATATCAATGGAATCAGGAGAAGTACCCATGATATGTACCCCGGCCTCTTCCAGTTCCTGGGCGATATTAAGCGGTGTCTGTCCTCCGAACTGAACGATAACACCTTCCGGTTGCTCTTTGCGATAAATACTGAGAACATCCTCCACAGTCACCGGCTCGAAATATAGCTTGTCGGAAGTATCATAGTCGGTAGATACGGTTTCCGGATTGCAGTTGACCATGATCGTCTCATATCCTTCATTACGCATGGCAAAAGCTGCATGAACACAACAGTAATCAAATTCAATAGCCTGACCAATACGGTTCGGCCCGCCACCCAGTACCATTACTTTCTTCCGCTTACTGGTAGATATTCTGTCCTCACCGTTATAAGTAGAATAATAATACGAGGCATTTTCCGCACCGCTCACGGGAACAGCATCCCATCTCTCTTCCATCCCCAGAGTAATACGCTTCTGGCTTATCTCTTTTTCCGGTATATTGAGCAGTTTCGCCAGATAGCGGTCGGCAAAACCATCTTTCTTTGCCTGTATCAGCAGTCCATCCGGTAACATCCGGCCCCGGTACTGCAAGATGTTTTCTTCCAGTTTCACCAGCTCTTTCATTTGATTAATGAACCACGGTTTAATGAATGTCCGGCGATAAAGGTCATCCACATCCGCTCCCTTACGTAAAGCCTCATACATAATAAATTGCCGTTCGCTGGTAGGTTTATTCACTAATTCCAGTAATTCCTCCAGAGAAAGACTGTTATATCCCTTGGCAAAACCGAGTCCATAACGGCTATTCTCCAGAGAACGGATCGCTTTATGAAAGGCTTCTTTATATGTCTTGCCGATACTCATCACTTCACCCACAGCACGCATCTGTGTCCCCAGCCTGTCATTGGCATCACGGAATTTTTCAAATGCCCAGCGCGGGAATTTAACCACCACATAATCACCGGAAGGAGTATATTTATCCAGTGTACCATCACGCCAGTAAGGTAATTCGTCCAGAGTCATACCGGCCGCCAGTTTGGCCGAGACAAGTGCAATAGGAAAACCAGTCGCTTTAGAAGCCAGTGCCGAAGAACGTGATGTCCGCGGATTAATTTCAATGACAACCACCCGGCCCGTCCCGGGATCATGAGCAAACTGAATATTACACCCGCCGATTATCTGGATGGCATCCATAATACGATAGGAATATTCTTCCAGCCGCTTCTGCAAATCCGGGGCGATAGTAAGCATGGGAGCAACACAAATAGAATCACCGGTATGCACTCCCATAGCATCGACATTCTCGATAAAACAAACGGTAATCTTTTTACCTTTAGCGTCACGCAGGACTTCCAGTTCCAGCTCTTCCCATCCTTCCACCGCTTCCTCAATCAACACCTGCCCGATGCGACTTGCCGCCAGACCACGGCTGGCAACAACCTGTAATTCTTCCATGGTGTAGCAGAGTCCTCCACCGGTACCTCCCATGGTATAAGCCGGACGAACAACAACGGGTAACCCCAGTTCGTTCGCTATTTTCTCCACATCATCGACACTATAAGCATCCTTACTGCGCGGGAGGTCCAGCCCCAGCGATTTCATTGTCTCTTTAAAAATAAGACGGTCTTCCCCTCTTTGAATAGCATTAATATCAACGCCAATTACCTTGACACCATACTCATCAAGAACTCCCTCCTGGGCAAGGGCAGAACTGAGATTAAGTCCTGTTTGTCCGCCCAGATTAGGCAGCAGGGCATCAGGCCTCTCTTTAGCAATAATTTTACGCAGAGAATCAACGGTAAGCGGCTCAATATAAGTGGCATCTGCCCAGCCCGGGTCAGTCATAATAGTAGCTGGATTAGAATTAACCAGAACAATTTGATAACCCAGTGAGCGCAGTGCTTTACAGGCCTGAGTCCCGGAATAATCAAATTCACATGCCTGACCAATCACAATAGGGCCAGAGCCAATGATGAGCACTTTCTTAATATCAGTTCTTATCGGCATGAAGATTCTCCTTTGAATCCGGATTATACTCTCCCGGCACTATCCGCATATTGTTTAATACTGTTGGCAAGCTTTGCGTTCTGCATAGTTTATCATAATTTGACTATCATGGTAATGACTAAATCAAAAACACAACGATGACGGGCAGGTTTATAAACCTGCCCCTACAAATGCCATGAGGCTGATAGCAGTCAGCCGTTAACTTTCAGCTTAAAGTTAATAGTTTGAAGTTTGTAGTGTCACCCCGCCACAAGATTGCTTTGGCCTGGCCTGACGGCTTCCTCGCAATGAC